>JBELAJ010000268.1:0-10985 GCA_049508935.1 Terriglobia bacterium | reverse complement strand
AAGGAACACGGCCTGGAACCGGCACCGGAGCGCAACCGGAAGACCACCTGGAAGGAGTTCCTATCCCGGCATCGAGACGTGATGGTGGCTGCGGACTTCTTTACCGTCGAGGCCTGGACTCGCCGCGGCTTGACGAGGTTCCTGGTGCTCTTCCTCATCGACCTGTCGAGCCGCAGGGTGGAGATCGCCGGACTGTCCCGACAGGCCGACGGACTGTGGATGAGCCAGGTGGCTCGCAATCTCGCTGATGCTGCCGAAGGCTTCCTGATCGGCAAGCGATACATGATCCACGACCGGGATCCGCTCTTCACCGCAGAGTTCCTCGATATCCTGGGAACCAGCGGGGTCCAATCCGTGAAACTGCCACCGCGCTCGCCGAATCTGAATGCGCACGCGGAGCGCTTCGTCAGGACCATCAAGGAATCCTGTTTGGAGCGGATGATCCTGTTCGGAGAAGGCTCCTTGCGGAAGGCCATCCACGAGTTTATTGAGCATTACCATCGCGAGCGAAACCACCAAGGCCTGGGCAACCGGCTGATTATGGAGGAGGCTCACGGCCGTAGCGCTGGAGCGATCCAATGTCGGCAGCGGCTGGGCGGAATGCTGAACTACTATTATCGAAAGGCAGCCTGAGCGTGGAGAAGAGCGGAGCAAAAAGCCTGATCATCATCATCAACCGCACGGCACCGTCCGTAATGTGGGCCCAGGCTGTGGCTGGCCGTTAGCGAGGTATCGATGCGGCAGCGCGTCACCGACGACAACCAAATCGCAGAATCCAAGAGCTGATCTCCGCGGGGCGCACGGCATCGCGGTCCGAGATCACTGATCTTCGATTGAGTTTTTGGACCCTGCGAGGTGAGGTGGCTGAGAAATCGATGACGGGGCGGCAAGTGGGGCTCGTCGGACGGGCAAAACGAACCGCTGGAACCCGCAATCTTGGCTGGGGCGTGCTTTAATGACAAATCTCGTTGTGTCGATGGCAGGAGAGGCGTATGATCCGGACGAGCAACGGGTCCAAATCGGCAATCCCGGCTGATTCCTTACATGATGACCCTCCTTGAAATGGAGCTGTCGTTTTCTTGCGGGATCGAGACCGTGAGGAAAGAGCGGACAGTCGGCCCTTCCTCACGGCCACCGTGATACAAACGGGCGAGGAGTCGCAAAGCGCTGACATCGTGCATTACGACAAGCTGGCAGACGCGTTGCTGAAAACGTTCTTTACAATCGACCCCAGGCCCTGAATCACAGCGATGGAAATCAACGCAATAAACATCAGGAGCATGCCGTATTCGGTCAAATCCTGGCCCTCCTCTTCCTTCCACAGTCGGCGTAGCATGATTCTCATAGTTTCCCCTCCTCAAGCAACGATTGTGCAGAGTCACTAACCTATATGGTGAACTTAGCTGCATTGCCTCGCTTCGACAAGTGCACATCCGTACCGGTACTGAGCCTGCGTTGGGGAGTACTGTCGGTTTAAGCCAGGATTTCCCTTTGTCGACTTAATTGCTCAGGAAGTGAGTCGCTCACGATGAGCAAGCGAATATTCCGCATAGAATACTCTTCACTTTCAGACCCCCACTAGTCAGATGACAATTGAATAGTGGAAATGAGTTCAACCAAAATACTCCATGACGTTGGCTGTTGTATTCGGTTTGCCATGGGCGTGGGGTCTGAATTCCCTTCCCATAAACCCATCCCTGTCTGGCAGAAGTGTCTCCTGCCGTGCTGTCCTGCCAGCGACCCTTCAAGCACCAGTTTCAACGTAGATCACTGCAATCACTGCTGTCGCAAACCCCGAAGGAGATCGGCGAGGTCGTGTTTCATCTGCGCGACTTCGTCCCGGGCATCAGCAAGCATCGCCCCGCGCTCATTCAATAGTGTCATATCCAGCCTTTTGTCGGCCGCGTTGGTGCTGGTGAGGAGCGCGATCCTCTGCTTCGACTGAGGCAAATCCACGCGACCTATACGACCGGCCACTATCCATTCCGCTAGCACCTGCTCCTTTCTGCTCCCCGGCGAACCTTTCCCTGGGGGAACGCTGTTTAGATAGGCCAAGATATCTTCAGGGTAGTGGCTGTGTCGCTCCTCCGGCTGGCTGAGGAAGACCGCTAACATGTTGGGCAGAACCCACGCTGGCCGGTCCACGCGGTGTACTTGCCGATAGCCCCGGAGCGAAAACAGAGTAGAAATTCCTCCCGAGGCGAAGCCGATGCCGTTGCCCATGGTTGAGGTCTTCTTGCTGAGTGACAGAATACCACCGACGGCGCCGAGTCCTGTGCCAGCAGCGAGAACGGCCAGGTTCGTCGTACCGATTGCACGGTCCCGGCGGGCGCGTATAATGCTCCTCAGCTCTACGGTTTGTTCACGCTCGTAGTCCATTTCATCCAAAACGGAATCGACGTCGAGCGCTGCTACCACTACCGTGTCTGTGATTCGTTGACGAAGCAGCAGTTCCTCAAGAGATGTAACGGGTCCCGTACTGGCGTTTTTGGCGTTGGTCAATTCGGAGAGCCTCGCCAGGTCAGAATCGACATGAATGATTCGGGCCACTTGCAGGGCACTTGGAGAAAGTCTGGAGCTGCGATCTTCCTGAATGTGCAGGTCAGTAGAAGCAAGATTGATCGCTGTGCTTAGAGGGGCTCTCTCCTGGGCAGCACATCGTGCAAGCAGAAGCAGGAGGAGTGCTGATATGGCCAGAGCAAACAAAACCTGGCATTTCTTGGTTCGCATGGCGACCGTCACCTCCTCGACCAGCTTTGCGTCGCGACCCGATTTGTCGAGTGCGCTCGTGTCGCTGGAAGGGCGGGACGGAATCAACTGGCTGAATGGTGCGGAGCCGAGGACGCTTGATCTGGAATTCCCATAATGAACTTCCCGCCCCACCGATAACCTACACCTGACCGCACTATACGAAGCGTCATAAATCATTGCGCATCCCAAGAAAGTGTGGTTTCCTGGAGGCATGAAACCACTTACCATCGCCGATGCCGCTACCATGGTGCTGGGACTTCAAGACGAGATTCGTCGTTCGGAAGAATCTCGTTACGATCACCGCCTTCACGGCGTGCTGCTGGTCGCTCAGGGGCTGACCTGTCCGGAGGTCAGCCAGCTTTTGGGAGATGCCCCGCGGTCGGTGGAATACTGGGTTCGACATTTGGAAGAGCGCGGTCTGGCCGGACTGGTGGAAGGGGCGCGACCCGGACGGCCCCAGCGCCTGAGTAAGGCACAACGGCCGGAGGTGCAGGCGGTGCTGCGAGGTGCGCCGAGCGAGGTCGGCCCGAGCGGAACGCTGTGGGACGGAAAGACGCTCCAGGTTTGGCTCGCACGGCGCTATGGAGTTCGCTTGGGCGTGCGTCAATGCCAGCGGATGTTTCGCCAATTCGGCTTCCGCTTGCGCAAGCCGCGCCCGCTGATTGCCCATGCTGATCCCGTGTTGCAGAAGACGCATAAAAAAACTCCAGGCGTTAAGCCTTGATGCCGCTGTCGACCTTTGGGCCATGGACGAAGTGCACTTTCAACAATACGGTTCACGCTGCCGCATGTGGGTCCCTCCTGAAACCCAGGACCCGGTGCTCCTTCATTATCCCACCCGGCGCAGTGTCGGGTACTTCGGCGCCGTCCGCTTGCGCGATGGCAAGTTCCTCTTGCAGCGCGAGACGGACAAGTTCAACGCCCTCACCTGCTGGAAGTTTCTCCAGCACCTACAGGCAGCCAGCACCCGAACCGGACGACGCGTCGTGGTCATTACCGACAACGCGAAATACCACCATGCACGCCTTCACCGGGAGTGGAGGGAGGGGCGCGCGTCGCTTCGCGCTCGACTACCTCCCCGCCTACAGCCCGGAACTGAACCCCATCGAGCGCGTCTGGAAACTTACACGTCGCCGATGCCTGCACAATAGATACTTCGCGCATCTGGATGACGTTATACAGGCGGTAGAAAGCGAATTCGCCGCGTGGATTAAACCCAACAACACCTTGCGCCGCCTATGCGCAATTACGTAAGACGCTCTGTATAGATGCAATCGTGCGCCATCGTCGTAATTCTTATCGCGAATGTCCAACCTAAATACCAGGGTTGGTCGTAATTGCACAGACATCTGTGCAATATGTGACAGACAGGCGTCTTTGTCGCTTCTATCATGATGTCTAAGGGAAAGGTTAGAAGACCATCCTCTTACAATTAGAGGGTGGAAATGGGAACCGTAAGGAAACCCAGGAAAGAACCTAACAAAGCGACACTCGCCCGCAGCGAGAAAGAAATGGCGCAGCCCCGCATCGCCAAGTCTGCGAGAGAAGAGGCCTCAGCCAGAAAAGACTCGCAGTGACTGCGTCATAACCGTTAGTCGCCGCAGCTACTTCCTCGAAAGTTCTCGTTCGAAACGCCCTTCGACCTCTCCACGACTCAGCTTAGTTTTGGTTCTATTCAACAGGATCGAATAAACCACTTCGTTGCCTTCGATCTGAGCGGTGATAAACGTGGCGTCCGTCAGCTCGTCGTGATTGAATTTGACCTTTCTGCCGTCTGCAAGTGTCCTAATCCACTCATCGTTTGGCATTTTCGTTATCCCCTGAACCCCAAGTGTCGGAGACCCGTCCAGATTCTAGGTGAAGGGGACGGAGCAAGAGCAGTCCACTCCAATCACCCACACGCGCGACAACGCCAAGAGTGCTTAAGGCAGTATAAGCTACCCATCCCAATCAACTCAATCTTCTTCCCAATTAACAACACGCATGGCGCTGGTGAAAGTCAGCGCACGTACCACGAAAAGGAGGTCCTGTGTTCGTCGAACTCATGCCGCTTCTTGCCGGCCGGACTGAGCTCATCACGGTGGCAAAGGTGGATGACCACACGCTTCGCGTCAACGTCATTCCCGCCCAGGCAAAGGCCAACGAGAATCCGGCTCTAACCACCCCACTCACCTGTACCGGCTTGCCCGAAGAACTCGATGCCCAACTCGGCAAGCATCTGGCCGGCTATGTCCAAACCCACCAGCAAGCCGCCAACACTCTGGCCGAAGCCAAGGCCATCATGGAGGCTGCTGCCAAAGCAGCGCAGGAGGAAGCCAAGCGCAAGAGGGCAACTCAGAAGCCACCCGCAAGTGCCCCCACGGCTGAGCCTGCTTTTTCTGCACCCTCAACTCCTCGTGAGCCTGTGCCCTCTTCAGCATCGTCGGGGACAATTGGGCTGTTCTCAACTTCGACCCCCGAACCCGCTCCAACTCAATCGAAAGGAGGTCTCGCACTCTGATGGAAAGCCACGTACTTTCCCGTTATTTCGAATTTAATGGCATTCGACTCCCAGATATTTCACCATCACTTTCAGTCGAGGAAATCCGCAGCCTTTATGAGCAGCAATACCCGGAAATCGCCACCGCCGCAGTCACCGGCCCAGAGCAGGTCGGAGACAAGCTGGTTTATCGGTTCTCGACTGCCGTAGGGGTAAAAGGTTAGCTCTATGAGCCGAAATCCCAGAAGCAAGGAGGTGACGAAGCAGGCGGTCTTGGCGGAACTTGAAAGCCTACGCCAGGGCCGCCACTCTCGTTACCGGACACTTGTCGGGAGGTTTGCCAGATGCCGACAATTGCAAACGATGGCTGCATTATTCGCCGCCGCCGTGGATGCGAGCGCTCGCACCCACAACGGCACGGCGCTGGCCGCCCCGCCCGGTTGGCTTCCTCCGGTCAGTTAATGGCACCGAGAGTTGGCCTGTTGCTGCCGCAACTTGGCGCCGTCCCGCTCGTGCACCGCTTGGTCACCGACGACCAGCTAGCTCTGCTCCTTGCCAAGTCCCTCGTCAAGGTGGATGTGGCTGCCGCTGCGGATTGGAAGCGGGCCGAAGGCGACCCGACATCCTTCGTCAGGATCACGCTTGAGCGTTGGATCAACGCCCACGGTGGGTCAGCCATCCGCCGTCGGTTCGTGCTCGCCGCCGCCGTGAGCGGCACGCCCAGCGACTGGGCGGAGCAAGATGAGATCAAGGCCAAGCAATTGTTCCTCGTCGTCGAACCTCCCGAGGCCACGTGTGGCTGTGTGACGTTTGGGCCAACGCTCGAGTTGCTGGAAAGCGTTCAGCCACAACTGCCGGTGACCTTCTTCAACCTCTTCGTCGGAGCGCTCAACTGCTGGATTAGGACCTACGATTTTCGTGATGCCGAAGAACGAGCCGAGATGCTGCGCGAATGGGCCGCGCAAGAGCCTGACGCTGACCAATACGAAATACCGAACGTGCAGGGGTCGATTCCCCCTTGCATGCGGCAGACGGCGCTGGTTGAACGGGAACTTGTTCACCTCAAGGACAAGATCAACGACCACCTTGTGCTCAAGTTTGTGGAGGCTGCGCTGGCGCTCGACCGCGTGTCGACTCAAGTAAAGCGACCCGAGATTGACGACGAGATCGGCCAACAACTCTCAGACTGCAATCCTCCCTTGCCTTGTCTGTTGGCCTTGTTTGCTGAAGGGGATGCGGTGGAAGGTTGTTTTACGGATGAGGCCGACGGAATGTTGGAAGTGACCCCGGAGGCTAATCTCATTATTCCATTTGATCCGTCCAGCACGGAAAGTGTTCGTACCGCTTTCCAAGTGTTTGGAGTGGCTTGCGAGACCCTTGCGGCGGCGAGCCGCCTGATCGACCTCATGCCTGGCAACGACAAGTGGGTCCTCGAAAGGTAAAAGCCATGCAAGCTTACGTCAACCTCGGAGCCAACCAAGAATTCAGGCTTAGCGAAGCGGTGCTCGTTTATCGTGGAGGAGGTGGCAGGGCCTTCGCCAGCTTGCACGCCATAAAGCAAGATGAGAAGGGAACTCCGTATCGCGCCCCTGGTCAAGCGCTAACCACAGCTTTCATCCGGACTCTGGCCCGTGGGCTTGGCGCCCAGGTCCGGCCGGAAGTCTTTCCCGATACGGTTTTGGCGCGTACACCGGACCTGTTGGTGTGGTGGTCACCGTCCTGTCGATCAGAGAGTTGCGGAGCGAGTCGTCCGCGACATCCGCGTATTTGAAGTCTTCGCTGAAATCAGGAAATCGTCCCAGAGTTAGTGTTTTCATGCTGCATGCGCTTGCGAGCAGTTTCGCATCTACACCTTCTTTTTTTCTTGCTCTCGTTTACGCTCCAGCCACCTTTCCTTGATTTCCTCGGGAACCTTGAAAAAGTAGTCTCCTTCCGGATCTCGGCTGTCGCGGTCAATCATCGACGCGATGCTCGCATCCTCTACGTCTTCGTCAGTCGCGAGTCGAAGCGTGAGGCGGTCTCCCACTCCCTTCGGTACCACCTGAGCCCAGGGGACAAATCCCCTCTCGTCCGTTGCTTCAATAGGCTTGAGCAAGGATGCGCTCGGCTTATTGCGGGTCAGGTTTTGGGTGAAGCGAGCGGCTTCCTCTTCGCAGAGGAAGGATGCCAGAAAGTAGTAGTTCTGGCCCTTTCGTCTCGCTAGGAGTCTTGCATTCTCAAGCCAGGCCAATTTGAACAACGTAAACAGCTCATCCTGCAATCGGGCATCTTGCCATTTCTCTTGGCCTCGAACCTGAACGGAAGAGCCCTTGAGGATTTCCTTATTCATGCCTGCTGTTCGTCCTATTGACACACGCGTTGCGGTGGGAATACCGAATTTTTGTGACTTCGGTCCCTCGAGGAAAATCGACCGCGGGGGAGGCTACTTCTTTTGGGGAGGCACCACCGCGTCTTTGAAAGCCTTCGCCAGACGGAATTTTACTACCGTTTTGGCCGGAATCTTGATGGGCTCGCCGGTCTGAGGATTGCGACCCGCGCGGGCCTTGCGATTCGCCTTGACAGCTTTACCCAGCCCCGGAATCACAAACTGCCCGCCGCTCTTGGCCTCTTTCGAGGCCAGAGCAACCAGTTCTTCGAGCACCACGGCGACAGTCTTCTTCTGGAGCTCGGTCTCCTCAGCTAAATGCGCAACGATCTGGGATTTTGTCATCATTTGTTTCGCTCTTCCTCTCTCCGTCGGATAGTAACGATTGCCCCGTTGAAATTGGTGTTATGCCCCCACACTGTAAGTAATGCAGGATTGGTTGTCAAGGGAGCATCGGAGAGGGCTCTGAGTCACGCGCAACGACATTTTTCTCCTGCGTTCCCTGCCGGCTGCCTTGGTTTGAGGCTAGGTGCGATCGCCACCGGCTGTCGCGCGCAGAAGAAGAGGGGGAAGTTCTATGAGGCAGACGCGACTGAGGAATTCCCGCTGCCCCATGGTGCGCGTGAACTGCGATTGAGGCCAGCGCCTGTTACTAATGGGGTTTTCCCCGGGGGTGCAAGTTCTTGAGTTTTTCTCCCGCCACCTGCCGGACGATGGTGTCCATCAACGAGGCCGGCGCATCCATCTCTTTGGCGATGGAGCGCCCAACCTCTGTCTGTGCCAGCTTGCGTGGTTTCTTGCCCTGCAAGCGCTTGCGCTCCTTCGCCACTGTGGCACGGATGAGCGCCAGGTCGCGTGAGGTCGGGTCCGCGGCGTCCCTCAGCCTTTCACTGTCAAGGAGGTCGTCGAGCAGGGGGTAGGCTTTCTCGAAAATGGCCTCTTCCGTCAATTCGCCGAAACTGTGGAACCGCAGCTTGCCTTCGCTAGTAAGCTCGAAGTGCACCATGAAGTCGCGGAGGGCTGTCAGTTGGGATCCGTCCGCATTTCCAACCTCGTCCAGGCACTGGATAGCCACATCTTTAGTGGGCGCTCCAACAAAAGAGCAGTCGCCGTTTTCCCAACGGCACATGAACAGTGGCATAAGTCCTCCTTCGTTGTAGCACTCCCGGGGCACGCCTCGGAGAAAGCCCAGCTCCTAATCTTAAATCCTTTTACCATGACTTATCACTGAGTTTCTCCGGTTGGTGCCTTGACATGTGGCCGCAGTAGCTTTTGGATCCCCTGACACTCCATTGTTGCGTGCTATGAGCCTCGCGGTAACCAGCGTTTCCTGGCACGATCGAGATAAGATAGCTTCTGGCCGGGACTCCGGCCAGCCACGAGCCGCTCGAATCCCGGCATAAACCCCACCTTGCGGTAATGCTCTCGGCGGACCTCGGCGACCACGGCATCCCACTGGTGATTCATTCCGGCACGGGCGTAACAGCTTTTGGCGTCCTCAAAGTTCTCCAAAGCCTCATGGTAGTACTTGCTTTTCTTCGCATTTAGGATGCGCATGCCCATTGCCCGGAAAAGCTTGGCGGCCACCTCCGGATGTACCTCGGCGAGGAGTTCGGCGGCCGGCTCAGTGACGAAGTGGCTTAAACCCTCTAGCGCGCTGTCGCGCGCCTCTTGAAGGCACCCAAAGAGGCGTTCCGTCTCTTTGGTTTCAACCAGCAGGTCAATGAGTGATCCCAAAGAGCCGCGCTCAGCGGCATGCAGCGCTTTCGCGCGCCAATCGGCCCGCTCGGCCTCCGGGACAAAACGCATCAGCTCCTCGTAGCTGTATGTGCTCGGTGTCTTCTCGAACTCTGCCCAGGCGTCTGCAAGGGCCTCATCCTGCCGGCCGAGTTTGGCGAGCAACTCGCGCCTTAGCTTCCTCAGGTCGTAGCCTGCGGACGATTCGTACGGCTTTTTCTTGTCGATCGAGAGGCCGCGCTCCACCCAGGCGAGTGCCTCGGCGAAACCGCCTTGCGCCTTGTGCATGAGGGCGACCATCAGGCAGTCCTGCGTGGAGAACTCAGTCTGTTCGCAAAGTGCGACGTAGGCATGGACATCCTGTTTCTGTGCGTAGATTGCCTGCAGGACCGGGCCCCAGCGATGGCGAGCTTGGTCAGGGTTATCCTTCACCTCAAAGAGAGTCCTTACCGCGCCTTCGAAGGCGGCAAGACCGGCCTCGTCCAAGACTTTCACGGCCTCACGTTCAAGTTGATACGCATAGCCGTAGGGGTCATTCTCCATGCGATCGATCAAAAGGCTCACCGTCTCGTCCGGGTCCCCACCCACCGCCTGCCGTGCCTTCACCCAGCCGCAATAGAGGGCTTCGACGATCTGCCCAAAGTAGCCGTCATCATCGATCTCGTCAGCTTTCTCGTAGCACCCGGCCAAGAAGCTCTCATAGAGACTCACGCCCCGAGTAGGGTCGGTGGATACAACCTGATCGATTTGTGCGGCGATCCCGTGGAGTTCCGAGGTGAACGTTGATCCCATTCGCCAGTCAATAAACTGGCCGGGCCGGAGAGCTGTTTCAATCGCCGCCTCCAGAGGATCGCGCTTGACTGGTTCCCGCTTTTTCATCATTTGCGCTCCTGCCATCCCGTTGGCATTCAAATTGATCAGCGCATTTTACCGCAGCTTGCCTATAGCCCGACTACCAAGATCTTTGCTGTCGGAGTTGCGACAAGGGCCGTGATGAGGTAACTTAAAGCCATGCAAAAGATTAGTGTGGAGATCCCGTCGGAGCTTGTCTCGGCGGCAGGATTGGATACCAGCAACTTGTCGGCGGAAACGGCTCGGTTGCTGGCCCTGGAGCTGTACCGCGAGGACAAGGTCTCGCTGGGACGGGCCGCCGAACTCTGTCAGATGCCCGTCGAGCAGTTCATGGAGTTTGCAGCCCAACACAACGTTCCGCTTCAGTATGGTACCGACGAACTGGACGAAGATCGGCGAACCTTAGAACGGCTCGGCTTGTGATCGTCGTTTCCAACTCCTCACCGCTGGTTGCCCTCGCCCGAATTGGTCGGCTCAATCTTCTCGCCTCCTTCTACAAGCGCGT
The DNA here is from genome assembly GCA_049508935.1 of Terriglobia bacterium. Taxonomy (GTDB): domain Bacteria; phylum Acidobacteriota; class Terriglobia; order UBA7540; family UBA7540; genus CAVROP01. The sequence continues at coordinate 296 of JBELAJ010000268.1, read as the reverse complement.
TCTAATCCCCGCCGAGGTGCATCATGAAGTAACGGTGGCAGGGCATGGTCTTCCCGGCGCCGAAGAAGTTCGGAAAGCCCGGTGGATTGAAGTGACATCACAAAAAACCCCAGCGACCGCTTCATTAGTGCAGGCATGCCAGAATCTCGGGTCTGGTGAACGCGGCACTATTCTCCTAGCCAAACTTCCGCGGCCGGCTGAGTGAAATACTGGATTTGAAAAGGGTTGCGATTTCATTCCGTCACTATGTTGGAGACCTCGTGCCAGCTTCTCACTGGCTTCATGACCTCCGTGGG
>JBELAJ010000267.1:0-11026 GCA_049508935.1 Terriglobia bacterium | reverse complement strand
AGGTGGCTCATGAAACCCAGGAAAACATCGCGATTCGATGCGCCATAAGACGACGTCTCGTTGTCGAGTTGCCACCCGATGACCGTGGGGTTGTCTTTGTAATGTTCCACCATATTGCGAATCACGCGTTCGGCATAAAAGCGATAGATGGGACTGTCCGTGTCCATGTTTTGACGCATGCCGTAGAAGGTTTTTGCCCCGCCCAGCGGCCGCGCCAGCACTTCCGGATGCTCATGATAAAGCCAGGTAGGAATTGAATAAGTCGGCGTACCCATGATCACTTTGATCCCCGCTTTCCCCATGGCGTCGACAACTCGGTCCATCCACGCGTACTCGAAACGGCCGTCAGAGGGTTCCCACAAGCTCCAGGTAGATTCGCCCATGCGCACCACGTTGAGGCCGGCCCCCTTCATCAGGGCGACATCCTTATCGAGCCGATCGTAGGGCATGTACTCGTGATAATAAGCCGCGCCGTAGAGCACGGTTTGCAAGGCAGGGATGGCGGCAGAATCCCCGCTCTGCGGCTTCGCCGCGCCGCTCCCCATGAGGAGACAAAAAACGATCACCGCCACGATGGTTACCGTCCTTTTTATCATAAGCCGACCTCCTGAACTCGCGTGCCGACTCGAGGGCGGCACCACGCGCTGGTCCGGTTGAAAGAAGGTGGTAGCGCGGACCTGCTTTTCAGATCCGCGGCTCTTCACTCACATGCTGGTCGCAAGCCGCAGACCAAGAGCGAAGGTCTGCGCTACCCAGCTTCGTCACACCGACTGAATCTTACGTCCGCCTTCATCCCACACAGCGATGGTCTTGTTGTAATAAGAATGGTTCGCCATATGGCAGGCGATGGCGGTGTTTTTGCCGTACACCGCATCCTCGACAGAAGGCTGCCGCGTGCGCACCGACTCCATGAAGTTGTTCATGTGATCAACCTGGTAATCGTAATCAGGAGGAGCCTGGAAGATTTCTGCGGATTCGATCAGCTTGTACTTGCCGGGCAAGGTCCCAGGATGTTCCTTGTGCCACTCCTCCAAATATTGCGTGCGCAGTTTTTCCGGCCAACCCAGAATCGAGTAGCCTTCCGGTTGGGGCTGTGTGTTTTGAGGCGTAACGGTGAGGACGTCGTTCTTAAGTTCCAACGTCCCTTTCGTGCCGAAATAGCGGACCACGTAAGGTGATTCGTTATTCAGGTTGCAGCGCATGGCGAGGCGGAAGTTAGGATATTCGTATAGTGTCCAGATCAAGTCCGGCGCCTCGCGATTTTCGGTCCAGCGCAGAATTCCTCCCATGCCGGAGGCGCGCAACGGCGGCGCGGTGATCCCCGCGATGAAGTGGATTCCCGTCAGCATGTGCACATAGAGGTCTCCGGGCAAGCCTTCGCCGTAATCCCGGAAGCAGCGCCAACGGAAGAAACGAATCGGATCAAACGGCCGCTTGGGCGCGTCGCCCAGGAAGCGCTCCCAATCAATGGTCTGCTCGCTCGCATCCGGCGGAATGGGATACACCCACGCGCCGCTGGCATCGTTGCGGTCCAGACACGCTTCGACGGCTGTCACCTGCCCCAGCACGCCGCTATCGAAAATCTCCTTGGCTTTCGCGAACACAATCGAACTTCGACACTGGCTGCCGACTTGTACGATGCGGTTGTGTTTCTGCATGGCGTCGATCATGGCGAACGCCTGGTCCACGGTGTGGGACATCGGCTTCTCACAATAAACGTCTTTGCCCGCCGCGCAGGCGTCTTTCACTATCCTGGCATGCCAATGGTCGGGCGTAGCCACCAGCACGGCATCCACGTCGTTGCGGTCCAGGATGGCTCGATAGTCTTTGGTGGTGAAGATCTCTTTCTTGGCATATTCCTTGGCAGCGGTCAGGCGGCCGTCATAAAGATCGCAGGCCGCGACAATCTCCGTGCCGGGGCAGTTCAGTGCCGCTTGCAAGATGGTGCAACCCTCCACTCCTGTCCCGATCGAAGCAAAACGCACTCGGTCGCTGGGCGGAACAGCGCGCGCCGCGGCCCCGAGCGGACGCGGCGAAAGCAGCGTGGTCTTCACCGCCGACCCCAGCGCCGCAACCCCTGCGCTGGTCCCCATGAATTCTCTACGATTCATATGAATCCTCCTTGATGTATCAGCGGCCTTTCGCCGCCATTGCGTGATTGTTGACGCGGTTTCGCGGCGCCCGCTGGCGATTTCGCACTAGCAGGCCTACACCGCAGCTTCAAACTTTACCACTACTTCGCACGGCATAGCGAGCGAGTCTCGTCGAATCAAGACCAATTTACTCTTGCCAGGTAGTGTCCTAGTTTCGGCGTAGCGCTGGCCTTTAGGCCAGCATCTGCCGACCTAAAGGTCGGCGCTACCAGTCAAATTAGGACACTACCCTTTGCCAAGAAAAGGTGCGGCGCGAAGCGAAAAAGAGTACCATTTCTGCGCAACAAAACGGCCGAGGAGACCTGCCACTAATGTTTCGGGCAACCAACCGCTGCCGAGTTCCTCATCGTGTCTCGTGGCGCCTTTACGGACTGTTAATCATGTGTCTAATCTGGGCGCCGCCAGGAGCCTTCGGAGCGCAGAATAAACAGAGCACGGCGAGCGAGCCGTCCACACACCAGGGACTGAACGAAGCCCGTCTGCCGGCGGTTCGACTGGACGGCAACTACTTCTCGCGCGACGGACGCCGCTTCATTCCCGTGGGCGCCAACTGGGTTCCCGCCCAAGCCGCGATGGAGTGGCCTTATGACTGGGATCCTAAGTCGGTCGAGGCGGATTTCGCGCGGATGCACGAATTGGGCTTCAACACCATTCGTCTTGATATGGTCTGGGGATGGTTCGAGCCGCGGCCGGGCGATTTTAACCCGGAGGCATTCAAGCGCCTTGACTTCCTTGTTTCCTTGGCCCATCGCTATCACATTTACCTCCATCCCATGCTCCTGATCGGCGGCGAAGTGGGCGAGGCCTTTTGGGACGTACCGTATCGTCAGGGCCGTAATCCCCAGTCCGACCCGTACATATTGCGATTGGAAACCGACTTCGCAGCCGAATTTGCTCGCCGCTATGGCAAGGATACCGCAATTCTGGCCTGGGACCTGACGGATGAGCCTCCGTTCTGGATTTCCGATCAGACAACCGATTCCATGGCCATCAACTGGACTCGTCTGCTGCGCGGGGCTATCCGCCGCTACGATTCTCTGCATCCTCTTGTCGTGGGAACCAGCATGGAGGACGTAGGGCGCGGCCCTTTCCGTCCTGACAACCTCCGCGACGACGTAGACTTCTTCAGCGTGCATCCTTACTCCATCTATTCGCAAAAGCTTTTTCCCGATCCTATGCTTTCCGCGCGCGGGACGTACGCCGCGGCGCTCGAAACGGCTCTTTCCGGAAGCGCCGCGCGCCCGGTCATGGTTCAGGAGATTGGTGCGTCCTCGGCACAATACGAACCCGACCAGATCGCCGCGTACCTTCGGGCAAATCTATACTCCGCGTTGGGGGCCGGAGCGGACGGGTTCCTGATCTGGTGCTATACCGACGCCGCGCCCCGGCAGTATCACCTCGTCCCTTATTTGCGCTCTCCGCATGAAACCCAATTCGGATTGACCACCTGGGATGGGAAAGAGCGCGCCACCGGGAAGATGTTCGAAGACTTCGAAAAGATCTTAGGCAGGCTGGACCTTGACGGCATCGAACCTGCTCCCGCCGCAGCCGGCATCATCGTTCCCGATGAGTGGTCGAAGCCTTATGGTGACGAGTCCCACTTCGGGCTCACGGGGCCTGCGATTGTTCCATATACCTCAACCGACGAAGGAGGAGCGGTGGCCGGGCAGAAACTGCCCGATTTATCGGAGGAGAATGACTGGTTGACAGGGAGTTGGCTCTCCGCGTTCATCCTGGCGCGACAGGCAGGCTTGAAGGCGGATTTTCCTCGCGAGTATTCGGATTGGCAATCGAGACCCTTGTTGTTGCTGCCCTCGCCTTTGACCAGCACAGACAATTTCCTGGTTCACGTGCACACCGATTTCTGGGAGAAGGCGCGCCGGTACGTCGAAAACGGCGGAGCCCTTTACGCTTCGCTTTGCGGGGACGCGGCAATTCCGGAAATGGAAAGCTTGTTCGGCGCACGATTGGTGGATCATTCTCCCGTAAACGACGTGACCCTGAAGGTTGTGGCTGATTGGGGCGGCCTGAAACTGGGCGACACTTTCCATTATTCGAGCGGCGGCGGACCCCGGCAGTGGGCGGCAACACTCGACGTCCGAGGCGGCACCACGATAGCTGTCGACCAGGACGGGCGCCCGGCGCTCGTCGCCAATCGCCTGGGCAAGGGCGCAACTCTGCTCTGCGCCTATCCGCTGGAAACCTACTTGGCTAATCTTCCTGCGGCCTTCGACAAAGACGAACATAGCTTCCGGATTTATCAGGCGTTTCGCGATTGGGCGGGAATCAAGCCCCGGTTCCGGAGCGATCGGCCTTTCGTAGAGGCGGTGTCGCTGGACGCGAGGGACCATGGTTATGTTATCGTTGTCAATCACCACGGTAAGGCCGAGCATGTATCGGTATCTGCTGCGGAACCGTTGAATTCCGTCCGGCGACTGGCGCCCGACGGAGAAGAGCCGGTGTCATTCCAGGGCTCGCGTTGGGAATTGGATCTGCAGCCGTACGGCGCGGCGGTTTTTGCGTGGAAATAGAGTACGGGCGGCCCTTGTGGCCGCCCTCACTGGCCCTGGATTTGTAGCGCCGACCTTTAGGTCGGCACCGCGTGTGCTGACCTGAAGGTCAGCGCTACACTAAAGCTGCGCGATGTTGGAACCGGCCGGGTGAGGGGGTCGTTCGGCCACAACGGAGGGAGTTCCCATGATCGGCGCCGTGGATATCGGCGGAACCAAAATAGCCGTTGGGGTCGTGGACGAGGAAGGACGCGTCTTGGCCAAAGCGGAGTGCCTCACGGACGTGCCGCGAGGCTTTGTCGATGCCATGCAGCGCGTGGCCGAAATGCTCGCTCAATGCGTCGACAGAACGCGCATTAATCTACAGGGAATTGGAATCGGGTGCACAGGGCCAGTGGACCCGGTGTCGGGTGCGTTAGGCACTGTCAATCTATTGCCGGGATGGGAGGGGGGCAACCTGGTTGAGGCACTGTCAGCGAAATTCAGCGTGCCGGCGGCGATGGAAAATGATGCGGACGCAGCGGGTCTCGGCGAGGCTGTCTGGGGCGCCGGCAAGGGAAAAGTCCGGCTGGTCTATGTAACCATCAGCACCGGAATCGGCGCCAGTGTGATATTAGAAGGTAAGGTCTATCGCGGGTCCGGAGGCTGCCATCCCGAGATCGGGCACCACGTTGTTGAGCCCTCGGGACCGGCGTGCTCTTGCGGCGCTCGAGGATGCTGGGAGAGCCTGGCCAGCGGACCAGCCATGGCGGAGTGGAGCCAGGCCAATGCCCCGGCAGGTTTCAGCCGCAACCAGTTGAGCGCCAAGCTGATCTGTGCGCGCGCCGCCGAGGGTGACGAATGGGCCCGGTGCGCCGTGGAGCGCGAGGGATACTACCTGGGCGTTGGCCTCGCCAATATCGTCAGTGTGTTTACTCCGGACGCCATCGTGCTGGGAGGCGGCGTGATGAAAAGCGCGAACTTGTTTCTGGATCGCATTCGTCAGGTCATCCGTGAGAATTGCCGTCTCGTGCCGCATGATCGCGTGGAGATTTCACTCGCGTCCTTGGGGCCGGACGTGGCCTTGATTGGCGCGGCCCAGGTTTGGCACCATCGTTTCGCGAGGTAGCGACGGCAGTTGTGCCGCCGTCTCACACTACGCGAACGGCCCTCTCCCCTGGGGAGAGGGTGTGGCGCTCCGGCGTCTTCATCCGCCGGAGCGCGGTGGGTAAGGGGTTACTTCAACGTTGAGACTCTCTGGAGATCATCGTGCCAGCTAATACTAAATACATCATTATTGAAAATGACTATGTCCGCGACATCCTGGACCAGCCCCGGGCGCTGGCGGCGACGCTCCAAAATCTCAGCGTGCCCGACAGCTTAGCGCAGATTCTCCGCCATTTGGCACAGGGAGAAATACAAAGGGCTGTCCTGACGGGGATGGGCTCGTCTTTCTATGCCCTCCATCCGCTGCACGCGCGGCTTACGGCTGCTGGCCTTACCACCGTAATGCTCGAAACTTCAGAGCTTCTGTACTATTTTTCAAGCTTGCTGGACCAGCGGAGCCTGATCATCGCAGTCTCTCAATCCGGGCGGAGTGCTGAGATCGTTCGTCTTCTGAACGCAAGCGCGCGCCGTTTCGTACTGATCGGCGTCACCAACACCGCCGATAGCCCCCTGGCCTTGCAATCCGACTGTGCTTTCTTGACGCATGCAGGGGAGGAATTCTCGGTTTCCTGCAAAACCTATGTGACGGCTCTGATGGCGCTGCATCAGTTGGGGTCCCTTCTGAAGAATTCGAATCCCAATGAGACCACCGCCGAACTCGCACAGGCGGTTCCCGCCGTCCGACGCTACCTGGAATCCTGGCGCGATCACGTCGTCGAACTGGCCGCATGCTTGGAAGGCGCCCGCGACCTCTTCCTGGTCGGACGAGGCGGGTCGCTCGCCGCTGTAGGAACCGGCGGACTGATCATCAAAGAGTCAACCCACCGTCACTCCGAAGGAATGAGCAGCGCAGCACTCCGACATGGGCCATTCGAGATGCTCAGTCAGGAAACATTCGTTCTGGTTTTCGAAGGCGACGAGAAAACCAGGACATTGAACGTGAGACTGGTCGGGGACATCCGCCAGAACGGCGGCAGAGCGGAATTAATCGGCCCGAGTGCAGGACTCGCTTCCCTTCGTATTCCGCAGGCGCGTCAGAGTGTGTCGCCGATTTTCGAGATCCTGCCCGTTGAGATGGTTACCCTGGCATTGGCGGCGCAATCTGGCCGCGAGGCCGGCCGCTTTACCCTGGGGTCCAAGGTGACAGTCGCCGAGTAGGCGCGGGGCTTGTGCCCCCCTCACTGACCGCGGAATTGTAGCGCAGACCTTCGGGTCGGCATTCCGCGTGCTGACCTGAAGGTCAGTGCTACGCAAGGCCGTATCCGCGCCGCGATTGATGCCCTCTTCCCCTTGGGGGAGAGGGTGGCCCGCAGTCCCGATGCACTTCATCGGGAGGCGGGCCGGGTGAGGGGGCCCGCGAATGGTGGAAGAACGATTCGGGAATTCGAGGGCAGCCACAAGGGCCGCCACATTTCGAAGGAGCCGCTATCACTCATGACTCGTAGCAGGTACATGGTGGCTTTGGTTCTTACCACCTTCTTTGTTATTTCGTTTCTCACCAACATCCTCGGCCCTATTATCCCTGATATTATCAAGAGCTTTCACGTCAGCCTGACCGCCACCGCCCTGCTGCCATTTTCGTTCTTTATCGCCTATGGAGTGCTTTCGATACCCGCCGGCTTTCTGGTGGAGGCGTGGGGCGAGAAGAAGGTAATGGTGCTTTCGTTTGCCGTGGCGCTGGTTGGCGCCTTATTCTTCGCGCTTGTGCCCCTCTATCAAGTTTCACTGATCTCCCTTTTTCTGATCGGCGGAAGCATGGCTGCGCTGCAGGTCGCGATCAACCCTCTCTTGCGCGTTGCGGGCGGCGAGGAACATTTCGCCTTCAACGAGGCGTTCGCCCAGTTGGTCTTCGGCGCCGCATCGTTTGTGAGCCCGCAGGTTTACTCTTATGTGATGCTCCACCTCGAGACCCCGGCGAAGGAAAACCTCCTGCTAAAAGTTTTGAGTCGAGTGGTGCCGGCAAGTCTGCCGTGGGTATCCATGTACTGGATCTTCACGGTGGTCATTGCCGCGATGCTGATCGCGCTGTGGACGTCCCGGTTCCCGCAAGTGACGCGCAATGAAGAGGAGAGGGCCGGCGCCCTCGAGATGTACGCGCATCTGCTGAAAAAGCCGGTCGTCCTCCTGTTCTTTGCGAGCATATTCATGTACGTGGGCTCAGAGCAGGGAACCGCCGACTGGATTTCCGAATTCCTCGCGAACTATCATGGCTACGATCCGCACACCACGGGGGCCGCGGCCGTGGCCTGGTTCTGGGGACTGATGACAGCGGGCTGCGCGCTCGGCATGCTGCTGCTTAAGCTGTTGGACAGCCGAAAAGTGCTGCTTTATTTCAGCCTCGGAGCGCTCGCATGCCTGACGTTGGCCTTGTTTGGGCCCGGTCCCGCGGCAAAGCTTGCATTCCCTGCCATGGGGTTTTGCGCGTCGGTGATGTGGCCGATCACGATTTCGCTGGGACTGAACTCCGTGGCGGAATACCACGGGCCGCTCGCAGGCATACTCTGTGTCGGGATTATGGGGGGAGCTATCGTGCCGTTGATCATCGGGCGACTCGGCGACGCGTTCGGACTGCGCACCGGGATGATGTTCCTCTACGTAACCTTCGGCTGGGTACTCAGCGTTTCGTTCTGGGCTGAACCCCTGATTACCAATGTGACGCTTGGCGACAAGAAAGCGAAGTAGCACAGGCACTCCTGCCTGTGCTCGCCGGTGTATTTCTTGCAGTCTTCGAGACAAGCGGAGCGCCTGTCCCACTGCCTTTTGGCGGCGCAAGCAGCTAGTCAACATCGTCCGCCATGAGCGAGGGCAGTGACGGCGATTAACTGGAGGAGCACATGATCAACCATAGTCGCATTGTTTTGAACTGCGTACTGATGGGTGTCGCCATTCTGGCGAATACTGCTTTGGCGGCTGACCGGGTAAAGATCGCAAGCGGCATTGTGGAAGGCACGGTCAACACCGACTCTTCGTTGAGGATTTTCATGGGTGTTCCTTTCGCTGCTCCACCGGTGGGAGATCTGCGCTGGCAACCGCCGCAACCTGTCAAGCACTGGAGCGGCGTGCGCAAGGCCGTTGACTTCGGCCCGCGCTGCATGCAGGCAAGGGTTTTTGGCGATATCGTATTTCGCAGCAAAGAGATGAGCGAGGACTGCCTGAACCTGACGATCTGGACTCCCGCCCGATCCAAGAACCAACGGCTTCCGGTATACCTTTGGTTCTATGGCGGTGGGTTCGCCGCAGGAGCGAACGACGAGGCTCGCTACGACGGAGAGAGCTTTGCGAAGCATGGCATCGTGGTGGTAAACGCGAACTATCGGCTGGGTGTATTTGGCTTCTTCGCTCACCCTGAACTCACCGCGGAATCTTCCCACAAAGCGTCGGGCAACTACGGACTGCTCGATCAGGTTGCGGCGCTCGAATGGGTGCGGCAAAACATCGCCGCATTCGGCGGCGATCCGCAGAAATTGACCATCGGCGGAGAGTCGGCTGGGTCGCTTTCGGTCAGCGCGCTGATGGCCTCGCCGCTCTCGCGCCAACTGTTTCAGCAAGCAATCGGCGAAAGCGGAGCATTCTTCGGTCCGGTGGGCGGGCACGGTCAAACATCGCTGGCGGATGCTGAAAAGCAGGGTGCGAAATTCGCCGCGTCTATCGGAGCGGGTAAGAATCTGGCCGAGTTGCGGGCTGTGCCAGCTGCGGATCTGCTTCTCGACGCCTCGAAGAAAAATAACGGATTCGGCTTTTGGCCGATCGTGGATGGCTACTTTCTTCCCTCCGATGTTCCCTCTATCTTTGCACAGGGAAAGCAAAACCACGGTGCCCTTCTCGCCGGCTGGAACGCAGACGAGGTCCGCATGGAGGTGCTGATGGCAAAGGAGAAGCCAAACGCCAAGACCTTCACCGAGCGGCTGCGTCGCGAGTACGGGCCTCGCGCCGACGCCGCCCTGAAGGTATACGGCGCATCGACCGATGAAGAAGCGCTGAGGTCAGCCGGCGATCTGACCAGCGACCGCTTCATTGTCTTCGGTACCTGGAAGTGGATCGACGAGCAGGCAAAGGCCGGAAACACGGTTTACCGGTACCAGTTCGACCGTACCGTCCCGATTCCGGATGCGGACAAGGGAACGGGTTTCAAGACCTTCGGGTCGCCGCACGCTGCGGAGCTCGAGTATGTATTCACCATGCTTGATTCAAAGAAAGCAGACTGGCAGCCTGACGATTACACGGTGGCCAAGACGATGAACGACTACTGGGCGAACTTCATAAAGACCGGCGATCCCAACGGTCCCGGCTTGGCGAACTGGCCGCCGTTCGGAAAGACCCACGAGGTGATGCACCTCAATGTCCAGTGCCAGGCCCAGCCCGAGGAGCATCGGGAACGCTACGAGTTCCTCGACTCCGCCCCGGCAGCGGTAAGCAGCCGGTGAATCCCTGGAGCGTGCCGGCGGCGGGACTACTTCTTGGCGAAGTCGATTTCGCACGGGCGGCCCTCCACGCGCTTGCCGGTTCCTTCCTTCTCGGAGAATTTCCCCTCGATGTGATAACCAAAGGCGCTGCCACGCGGACGGTGGCCGACGGCAACTTCCTGCGCTCCCACCAGTCCCTTGGCGTAGATCTTCATCGTTCCGTCAGGGAGGATTTTCCCATCCAGCTCGAGCCAGCCGGGCTTGCCTTTTTCGCCTTTTTCGCCGTGAAGCACGCCGTCCTTCACCGTTGACGGGAATTGATAAGAGTAGCCCAACGCCCCCTCTGTGTTGCTGCACGAAACCGTGGTATCCCAGGTCCCGTCAAAACCCTTCGCATCATCTTCCGCGCTAGCAGCATTCAAACATATAACCACAATGCAAATACCCAGCCCGATCGCACGTCGCATGATGTCAAGCCTCCTTGTTTGGCATTTCAAATGGAATACACTGCCGCCACCTCATAATCGACAACCGACGGAATGGTCAAGGCGACCGCCCCATCAGCCACCTGAAACGGAACGTCGGCTCCGGCGCGCAACAATTCGACCCGCAACACTTTTCGGCCGGGCGGCAATTGCAGCCTGACGCGCTGCGCGCCGATGGGATAGAACTCCCGGATCCAGCCGCGGTGAACCGCCGGATTCGTGTAGTTGAGCACATGGACGGTGAAACCTGCTTGAGTTTCCCACGCGAAGGCCTCGATCAGACCCTCTCCCTTGATTGTTGCCGGCTGGCCCTGACCCGCCACCCACTG
>JBELAJ010000266.1:0-11049 GCA_049508935.1 Terriglobia bacterium | reverse complement strand
TGCCACAGACGCGCCGTGAGATCCAACGCCTGCTGTTCACCTGGACCGGACATTGTGCGTATTGTGGTAGCAAAATTCGCAAGCCAAAGCGACCGCCTTAACTTAACGTAGTAGTACTAAATGTGTGTTGCCCGGTGTCTTAAACTCGAAGCTGGACTTCGCCTGCAACTCACAGCCCCGAAGGGGCGGCCCAGCAGAGCCCAGGCCAACGGCCTGGGAAAGGAGGCGGTTTTCCGGGTCGAGCCCTGAAAGGGCGACCTACGGACTGCGGAGCTATCACGCCCCTTCAGGGCTTGAGGCCGGAAATGAAATATTCTCTTACCGCTTCCACCCAGGCCGTTGGCCTGGGCTTTGCTGGGCCGCCCTTTCAGGGCTGAGAGATCACAGGCAATGACCAACCCACATTTAGGACACTATCACTTTTTCACACTTTCGAGCCTTGCTGCGAGTCGACTTACCGCAGCCGTTTCACGTCACTTCAGCTTCTCGAGTTGAGCCCGGAAATCGGCCCGGTCCGGCGCCAGGTTCACGGCTGCTTGGTATTCCGCTCGAGCTTTCTCCTTCTGACCAAGTTCCAAATAGATATTGCCGAGCAAGCTGCGAAGTTCGGAATTGTCGGGGCGGATAAGTTTCACCTTTTCGGCGCAGATTCGCGCTTCCTCGTACATCTTCTTCTTGAACCAGTAGCGCGCCATCAAGAAGTTACCGATACCTGATTCGGGATCGATGTTTTGAAGCCTTTGCAAATGGGAATACGCCGCCACGAGGTCTCCGGAGTCAAGGTCAATCTCCGCCAAATAAGCATTGGGCTCCCAGAGGTCAGGATCAACCTCGAAAGATTTTTGGAAGAGAGCACGCGCCTCGGCCGGGTGGCCTTGCTCCAATAATCGCTCCGCTTGGCCAAGCGGGCGGCCTGCCGCCTCTTGCCGGGCCGTTCGGGCACGCTCGGCTGAGGTTACCTCATCGAACTTTTTCCCGTACGCCGCACTGTGAATCGCGTCGCCTTTGCTGCGGTAGGCGCGGCTCAGGTCGTAATAGATGGCTGGGAAGCCCGGGCCCGCGGATTCCACCTTCTTCAGGTTTTCGATGGCGCTGTCAGGGTCGCCCATTGCCAAGTAAACAGAGGCCAGCTTTGAAACATATTCAGGATTATTCGCATCCTCGCGAACTGCATTCAGCAAGGCTTCCTTCGCAGCAGGAAACTCGTGCTGCCGATAATAGATTTTCCCCAGCTCGAAATAGGCCTGTGGATTCTGGCTCGATTCCTGAAGGCTTCTTTCGAAGAATTTCACCGCTGTCCGCGGTTCGCCTTTCATCACGTAAACCTGGCCACGGTCGAGGTCGATGCGGGCGTCGTTCGGGGCGACTTCCGCCCAGCGGTCGAGAACCCGGAGAGTTTCGTCAATCTTGCCCAGGCGGTAATATACATCGCCCAGTAGTCGCAGCCAGGCGGGGTCGAGCCGGCGAAGCGCGGTGTCACTCTTGAAGACCTGCAGCGTGTCTTCCGCGGCGGCGGTTTGCATGAGCTCCTGGAACATGTGGGCTTGGAAAACGCGGTAATGAAGCTGGTCAGGCGCCAGGTGAACGGCTTCGGCAAGTTCCGCGGCGGCGTCCCGCATATTGCCTGCCTGGGCCAAGGCCATACCACAGTAAAAATAAGGGCGGGCATCCTGCGGGGCGCTCTGCTTTGCGGCATTGAAAGCCTTGACCGCTTCGAGAAGGCTCCCCGCGCTCAAGAGTTTGATTCCCTCCGCAAGCTGGCCCTCGACCGGCGGCGCGCTCGCCTGGCCGGCGGCGGGGAGATTCACCACAGCGGCACAGAGCCACAGAGCCACGGCGAAAGCAGAAATCGCTCGCGCTATTAAACTCCGAACTCCAAGACTTGCCATCTTGACGAGCCCTCTTGCCATGGGTAGCGGAGACCCCGAAGGCGCGTGTCCGCTCTGACTGGCGCTTAAACCCGAATTCCCAAGTTGAAGTTAGCGCTTCCGGACCAACTCGTTGAATCTGAATTGCCTGCCTTGATTACCTGGAGAACGGAACGGGTGTCCAGATCCTTCGGAAGTAACCCCTCACCCGGCCCGCTCCGGCTGGTGAAGGCGCCGGCAGCCGGTCACCCTCTCCCCAAGGGAGAGGGTCGTCAACGACGATTGTGGTCAGCCCTCTCCGTTGGGGAGAGGGTGGCGAGCGTAGCGAGCCGGGTGAGGGGTTTCTTCCCTCAGAGCCGCGCAACTTCCGTCAATGCTGTGACCTTTGTGTTGCACCGTAACAATCCGGCCCTTCTCGCAAATATCGAACGCATCAACTGTGAATGTTAGCGCCACGTGGCGGGAAGGACAAGTCCGGCACGGAGGTTGCGCCACCAGGCGCAACCTCCGGTCAGAGCGGCACCCAAGATTAGAATTCCACGCGCACGGAGAGTTGGATCACACGTGGGCTGTTCACCTGCGATTGCATCGCCAAGTCTTGCAACCCCGTGGTGCTGCTAGGCGCCAAGTCGTTCGGGTGGTTAAAGGCATTGAAGGCGTCGGCCGAAAAACGCATGTCGAATCTCTCGCCGATTTTGAAGTGCTTGTAGAGGGAGAGATCATCGTTCCACGCTCCCGGTCCGATGATGTTATCGCGGGGAGCGGGATTGTAGAATCCGCTGAAGGGAGCGTCGTAACACGTCTGGCCGTTGTTCTGCGGACTGTTCGACAAGGGTACCGCAAGCTGCCCAACGTATTGCCCCTCGCAGTTCGGGCCGGCCGGATGGACGACCCCCGTCACCAGAGTCCCTGAGACATTTGTCGCGGTGGAAGTGTCGAAATCCCCTGCAAACCACTGGCGGTAGCGGTCCTGGCTGCCCGGGATGTTCAAGATTGCCCGCTTGCTCGCAGCAATGCGGATGTTACCCTGTTGTACAAGCCCGGTGTTAGCGCCCATCCAAAACCCGCTATTCCACGTGCCGATGGTGGCCAACTGCCAGCCGCCGATCAGATAGTTGAGGGCCTTAGGCGCGTTGGCGGCAAAGTGCTTGCCGGTCCCAAAGGGCAAATCGTAGATAGCATCGAAGGTGAAACGATGGGGAGGGATAGTGGTGTTATTGAAATAGGCAAGTTTGAGCCGCTGGTTGTAGGTGAGGCTGGGCTCGCCCAAAAGATCGTGATTCTCCGGGACGGTCCCCCCGCCGCTTCCGAACCCGTTGACGTTCGGGGAGCCGACCCCGCCGCCGCCGTTGATGGAGGTGTTCCCATCGCTAAAGCCTCCGGGGTCCGTGGTGGTGAGGGCTCGGACATAGGTGTAGAAGGCCTGGAAGCCGATGCCACTCGCGAACGTGCGGTGGATTTCAGCTTGCAGCGAATGGTCGCGAGAATAGCCGGTGTGGTTGAGTCCGGTCAGCGACCACTGCGGAATGGGGCTCAAGAGGTTCGCATTGCTGGGCGGTATCAGGCCCGTGCGGACCGCATAGTTGTATTTCGGCTCCTCGCTGTCGATGTCGAATTGCTGTTCCAGATTGCCGCCATACGTCCCGATATAGCTCAGGCGCGTGCCGATGCGCCCGGGAAGTTCGTGTTCAACCGTGAGGTTCCAGGTCTGCTGGCGTTCGTCGTTCCAGTTGGGGCCATCCCAGTAGGTTGCGCCATTGCCGTAGAGTTGTGCGTTTTGCGGCTTGGTGATATCGACCGTAGCGGGCGGCATGTAATCGGTGGGCGCCGGCGCGGTGATATAAGGATACAAACCGTAATACGGGCCGTTTACCCCTCCGACAACATTAGGATTGTTCTGGGAGATGTTCTGGAACCGGAGATTGAGCGGCGGATTGGACCGGGTGGATTGCAGGATAAGGGAAAGCGGCATGGCGACGTAGTAAACGCCGTAGGAACCTCGGATCACCGTGTTGCGATTGATCTGGTAGGCGAGGCCCAGGCGCGGAGCGAAGTCGTGGTTGATCGAGCGAAACAGGTCCGAAGGGTAGCCAACCGAACTTGCCGTCGCGTACTTTAGGCCCAGATTCGACCAGGTGGTGAGGACAGCGGGCGGCGTCCCCAGTGAGTTGATGTTGACACTGCCGGGGGTGATGACCTCGAACGTCTGCTCGGGGTTGTAAGGTTCGACAAGCCGGTTTTGGGCTTCCGTGTAGGGTGTCCAGCGGTCCCAACGCAGCCCCAGGCTGAGCGTCAGGCGCGGGCTCACCTTGATTTTGTCGGAGACGTACATTCCGATTTCGGTTTGTCGGAAATAGAAATATCCCCGGTTGTACTGGTCTGAAAGATAATCCGGCGTGCCCAGCAACAACTCGGAAAATCCACTGCCCGTGTCCGGCGCCGGCCCGAAGGCTGACGGGGACCAATTCGTGGTATAAGCCGAGTCCCACTCGTGCGAGCCTTGCGCCTGTTGCAGTTCTGCGACGTTGTTCTGTTCCTTGCGGCCCCGGAACCCGAACTGAACCGTGTGCTTGCCGCGGGTCCAAGTGACGTTATCTTCAATGGTTTCGCTGGTGAGGTGTTGCAGGTGATTGTTATCGGAGTCCCATCCAAAGTAGGCGCCGGAGACCTCAGTGGTGTATAGGGTCGGCCAGCCGGTAACGCCGAAGGGGTTGGGCGTATCGAGTTTAGCATTCCAATCGGTGAAATCGGCCAGTGTGCCGTAGTGGTTGGGATCCCGCAGAACTCCGATCAGAAGTTCGTTCAGCCAATTCGGCGAGATGGTCCGGTTATAGTTGACGGCCACGTTGGTGTTGTAGAAATTCTGCGCGCTGCTTCCCATGCCCGACGAGGGGTTAATGGGGTTGGCGTAGTATCCGCCCTCGATCGCGGTGGCGCTCAAGCTTCGCGTATAGCGGACCGAGAGCCGGTCCTTATCGGAAATATTTTCGTCCCACTTCGCCGTGTAGTTATTTAGCGTTGTAATGTTAGGGTAAGTGTTAGTGACATTCGGTGCTATATACGGGTTGTTGTTATTGGAAGGAAGCTCGGTCAGAGACTTCAAAGCCAGCGCCGTGGGGCTGTAGGGCATTGGAATTTGATTGTTTGGGAACGGCGTGCGCTCGAAGGTGGTGGGGTTGGTGCTTTTCGGGTCGTAAATAACGATCGGTTTGAACCCCTGGGGGCAAGTTGGGCCTGAGCAGGGATTATTGACGTCAACGGCGTTGCTCAAGTCCCCGCCCCACATGTCGGCGGTGGGGACCCAGGGCTGTAGAACGCTGGAACGCTCGCGATCGCGCAGGCCTTCGTAGTCAAAAAACCAGAACGACTTGTTCCGCCCGTCGTAAAGGTGAGGGATGTAAATGGGCCCGCCCAGGTATCCCCCGAACTCGTTTCGAATGAGTTCAGGAAGCTGGAAGGCGGAGCCCACCGGGTCGGTCCGCAAGCGCGTGGCGCCAATCACCGTGTTGTCGCGAAGATACTCGTAGCCGCCGCCGTGCAGTTGGTTGGTGCCGCTGCGCGAGGCCATGATGACGGTGGCCGGCTGGTCAAAGCGTGCCTCCGAGCCGACGGTCTCAACACGAAACTCCTGCACGGTTTCAATGCCGGGCTGCACTCGAACCATGCCTCCGCCAAAGCGGTCCACTAAAGTCGCGCCATCCAGATTGATGTCCAGCGAACCGACTTTCATGCCGTTCACTCGGGCGCCCCCAGCGCCGCTTTCAACGCCGGGAACTACATTGAAGAGGTTGCCGATTTCACGCCCGTTCAGCGGCAGGTCGCGGATCTGGTCGGATTCCTTCACGTCCGCCACCGCGCCGTTGGTCGTTTCGATGGGGACCGCAGCTCCGGTGACTTCGACTACCGTTGTCGTGTTTCCCACGGAGAGTATCGGGTCAACCACCGCATTCTGACCTACCTCCAAGGTAAACGTTCCCTCCCACTCCTTAAACCCCTGCTTGGCGACGACTACCTTGTAGTGCCCGATCGGTACTGCTCCGAGGTAGTAAATTCCCTCCTCGGAACTCTCTGTTTTGACGCTGACGCCGGTATCGACGTTTGTCAGCACGACGCTGGCCCCCGGCACGATGGCGTGACTCGAGTCGGTCACAGTCCCGCTGACATTCCCCTGGCCCGTCTGGCCGAGCACGGACGGGACAAAGAACAGGAGCACCACAAACAACAAGCCCAGCAACCCAGCCACTCTCGCGGGCTCAGGGCCTGAATTACCGTAGATGACTCTGCTGGTATGGTTCTTCATAGCTCCTTTTCACCATCCTTTCTTCCTGTGGTTTAACTCAAACGTGACCCGATATTCCCCGACGCAACGCGCAACCGAGATAACTGGTAATTCGACCTGTCGTCCTCCTTCTTTAAGTGCACTGCCCCCTCGCTCACGGCCCTGGCGAGCTCCTCATCGCCGGCGGATGAATGATTGCGACCTGGGCTGGGAAAGAGTGCTCATAGGTTTGTTAGTTAAATTTACCCCGTGGGGCGAGTCTACAGCACTTGACCGTAGGGTTGTCAATGATATTCTCTACTTTTTCTTGACCTTTTCTGCCCCTTTTTGTTCGTATAATCGATCTCCTTTTCGACGCCAACGGGTTGTTGCCCTACATAAGGTCTTGCCTCATGGCCGCAGCTAGGCTAAATTCGCCGCAGGGGCCGTCTGGACCGCCTGTTTGCTTACGATCAGTGTTTGTTCGTGCCGGTCGCCGTGGTTTATTCGAGAAGGAGTTGAAAACCAAGGACCTCGAAATGCGGGCCTGCCATTCGAGTCACAGATTCTTGTAGGCAATAACTTATGAAACTCAAAGCCTCTTCACTCTTTCTCTTCGCCATCCTGGCTACTCGGCCGGCAGTGGCGCAGTTGCCGGCGCAATATTTCCGGTTGCTTGCGTCCGGAGCCACGCTGGTCGAAAACCGCCTGGACGCTGAGCCTGCGCCCGACTTGCAGGCTCTGGAAACACAGGAGGGGCGCCGCCAGTGGACCCATTTCCCGTTTGCGATTCTTGTCCCTGCGGTCTTATACGCCAAGCAGCACCCTGCTAATTCTCACTATCACGACCCGCGCATGCTTCAATTGGCAATCAGGATCGGCGACCTGTTGGCGCAAGAAAATGCAAAGGGGCACTTTACGCCGCGCCTGGATAGCGACTGGGACACGCACATGTGGCTGGAAGCTTACCGACTGCTCGAGGCGGACCTCGGCGACGAACGGCGTGCGCGCTGGAAGAGCGCCATCCTACAAAATGCCGCGTTGGTTTATCCGGACGCAGCCGAGAGAGTGGACTTCCCCTGGTACAACTCGCCCTTCATTGGCACTTCGCCTAACCACTACGCGCAATATGCCGCGCTCCTGCTCCTGGCAGGTCGTACGTTCGGAAACAAGGAGTGGGAGGGTCTGGGTACGAAGATTCTGCACCGCTTTGCGGCGGAAGAGCAGGCGCCCGACGGGTATTGGGGCGAGCACTCACGCTCCGGTCCGACCACGGGCTACGATCATCTCACCATGACGCAGGTGGCTCTCTACTGGGAGTTCAGCCACGACCCTGCGGCGCTTCGTGCCTTGCGACGCTCCACCGACTTCCACGAGTACTTCACCTATCCAGACGGAAAGCCTGTTGAGGTGGTCAACGATCGGAACCGTTACTGGGACGTGGACGCCTGGGGACATTTTGGTTTTTCGCACTTCGCGGACGGGCGTCGCTATGCGGAGTTTCTGACTAGTTTCTTCTCCGAGAAAAACATTCCTATGGATTGGCTGGGACGTTTGGCCCAGGATGCGCTTTACTACCACGAAGGCCCGACTCAGCCAATTCCTCAGGAGCTTGACCGTTATTCCCACCAAATGGAAGTGCCGGCCGGAATCCGCAAGACTGGGCCGTGGGTGGTTTGCTTGTCAGGGATAATCAGCACCCAGGCTGTGACCAATCAGTATTACTTGGACCGCCAGGCTAACTTGAGCGTCTTTCACAAAAGCGATGGGTTGATCATTACTGGGGCAAACTCCAAACGCCAGCCCGAACTTGCGACTTTCGAGGAAAGGGTCGCGGGGCAAGAGTTCCACATTCCCCTCAGCAGCCGCCTGCAAATGGCCGACAGCGGCGATCGGCTCTCCTTGGCGTACAATACCTTTTTCGTGGACGTCTATCCGTCCGTCAGCCAGAACAACTCCGTGATACTGCGTTTTGTGATTTCGGGAAAAGGAAAGCCGCCGGACGAAGCACGGTTGAACTTGCAACTCTGCCTCAAAACCGGGGAAACCCTCGAAACCGCCACGGGCCGGAAGTTCACGCTGGGCGCGGATCGAATCGAGGTGCCTGCGGAGGTCTTAGGGGGATCGGTTCATTTGCAGGGCTGGACATTGAACGCCGATCCTACGGCGGGTCTTTCGTGGCCGGTCTATCCTTACAACCCTTACGCCGATGCTCCGGAGTCGACGCTCGACCACGCCGTCGGCGTCCTCTCGGTCCCGATTGTTTTGAAGAACGATAACAAACGGTTTATTCGCCCGCACGAGCAGGAAATCTCCTTTACGCTCGAGGTGAAGTAGAGCTGGAATGCTGCGCGGGGAGTTAAGGAGCTAAATGAGAACTCGCTTGTACGGCTATGGGGTGCCTATCGCCCTGGCATGTGGGATTTTTGCCGGCCTCGCACTCGTACTCACGGCGCACCCGGAGACCGTTTCGACACTCTACGCTCGCGGTTACACGCTGATCCCCGAGCCACAGCAGGTCAATTTGGGAGAGGGTGAGTTTCGCATATCAGGCAACTGGTGCGTCGAAGTTGGGCCCGGTGTCGACTCCCGCGATGTCGCGGTAGCAGCCTTAAAGGAGGAGTTACAACAACGATACGGCCTTGTGCTGCCGGAGCACGGAGGCAGCCCGGCGATTCGACTCGAGATCCGAGCGCACTCGGTTCCAGTGGGTGAGGCTCAGGATCGAGATAAGGCGGCATTGGCCGACCAGGCGTACAAGCTCACGCCCACAAAAGACGGGATCACAATCGTTGCCAATGCGCCGCCAGGGCTGTTCTATGGGACGGAGACGCTCGTCCAACTTGTCAAACCCTCCGGCTCGAGTCTTTGGTTGCCCGACGCGGAAATTGTGGATTGGCCGGATGTGCAATACCGTGAGGTTTTCTGGGACGAGCAAATCCATTTGGACCATCCTGACGTCATCAAGGACGCGATACGGCGCGCTGCCTTCTTCAAGATAAACGCCTTTGCGTTACGTTTGAACTCGCACTTCGAGTATTCGAGCGCTCCGGCGCTGGTGGATCCCTACGCGCTTTCGCCGGCGCAGCTTCAGGAGTTGACTGATTATGGTTTGCGTTACCACGTGCAGGTGGTCCCTTACCTCGATGGCCCCGCTCACGTGAACTTCATCCTCGAGCGTGACGAGTACTCGAAATTGCGGGAGTTCCCCGAAACCGCCTTCCAGATGTGTTCCACAAATCCGGAGACGTATAAGCTCCTGGAGGGAATGTATCAAGACCTGATGAATGTGAATAAAGGCGGAAAGTACTTCCACCTCTCGACCGATGAAGCATGGTTTATCGGCAAGGCCAGCAACGACCAATGCCGCGAGGCAGACCGGGCGAAAGAACTGGGGAGCCCGAGCAAGCTTTGGGCCGAGTATACCAACAAGGCCGCGGCCTATCTGCACGACCGTGGCCGCGAGGTGATCTTCTGGGGCGAGGACCCTCTTCAGGCAGAAGACATACCCCTGCTGCCGCCTTGGCTGATTAACGGGGAAGTCTACAGTCCGGCCTATAACAAAGCCTTCCGTGCGCGCGGCATCCGGCAAATGATCTACACGAATACCCAGCCGGACGACCCGCTCTTTCCCGCCTACTACGTGCTCTCGCCAAGAGAGCATCTACATCCCGGAGGAGAAGCGCAGGAACGCGCCAGTCAGGCTTTCGATGAGATCTCTTACACCGCGGCGCGCAAAGAAGCGGACATCATGGGCGTTGACATCTACGCCTGGGGTGATAGCGGCCCGCACCCGGAGACTTTCTGGCTGGGTTACGCGGTAGCCGCCTCGGCCGCCTGGCGCCCCGCTTCGCCGGACCCGCGCGAGCTCACCCAGCGCTTTTACCGCCTCTTTTACGGATCAGGAACGACCGACATGGGCCGGCTTTATCAACTCATGAGCACCCAGGCACAGTTTTTTGCGGGCAGTTGGGATCACGAACCGTCGGGGAAACTTCCGCTCGTGTTCGGATACTCTTACGGCATAGGTCCCTTCACACCGCATCTGGCGACGCTTCCGCTGCCTCCGGTACCATCAGCCGACTACCTCCGCCTCCGCACCAATTGGCTGGAAGAGAATGCGCGACGCCTCGAGCTGGCTTGGAAATTCCTGGGTGAGAACGATGAGCTGCTTGACCTGCTCTATAAGAACCTCCCTTCGGTGCAGTTTCACCGCTATAATCTCGAAGTGTATCTTTCCATCGCCAGACTTTGCCGGCAGAATCTTCTGATGTTGACCGGCTTGGAAGAAGTGGCCAAAGACCTCCAGACGGCACAGGAGCAAGCGGCAAAGCTCGAGTACGCCGATGCGGTTGCCGCCCTCGATCAGGCCCTCGGTACAGCGGGTAGAATTCGCGACCAACGCAACCAAGCACTCCACGACGCCACCGCAACCTGGTACGAGACTTGGTTCCCGAGAGTCCGCGAGGCCAACGGGCGCCACGTGGCTCGAGCCCCTCAGGACTTTGTCGATACTCAACCCAGCGAGCGGGCTCATCGCGCTCAAGTGGGCCTGCTCTATCTGATCGACCGGGAATTCTCGTTGCAGTTCGGCGAATGGTTCAACGCCGTTCAGGAGGTCAGAAACCGCTATGCCACTGCGCACAATTTGCCTGCCCGGCAGGGAGAGTTCGATTGGCAAGATACGGAAACCCTCCAAAGCCAGACGGTGGACCGCGAGTTATGACCGGGTAGCGGAGAGTCCCCGGTGTTGGGACTCTGCGGCTCTTCCTGAACGGTGTGTCCGTGGGCGGCGCATACGTCCGTGTGCCAGGCAAAGCCTGGCTGATCTTGCAAGCTGAAAGGAGCTTGTCCTGTAATTGCCTATTCAACAGGTAGCCAATCGAGCGTGGGTGGAAGTAATTCCACCGGCGAAGCCTCGAG
>JBELAJ010000265.1:0-11054 GCA_049508935.1 Terriglobia bacterium | reverse complement strand
CCGCCTACACGATCTGATGTTGAATTAGAAGTTGGGCGTTTGCCACGCTAGTTGAAATACTAGCTTCGCGGCGGTATGAACGCCGCGAATAGGGCTGGCAGAAGTCCACGGCAACAATGATGCTCCAAGTGCCTCACCTGAAAACGGTTGCTGAGGTTTCTCCACATTACTCCCCATAAGTCGCCCAGTGGCGACTGATGTGCTCGCGCCTGCGTCCTCCGCCAGTGTAGAAGGGTAAGTCGCCGCTACGCCGTTACAGGGGATCTACCTTCGCCTGTGGTCATTCAGACCACTGCTGGGCCTGAGCGGGCGGAGGATTGGTCTCGTCACCCGTGGTCGGGTGCTTCGGTACAGGGCTCGCTCGCAGACGCGTCAAGACGAACATGGTGTGCCCGCTGATTTCTTGATCCAGGCCCTGCGAGAAGCATGGTTGCAATTGAGCAGGGGTGGGCATAGTATACGGCAAGATGGAAATTGTAGCCTGCGCGTTCGGTCGGGTTAAATAAGAGAAAAGGGGGAATACCATGAAGAAGTGTTTAGCTAGCTTTTTTTGCTCGATTGCTTTCGCTCTGTTGGCCTACTCTCCCTGCCTGCACGCCCAGGCGGTAGGGTCCATCACCGGGGTGGTCACCGATCCCAGCGGCGCCGTTATTCCGGGCGCCAAAGTCACCGCCACTCGCGTCGAGACGGGAGTCTCCCAATTCACGGTAACGAGCGGGGCCGGAACATACACTATTCCCCGCCTGGTAGTGGGCACTTATAACGTCACCGCCGAGGGCCCAGGCTTCAAAACCGGGACAGCCGAAGGGATCACCCTGGACGTTGCCCAGCAGCGGGCAGTGGACTTCAAGCTCGCTTTGGCAGGGGTCACCGCCAAGGTGGAAGTCAATGCCGCCCCGCCCTTGCTCAACACGACCAATGGAATGCTTGGAGGGTTGGTCTCCGCGGAGCAGGTGCAGGATCTTCCGCTCAACGGCCGGGATATAACGGGTCTTGTCTACCTGCAGCCAGGCGTCGTTTCAAACACCGGCGGCATGGGGTGGATGGACGCGCAAGGGCAATGGATTAGCAACGGCAATCGCGGCGAGACCATGACAGGGACCTTAGACGATGCTGACATCAGTGATGCGGAAATGGGCACTCTCCAGTTCACGAACTTCAATCTCGATGCCATCGCGGAGTTCAAGGTCCAGCAGAACAACTACTCCGCTCAATATGGACAAGGCGGCGGGAGCATTACCCAGATGGTGAGTAAGTCCGGCACCAACCAGTTTCACGGGAGTCTCTTCGAGTTCGTTCGCAACAGCGCCTTCGACGCTCGCAACTTCTTCGCCACTGGACCGGGAGTTTCCGGTGGAGTCCCGCCCTTTCGACGGAACGAATTCGGCGGAACATTCGGCGGACCTGTCAAGCGGGACAGGACATTTTTCTTCGTCCAATACGCCGGCTTGCGGCAACGACTGGGAGAACCAAACATCGTCCCTGTCCCCACTGTGGCCGAGAGAGCGGGCAGTGTGACGATTCCCGACCCCGTCATTTCGAATTTTGAAGATCAACTTCAAGTGCCGTTGAATCCTGTCGCCCAGGCTGTCCTCAACAAGTATCCGCAGCCCAACCAGCCGAACGGGGTACTGGGACCCAATACGTTCAATTTCGTGTTCTCCCAGCCCACCAATGATGACCAGTTTTCCGCACGGCTTGATCATCATTTTTCGGCGAAGGATACGCTCTTTGCTCGCGCTTCCTGGGTCAACAACATCGCCAAAGAGGTGGATGCCTGGCAGGCGGAGTTGGGTGGCGCTAATTTCTCTCTTAGTACTGTTGGCCAGGCCCGGAATTACGCCCTAAGCGAGACTCATCTTTTCTCGCCTACCTTGCTCAACGACTTCACGTTTACACTCAACCGCGGCATCGAAGGCCAGCCGGAAGTCCCTGCGGAAGGCAACACTACGGTCACGAGTTTCGAGGAGGGCACCTTGGACAGTTGGGGGCCCGACACCTTCGAGACCAAGTATGTCACCACCGTTTTTGACTACAAGGATAACGTTGCCTGGAACAAAGGCCGCAACTCGTTCAACATCGGCGGAAATTTCCGCCGCGAGTGGGATAATGGCACCGGCGTGACCTCGTACGGTCCCAGTGGCGTTTTTAACTTCAATGCCGGAACACCCCTCCCCGAAGCGGTCCCCTCGATCAACGGAGGTACGTCCCTGGCCGCCGGAAATGCGAGCCCACTCGACCTGATTAGCATGATGGTAGGCGCTGTCGATTATTACAATCGGGCAACAGCGGCCACGGGCTATGGCCCGCCAGGAGGCGGATTTGTCTGGTGGGGACTGCGACGCTCCATGCTGGCCGCGTACTTTCAGGATGACATCAAGGCCACTCGCCGACTTACGATCAACGCCGGCCTCCGTTATGAATACGCCACCGTTCCCTGGGAAGTAGGTGATCGCTTGTCTTTGGCGGCGGAGAGAGGCGACCTTTACGGCAATTTTATCGTCAACCCCCAACCCCTTTGGCAGCCCGACCGTGTCGCCGGGGATTTTGGCCCGCGCTTCGGTTTTGCCTTCGATACGGGGCATCACACAGTTTTGCGGGGCGGGCTCGGAGTATTTACCAACATGATCCCCACCGTCTACCCGGATCAGTCGTTGGTTGATTTTCCGGTTGCCTCTCTCAGTAGTTTGTCCAATGCTCTCTACTCCCTGTCTCCGCTCCCCGTTTCTCTTCCGGTGCTGACGAGCACCTCGGGGCAGCCACTGGCACTTAACGGGAACACAAAATCCGTCCCACCCAACACCCCCATAAACTTTGCGCCCTTCGCAGCGATCACCGGCCCGCTGATCGGGGATTTTCCTTCTGATTCATTGCGCAACGGCTACACGATCAGCGGCAATTTCACACTCGAACATGAGTTTGCGGGGGGTATTGAGGTGCAAGCCTCCTATGTCGCGAACAATGGCGTTAGCCTTTACACTCAGGATTACCCCAATGCCATGGACGGCGCCGAACCCCAATATGCTCCTTTTACCCAGATATCCCCGGGCTTGTCTGAACTCCAGTCGTTCCACAATGGGGCATACTCCAGCTACAACGCGCTACAAGTCCAGGCGCGGAAGAACTCTCCTGCCCACGGCATCACCTTTCAAGCCAATTACACTTGGGCGAAGGATATGACGGATGCCGATTCCGTGTGGAGTTCAGGATGGAACAACGGCGCGATCATGGAAAACAATCCTACGTGCCGCAAGTGTGAATATGCGCCCGCAAGCTACAGCGCTGCCCAGCGGGTGGTGGCTAACTTCGAGTACAACCTTCCCCTTGGGCGACTCGAGCGGCTTCCTCGGCGGCTGACCCAAGGCTGGAAGACGCTGGGTATCTTCCAAGCGCAGTCAGGCCTTCCGTTCAGTGTCACTAGTTCTTATGGAAGCGTGCAGTATGGCTATGACACTTATGATGGCATCGGCGTTCGCCCGTTCCTCCAGCAACTGGCAACCCGGAGCCCCGTTTTGAGGGCGGGCTGTGGGCCGCAGTTCTTTTCCGACGCCGTGATTGGCCTGGATTCCACGACGTGCCTCGGTCCGAATGGCGGGTCTCCCCTAGAGGGCGTAGGTACAGGGTTCTTTGGCCTGCCGCTCGTCACCAGTCCGGTCGCCGGGGTGGGGGCGGCGCTGGCGAGTCCGGGGAATTTGGGGCGGAATACCTTTACGACCCCCGGCTGGGCGAACCTGGACTTCTCAGTGATTAAGGACACAAAACTCACCGAGACGAAATCGCTCCAGTTCCGCGCCGAGTTCTTCAACGTTCTGAATCTGGCCACATTTGGTCAGCCCGGCAACATTCTCGGCTCAACCGGCTTTGGTGTCATTACGGGCACCGCAACCACCGAGCGCCAAATTCAGTTTGGACTTAGGTTCATTTTCTGACGGATGTTCGCCCCTGTTGAAATAGGACGTAGCGCAGAGTCTCGTTTTCCAGAGACTCTGCGGCTTTTCTTTCAAATCCGCGCTCGTTCATGCGCCTGCGCCCGGCCCCGCGCCAACGCGATTGGCGTTGGGGACTAAGAATGCATTGGGAAGGAGAATGTCGGCATCTCGGGTAGATGGCTCGGTGACCTCAGAATCTCCAAATCGTGTTCTGGCAAATAGGTCCTCACTGGTCGGCCAAGGGTAGACTTATCGGGCGTCCAACGGATTACTCGCCATTACGCCGTTACTGAGGATCTATCTTAGCTGGCGAGGGAGGCCGGCCTTACATCCGCGGGCTGGTTTAGGGAATCTGGCCGTCGAGTGCTTGCTCTCCAACGTAATTAGCGTTAGGATATCTTCACCATTAGGGCATCCACCGTCAGTTTATCAAAGGCTTACTGAGATGACTGGCACGATCGTCTCCCCCTACCGCATCCTGGAGAAGCTCGGGGGCGGCGGTATGGGTGTCGTCTATAAGGCGGAGGACACCAAGCTCCACCGCTTCGTTGCGCTCAAGTTCCTGCCGGAAGAAATGTCCAAAGACCATCAAGCCTTGGAGCGCTTCCAGCGCGAGGCCCAGGCCGCTTCCGCCCTCAATCATCCCAACATCTGCACCATCCACGACGTCGACGAGCAAGATGGCCGGCCGTTCATTGCCATGGAACTGATAGAGGGCGAGACACTGAAGCACCGCATCAGCGCCAAGCCCTTCAGGACGGACGAGATTCTGGAATTAGCCATCCAGCTTGCCGACGCTCTGGATGCCGCGCACGCGAAGGGCATCATCCATCGTGACATCAAGCCGGCGAATATCTTTGTCACGAATCGTGGACAGGCGAAAATATTGGATTTCGGTTTGGCGTCTGTCTGGGAAGTGCCTGTCCAGGGAGTGCCCAATGTGGAAGGTTCGACCCGAAAAAACGCCCTACCCGGAAAATAGGACTACAGCGCTTTGAAAATGGACCAGACCCCCACCGACCTGGCATCAGTAACGAGTAGTCGTCAAGTGTTTACGTATAACTGTTGGGAACACTCCAACCATCCAGTAGGAACACGCAGTTACTTGGAGATCTCCAATGAGCTAACCGCGAATGAGACTACCTAAGGAGCTGTACCAGATTCCGCCGAATAAGCCCGATCAGAAGAGTAGCTTTACGCCAAGCTGGATGATCCGGGGCGCGTTGGCGCTGCGGACATATCCGAAGTTCGACTGGCCGGAGGCATAATCAGCGTAGTTCAGGATAAACTGCGCATGGTTGAAGGCGTTGAAGAACTCCCCCCGAAACTCCAGGCTGGTGCCTTCCGTCAGCCGGGTGTCCTTCTCGAGGGCGGCGTCCCAGTTGTTGATGCCGGGGCCGTGGAAGAAGCGCCGGCTGGCGGTCCCGAGCACGCCCAGCGTTTCCTGGCTGAACATGCTGGTGTCGAAATACGGGAGCCCGGTGCGAGGATCGTGGAAAGTCAATTTCCCGCCAGAGAAATTCGGTGTGTCGATCGGTAACTCGCTGGGTCCCGACCCGTTCGTCCCCAGCAGAGAGCGGTCGTCGCTGGCGAGGAGGGTGACGGGGATACCCGTGGAAAAACGCGTGATGCCGCTCAAGCGCCAACCCTCCGTCAACCGGCGGGGGCCGCCGAGCTTGTCAAACGGGAGCTCGAGGTTATAACTGACGACGAAGTTATTCGTCATGTCGAAGGCCGAGAGCGACCGTTCATTGTGGTCCAGCGGATTGACCGACTCCCCATAACCCGAGGCGTTCGACAAGGATTTGCTGAAGGTGTAGCCCGCCAGAAACTCCAGCCGCCCGGCTACATGCCGCACGTTGGCCTGAAAAGAGTTGTAGCCGGAATTTCCCAGCGTCGCAAACCAGGAATTGCTCTGGATCAGTGGTCCGAAGGTCTGGCGCGTCCCTTGGATGACTGTCCCATCGGGTGTCGTGTAGGTCCCGTTTTCGCCATTGGCGCCGCAGGTCGAAGTTCCCGGCGCCACCTCGCTCGGCTGGCTCAAGCTGAGGCACAGGGCCTGGTTTCCGGGATTGGCCTCGAGTGTAGTGAGCAATTTGTGACCCTGGGTGCCTACGTACGCCAGCGACAGAAGGGTGGTGGCGTTCAATTGCCGCTCGACGGAAAGCTCATAATCCTCGGCATAGGGCACGTCGTTCTTGTAGTAGAACCCCGGTGAACTGCTGATGGGCGTGTACTGCGACCAATTGATGCTGTTGTCCGGGTGCTCGGGGGAGGCATTAAAGGGCGGGGGCGAACTGGGAAACTTCTGTCCCTCGACGTGCCCTGTGCCTCGGTCGACGTAAGGCGTGGCGAACTCCGGGGGCACGGGGCTCCCATAGTACTATCCGAACGGAGCATCGCCGTTGGCGTTGAAATTGGTGGCGCCTTCGAACGTGGTGAAAAAGCGGCCAAATCCCGCGCGGATGCTGGTCTTGCCCGGTCCGCCGGTCAGTTTACCCAGGAACCCGCTATCGATGCTAGGCGAGTACGCCAAACCTAGCCGGGGCGAAAAGTTGTTGTATCGGACCGGGCCCAAACCGCGCGGAATCCCGGGATCGCCCGGGAAGACCCAGCCGGTGGGGGAACCCGGATACACCTGGGATTGCTCACCGGGCACGAGGGTCTGAATCTCGTTGTGCAGCTCAGACCAGGGCGTATCGACTTCCCAGCGCAGGCCGTAATTGAGGTTGAGGTTGGGGCGCGCCCGCCAACTGTCCTGGACGTAGAGGCCCGCGTAGTGGTTGCGCCCGTAGTCAGGAAAGCCCTGTCCTTGCTGGAATCCTACGGGAGCGCCAATCAGGTAGTCGGCGAAATCGATGCCGGTTTCCGCCCCGTTGAAGGTGTAAGCACCATTGGATCCCCAGTTATACTGGGTCTGCTGGTTGAAACGCAGCGTGCCGCCGAGTTTGACGTTGTGCGTGCCGACCACCTTGCTGAAGTTGTCGAGCCCCTGGTAGGTGCCCTCGACGATCCCGCCCACACCGCCCCCGCTACCTATGCTGAAGGCGCTGAAGCCCAGTGAAGGCACAGTGGCCCACGCCGATTGCACGGGATAAGGACCGAGGGCTCCGGGACCCACCGGGAAGCCCAGCGACGCCAGAAAATTCAAGCCGTGAGGTTCTCCGCCGGTCGGGTGGTTGAAGATGTTGAGACGCGTGTAGGCAATGCGCGCTTCGTTCACCGCGCTCGAGCCGAAGGACTTCGTCAGGCCGAGATTGACCACATCTGAACCCACCGTGCTCCCGCCACCGAACAGAGGCGCCGTCGGGTTTAGAGAGCTGGAAAAGTATTTGTCATAGTAGTAGTAACCCGACACCATGCCGATGCCTGTGTTCGCGTCCAGCCGCCCGCTGCCCTTGTCGTCCCGAAGCCGGCTGGCCGAGCCTGAACTGACGAAATAGGGGCCGCTGTTGGCTTGGGGAATGTACGGAAGAATGTTCTTCGACACCGTGGTGATAGCCGCCGCGGGTATTTGCGCATTGGGAAAGACGCACGCTGCCGGAGTGGTGCAACCAGGAGCGTAGTAGTTCTCGCCTTGAGTCACGGTATAACCCAACAGGCTCGAGAGGTTCGCCGCCCAGGCCGGACCTTGCACCATTCCGGTCATTTGACTGGCGAGCGCCGAAAAGTCACCCTGGCGCTCCGCCGCCGTCGGAACCAGCACCTGACCCGAACTCTGTCCCAATACCTTGCGGTTTCCCTGATAGTCGGCGAAGAAGAAGAGCCGGTTGCGCTTGATGGGGCCGCCGATAGTGCCGCCAAACTGGTTCTGCTGGTAGGGGCCTCGATTCACGTCGTAGAAGTTGCGAGCTTCCAGGTCCGTGTTCCGCGCAAACTCAAACATGTCTCCGTGGAACCGATCGGTCCCGGACTTGGTGATCACGTTGATCTGCCCGCCGGCATAGGCGCCGTACTCGGCGTCAAAGTTGTTGGTCAGAATGCGGAACTCCGCGATCGAATCGAGGTTGGGAATGATGGCCGTGCCGGAGAATCCCGATTCCTGCACCGTGGCGCCGTCCAGCAAGAAGCCGTTCGCGGCTTCCCGCATTCCATTGACAGAGAGGTTGCCGGCATTGAGGTCGCCCGAGACGGGAGCAATGCCAAATCCCGTGGCGGTGAACTCCCCGCCCTGGCCCCCGGCCATGCCGGAGCTAACCGGCACCACTCCGGGCTGCAAGGCCAGCAGGTCCGTATACCCGCGCGTCAACAGCGGCACCGCGGTGATTTTGTTGCTGCCAATCACCTCTCCCATCTGCGTGCTCGCCGTGTCCACGTGTACGGCTGTGCTGCCGACTGTGATGCTCTGCACTACTGGACCCACCTGCACCGTGACGTCGACCGTCAACTCCGCATTGACCGTCAGCACCAGCCCTGTCTGCCGATACCCTTCGAACCCCTCCTTGCTGACAGCCACATCGTAAGTTCCGATCGGCAGCGCCTGGAACGAGTAGAATCCGTGCGTGTCCGTCGAGAGCTTCCACTGGACGCCCGTTTCTACGTTGATAGCCGCGACCTCAGCGTTCGGGATGACAGCGCCGCTCGTGTCGCGCACGACGCCGGAAATGCTCCCTGTAACGCTGCCCCACAACAGTTGATGGCCCACGAGGAACGCCACAGCCATCATGAGAAGGGGTGTTCGCAGATTCCCCAAAAGCGAACAGCCAGCAAAGAACGACCTCGACGTCTTTCTCACACCCATCGTGTATGGAATCATCTGGCCCTCCTTCCTTTTGCGTTGATTGAATGGCAGCATCTCACCCGTTCGTTGCTTTCAGATTACCGGCCCGTTAAATATCGGGAGTCTGTATGAGAACTCCCTTTGCACGTCATTCCCAGGAGCCAAAGGCGACGAGGAATCTCGCACTGCCTTGAAAAGACTCAAAGCGAGATTCCTCGCAGAGTTTACCCTGAGCACCCAGAGCGAGATCCTTCGCTTCGCTCAGGATGACAGCGAAGGGCTCGGAATGACACTACGAAGGAGGTTCTCACACACACCCGAATGGCCCGCCGACAGAACGGGCGGGTCGTCATGCGGTCGCCATTGAACGCCTCTTTCCCGCAGGGCTCCCCTTCCCTCGCAGGGCGTTACATCGCGCCCAAAACTCACGCAGAGCTATCCTCAGTTTAGCGAAACGATTCGCTATTTTTACCGCTACGGCGATTTTTTGTCAAGCATTTTTTGGACAAAACGTCCTCCTCCTCGTAGTTCGTAGCGCGGGCGCCTCGCCCGCCGTGGCACGGGCATTCCTTCGCTCCGCTCAGAGCTTGTGACTTTTTTGAATTTCACTGAGAAGTGGCACTGATAACAAATGAGTTAAGTGCCCTTAAACGGCCCAAAAACCAAGAAAAGTCACAAGCTCTCAGGATAGGCTCTGCCCGTGCTACGTCCGTTAGCCAGCGGGCACAAGCGACTAGCAAGAAAACAGTTGACAGGATGGCGAATGAATAATAAAACGGTATGTCGAAACGTTTCTTGAAATTCCCTTGATCTAATGCCGACTATTCGACAAATTGCCCGTGATCTCAACGTCAGCGTCTCCACCGTCTCCGCGGTGATCAACAACTCCGGATATGTAAGCGTCTCCCTGCGGGCTCGCATCGAGAAGGCCCTCCGCGAAGCTGAGTATCGTCCCAACCAAATCGCGCGCAGTCTGCGCCTAAAGAAGACTCGGACGATCGGCCTAATTGTCCCGGACTTCGCCAATTCTTTCTACTCTCAGGTAATGCGTGGCGCCGAGGACTACCTGGCGGGGGCGGCGTACCGGCTCCTGGTCGCGGATTCGCGCGAGGACTGGAAGCGCCAGCGCGACTACCTGGTGTCATTTTCAGGCAGGGTCACAGATGGGATCATCCTGGTACCTTGCATGGCCACGAGCGATCAAATCGCTTCCATTCCGGGCATCGTGCGCGAAACGCCGCTGGTTTACGTGGACCGCAGCCCGGTGCAGTGCGTTGTGGATTCCGTGCTCGCGGACAACGTGCGCGCGTCCCAGGAGGCGACGCGTCATCTGCTCGAGTTGGGGCATCGCCGCATCGGCATCATCACCGAGCCCCTGAATCTG
Organism: Terriglobia bacterium; assembly: GCA_049508935.1. GTDB lineage: Bacteria > Acidobacteriota > Terriglobia > UBA7540 > UBA7540 > CAVROP01. The sequence goes on along the minus strand of JBELAJ010000265.1, from coordinate 1,021 downwards.
CTCAATGCTGCGGAGCGATTAACGGGCTACAAGCAGGCCTTGGAGTCCTTCCATGTGCGGGTCGACGGCGAATTGATCCGCGCGGGAGGCAACACGGAAGATTCCGGCTATTGGTGCGGCCTCGACCTCCTGCAGATGGCGGACCGGCCGACCGCCATCTTCGTGTGCAACAACCTGATGACGCTGGGAGTCCTGACCGCCTTGCGGGAGTTGGAGGTCACATGCCCTGCCGACCTCTCCCTGGTAGGCTTCGACGACTTCGAGTGGTGCGCGTATCTCGCTCCGCCACTGACCATGGTGCGCCAGGCGGCCTCAGAGTTAGGGGCCGCAGCCGCCAAAATTATCCTCAAACGAGTGCGATATCCGGAGCAGAATCGAACGGAAAGAGTTTTGCTCCCGACCGAGTTAGTCGTACGGAATTCCACCGCCGCCCCGAGCAGTTCGCCGCGGGAAGACGAAATGGGGTCTCGGCATGTAGCTAATTCGGGTTCGCCGTCGTCAGACCAGAGGGGCTTATGACTGGTTCGAAAATATGTGTGCCGAAGGCACCTTCGAGTGCGGCGACTTGACGCCGCCTTGGAATTAGCGCAGAGCGCGGGGTTGCACAACGCGTCGGGCTAACCCGTTCGAGTTCTTCTCACAAAAGAGCTCGGCTGGCACCGTACGAAGGCGGCGTCAAGCTGCCGCACTCCAAGGCGCTTCGCGCATTTTCATGATTTCTGGGTGCCCGTCAGCCGGCGGCGATGAGCGACAACCATAATGAGATCCGTGAGGTGACCATGAAAAACGAATCCAGTACACGGGTGACAGGGCGTGCGGCTGTCGGAGCTCCAGAAACCAATGCGAGGCCGTCGGGCCGCGTCCAACCGTTCCGGGTTGGACAAGCGACCACCGCTCATTTATACGCCGAAGCTTCCACGGCCTCCTTCTGGAGGGGCGTGGCGGATCTTAGCACACTCGGCTTCCACGCCACGGAAGCCGACAACACGCTCGCCCACCTGAGCGACACCTATGGAGACCG
>JBELAJ010000264.1:0-11064 GCA_049508935.1 Terriglobia bacterium | reverse complement strand
GCCTGAGGTCCCTTTTGCCCCTGAATAATCTCGAACTCAACCGTGTCGCCTTCTTGCAAGGTCTTAAAGCCCTCACCCTGGATGGCCGAGTAATGAACGAAAACATCAGCTCCGCCGTCCTGACCGATGAAGCCATAACCCTTGCTGTTGTTGAACCATTTTACTTTCCCTTGAAGTCTTGCCACTTGCACCCTCCTTAATTCGTCTTTGCGGGCACCGCGCCGATGATGTAGCCCAAAATGGAAAAAGCCGAGAATCCCACTGGACCTCGGCTGCTCCTTACGTGCGCATATCTGGCGGACACCTCGCTGACTCCTTAACTTAACATATATATCGCAGGGCGTACTTGTCAAGAGAAATGTTGACCTGGGGTGAATTTGCCGCTGGGTGAAGTGAGGCTCAATTTGTCTGAACGGGTCAGCGGATCGGTAGGCGGAGTGCGGCTTCGACGCTATACAGCCTATTACTAATTAGATTGTAGACAATTTGTGGAGTATTAACCACATAAGTCCTATCAGAGTTTTGCCGTCATGGATTTCCTTGGACCGAATCATTTTGCTCAACTGGATCAGGCTAAAGTGTCCAACTTCGAGGTTCTCGTCGGGGTCGGGTTGGGCTTTGGCCTGTGTCAGACCGGTCGCCTCGACCAGGAACATTCTCTCCGTCAGGATTCCGGGGCTAGGGAAGAAATCGAACAAGCGCCGGCATTTCGCCGCGCGATACCCGGTTTCTTCCAAGAGTTCGCGTCGCGCGGCGGCGAGGGGCTTCTCTCCAGGCTCCAGGCCGCCGGCGACCAATTCCCACAGGCGTTTTCTCGCCGGATAGCGGTACTGCCTCACCAGGACGATGCGGCCGTCGCTCGAATGTGCCAGGATAACCACCGAACCCGCGTGATGCACCACCTCGCGCACGGCCTTCACTCCACCCGGCTCGATGATGTCATCGACTTTCAGTTGGAGGACGCGTCCCCTGTAGATTTCACGGCTATCGAGCACGCGAACTCGCTTAGACATGAGAATATCTTCTCCTTCGTTTCGCTCTCCTGAAAATCACGCTGGACTCGTCATTCCCTCGACAGCGGGAGGAGTGCGGCAGCGAAGCTGCCGCCCTAGAACGCGAGCGAACGGCGGTAGCAGGCGCTACCGCACTCCAAGCTGCTTTCCGCACAAGCATTTTCAAAGCGGACTATTGGCCGGCATTACGTTCAAAACTCGCAAAACTCGCCACACACCCAATACCGGCCATGCTAGCACAGAGCGCCGGTAATGGAGTAAACTAACTTTCATGAAGATTACGGCGTTGATTGTTGACGACGAACAGCCCGCGCGCGACGAACTGGGGTACTTGCTGAAAGAGTTTCCGGACTTGGAGGTCGTGGGGCAGGGAAAGAACGGCGTGGAAGCCCTAACCCTGATCCGCGAATTGAGCCCCCAGGTGGCTTTTCTGGATGTTCAAATGCCCGGGCTGGACGGCCTCGGGGTTATCAAGAAGCTGCTCGAAAAGAAGATCCGCCTTCCTTATTTCGTCTTTGCGACGGCTTATGACAACTACGCAGTGCAGGCCTTCGAGGTGAACGCCCTTGACTACTTGTTGAAGCCCATCGCCAAACCGCGTTTGGAGAAAGCGATTGTCAAGTTGCGCCATATGATTGAGACGGCTGCGCCGACCTACGAGAAGCTCGACCGGCTGGTACAGATGATCGAGGATCGCCCCGCAGCGCAAAAGAACAAGTTGGTAGTGAAGAGCCAGGGACGCTTGTTCCTGGTCAATGCCGAGGAAGTCATCTTCGCAACGATTGAAGACGGGGTCATTAGTATCTGCACGCGTGATCTCGAGGGGATATCCAACTTCCGCACGGTGGAAGAGCTTCAGGGTAGTCTCGATCCCAAGGTATTCTGGCGCGTTCACCGCTCCTACCTGGTCAACGTAAACCACATCAAAGAGGTCGTGCCCTGGTTCAAGAGTTCCTATCAGCTCAAGATGCAGGATCGCAAGCAAACTGAAATCCCCGTTTCTCGAGCCCAAACCCGCAAACTCCGCGAGTTTCTTAACTTATAAGCGCACCTTGTGCCAGTCCCAACCGCGGGTCTGTCATTCTGAGCGAAGCGAAGAATTCCTGCGGTTGCCATCGTCTGGAACTACGGAGATTCTTCGCTTCGCTCAGAATGACAGAGTCGGGCTATGATTTCCGTATCAAGTTACAGCACCGCAGTTTCCTCAATAAGCCGGCCTTCGGCAAAGCGATCGAGACTTAGCGTATGCGGATCGATAAGGTCCGACGTCCCTTTCAGAATCAGGTCCGCCAGGATCTTTCCGGTTGCCGGCGAGTGCATTACCCCGTGGCCGCTGAACCCATTGGCGAGGTAAAGACCAGGCACTTCAGGAACGGGGCCGAGGATCGCATGATGGTCAGGCGTCATTTCATAGAGGCCGGCCCAGCCCCGTGCCGGATTCACTTGCAGGTTTTCAAAGCAGGGCACTCGCTCGACGGCTCGCGTCAGAATTTTCTCGATGAATGACGAATCGAAACTGGTCTTGAATCCCGGCTTCTCTTCCGGGTCACTCCATGCCAGCAGCAGTCCCAGCCCTTCCGGGCGGAAATGGAAACCCGTCGCCATGTCGATAGTCATCGGTGCCTGGTGCGAAATTTGCGGAAACGGCTCGGTGGGGACGAGCATGCGGCGCAGCGGCTCGACCGGCAATTGCACGCCAACCATGCGCGCCACTTCCTCCGCCCAAGGCCCTGCGGCGTTCACTAAAGTACGCGTTTGTACGCGTCCTCGCCGGGTTTCGACACCGGCCACACCGTGCTCATCCCGCAGGATCGCTGTGGCCTCGACGCCCTTTTCGATGCAGGCTCCACGCTCGACCGCCCGCGCCGCAAATCCCGTCATTACGCTGTAGGGGTCCACGAAGCCGTCGGTCGCGCAAAAGCTGCCTCCGACCACATCGTCAGCCCGCAGTTGCGGCAAGATGCGCGCCACGTCCTGCGCTGACAGCAATTCGCAGCCTTTGAAGCCCAACTCCACCTGCTTCGCCCGGTTCGTACAAAGGTATTCGAGGTGTTTCTCTGAGCTCGCGACAAACAGATAGCCCTGCGCCCTGTAGCTCGACGGGTGCCCCGTCAATTCCTCGAAGCGCGCCAGGAAGGGGATCGAGTACAGCGACATTTGGATATTGGCCGCCGTGGCAAACTGAGCCCGCACGCCGCCCATGCTCTTGCCCGTTGAGCCCATCCCCTGACGGGTCTCGCGCTCCAGCACCAGGACGTCGCGGCAGCCCTGATCGGTCAAATGATAGGCGATACTTGAGCCCACGATCCCGCCACCGACGATCACCACATCGGCCGATTTGGTCAATGGCCCCCTTTCGACTGCTTCAGATTCCTGCCGTTGGTTGCTTAGCCCTATCTCTCATATCAACATTACAGCAGAATTCTGGAGTTGCCAAAAGGGGCCAGACGGTGGTGTGCTGTCCCAATTTGAACGTAGCGCCGACCTTTAGAGCCTGCCCTGAGGGCACCGAAGGGTCGGCAGATGCTGGCCTAAAGGCCAGCGCTACGCCGGATCTAGAACACTACCGACGGTGGGATGAGTGCATGCGCATCGAGTTCTACGGCATTGTCGTCGAGAGGCGTGTTGTGCCGCGCACGAATTCTTCAAACTTCTCAGGTGTCACGAGATTGTGAAGGAGTTGGCGTCGCTCTTCGGCGCCCAGAGGGAGTGTGAGCAGATGCCGGCGCTCGCTGCCCAGCGCCTTGATCCACCCTCCGTATTCAGGTCCGAACTGCTGCTCGAGTTCCCGGCGAAGGCGCTGTGCCAACGCCGGACTCTGGCCGTTGGTCGAAATCGCGATCTGAAGTTTTCCCCGGTTTACGACTGCCGGGTAATAGAAGTCGCAGCGCGGGGGATCGTCGACTACGTTGCACAAAACGCCGCGCCGTTGAGCTTCATGGTAGATGCTGTCGTTCAATTCGTGTAACGGTGTCGCCACCACAACCAGAAACTTACGGTCGAGATCGGCAGGCTCGAAGAGGCGCGGGTGCCAGTCTATCTTGCCGGCGCGAGCCCATTGCATCACTGTTTCTGTCGCCTCCGGAGCTACGACCTTGACAGCCGCTCCTGCCGCCAACAGGCCTTCAACCTTTGACTCGCCAACCTGGCCTGCACCCACCACCAGACACGGGCGGTTTATTAGTTTCAAGAATATCGGAAATAAACTCACTTACACCTCCTCAGCTTCGGGATGAGGTATGAGTTACCGAGGAAGAGACATCATCCACCATATGTCACCGTGAGCGCAGCGAAGGGTCTCTGCAGTTGTCTGCGCAGGCAAACTACGGGGGTGCTTCGCTGCGCTCAGCATGACAACAGCCCCTCGTTGTGTTCCGTCCAATTGAGCAAATCGCCAATTGGTATTAGGCATTACGACCCGCCTACTGCCTCTACTGCCTACTGCCTGTTTCCCGCCCCATGCAGACCGCACTCGGTTTTCTCGAAGCCTGACCAGCGCCCCGCCCGGGGGTCCTCCCCCGCTTGCACTGCGCGCGTGCAGTAAGTGCAGCCGATACTGGGATAGCCCTGGTCGTGAAGAGGATTGTAAGGTATGTCGTGCGCCCGGATGTAGTCCCACACTTCGTCCCATTTCCAGTCAGCGAGGGGGTTGAATTTGATCAGTCCAAACTTAGCATCCCACTCGAGTTTGCGCGCGTTGGCGCGGGTCGGAGCCTGGTCGCGACGGATGCCGGTGACCCAGGCGTCGAGTTCACTGAGCTTGTGGGTGAGCGGCTCGACCTTGCGAAGGTTGCAGCACTGGTCGGGCTGATGGCTCCAAAGTGCCTCACCGAACGCTGCAGCTTGCTCCTTGGGCGAGAGCCGGGACTTGGTCCGCTCAACCTTGATTTGATAACGACGCTCGATATCATCAATTAGCGTATACGTTTCGCGAAACAAGAAGTCGGTATCCAAGGTGAAAACACGGAAGCTTCGGCTCGCTTGGGCGGCGAGGTGAATCAATACCACATCTTCGGCGCCGAAACTCGATGCAATGGCGACCCGAGGACTGAACCGCTCCAGGGCATAGCTCATCAATTCGGCGGCGGTGTAAGTCTCCGCCTCCGCTTGGGTCAAGCCGACTTCCTCAAGAGTATTAGTCATTCATTTCCTCCGTTTGATGTGGGACTACATTCGGGGCTCCACTGCCGGCCCGGAGGCCGGCGCTGCGCCGCGTGTTCTATGCGAAGAGGAGCCGCACACGACGAAGGCAGCCTGCTCATCCCTCGACGCCGTGCGGCACACGTCCGGGCGAGGGATCACGGGCTACAGCCATAACTTGGCTGCCGGCCAGAAAGGTACGAAGTCCCTCGTCACTGTGGCGAGCGAAAAACTGGCGCAGGTTTTCGCCTGGAAGGCGCCTGACGAGATACACACGAAGCAGTCGTTCGATGGCGTCCGGAACCTCAATTGCCGTGCAGCGATAGCCGGTGGGGCGCGCGAAGGCCTGATGGCTGCCCACAGACCCTCCGACACAGAAATAATAGGCATCCGTCAACTCATTGTCCACCTTGATCTTCTTGCCCTCGATGCCGATGTCGGCAATCCAGTGCTGGCCGCAACTGTTGGGACAGCCGCTTACGTTGAGCCGCAACGGCTGATCGAACTCCGGCAGGCGCTCCTCCAGTCCCTCGACCAGCCAGCGCGTGAAGCTTTTAGTTTCGGTGATCGCGAGCTTACAGAACTCCGTGCCTGTGCAGGCGACGGCGCCCCGCGCGAAGCTCGAGCCGCCTGGATGCAAACCTATGGCTTCCAACTCGCGCGCCAGCTCGGCTGCTCGAACGTCGGGGACATTGGCGATCAGCAGATTCTGCATGTTGGTGGTTCGCAGTTCGCCTGAAGCCAAGCGGTCTGCAAGCTCGGCCGCAGCGCGTAGCTGTTCGGCTCTGATGCGCCCCCGCAGCACTTCCGCGCCCACGTAGCTGTAGCCGGGTTGCTTTTGGCGGTGAATCCCAACGTGGTCGCGATAGACGTCTGCGGGTGGCTTTTCTTCCACCATCGGATCCAGCTTGAAACCAATGCGCCGCTCGAGTTCCATCAGAAAACTCGCCTTGGTCCAGCCATGGCGCAGGAAGAGGTACTTCAAACGGGCACGCTCCCGATTCTCGCGCAGCTCATCGGCGTCTCGGAATATCTCTGTCACGCCTTGTATTACAGGGATTACCTGGTCCCAGCGCACAAACGCTTCCAGGCGCTGGGCAAAGGCGGGCTCAGTCGAAAGCCCGCCTCCGATGCGGAGCGAAAAACCGACTTCGGGGCGCCCGTACAGACTGCGAGTCGTGGCGGTCAAACCGACGTCATTGATCTCGGGGTAGGAACACCACACTTGGCAACCGGTGATGCAGATCTTGTATTTGCGCGGCAGGTTGTAAAACGCCGGGTTCCCGACCAGCAGGCGCGTGGCTTCCATCACGAGGGGCGATGCGTCGCAAACCTCATCTCCGTCGATCCCGGCCAGCGGGCAGCCCGTGATGTTTCGGGCGTCATCGCCACAAGAGCCCTTCGTGGTGAGGCCCACGCGCCACAGCGTTTCCAGCATGTCCGGGAGAGACTCGATGGTGACCCAGTGCAACTGCACGTTTTGCCGCACGGTGAGGTCCGCCAAGCCGCGCGCGTAGCGCTCGGAAGCCTCTGCGATTGCCCGCACCTGCTGCGAGGTCAACAGGCCGTTGGGAACGCGGATCCGCACCATGAAGTACGGTACAGCCTTCCCTTCGCCGCCCTTGCCTCCCACCGCGCCTGCACCATCGCCCTGTGTGTAGACGCCCCAGGGGCGGAAGTACGTGCTCAGCCAATCCACAGGGATCGAGTCGTAGCCCTGGCGGGCAAACTCGCGGATTTCGTCAAGCCGTTCCCAGGCGTTCTTTTCCCGCTTGAGTCGCTCGGCCCGCTGAGTCCTCGTTTCCTGGCCCATCGTGGCCATTACCTCTCCTTTGCTCATCGCGCCCGGGCGGCCCTGGGCAATTACTACGGTCGCCGCGAGCGAGATTTCCAGAAAACAAAAAAGCCCACCCGCCGTCGCCTGGCGTGTGGGCTTTAATCTCCCGATCTTGGGCTATCAGGCTCTTACTTCATGGGCGCCCCGCTGCCAGACGACACGTGGATGTGGCAACAACAGATGCACGCGTTGTGGCAGCAGAGCTTCATTTCACCCTGGGCCCGCAGGATTCGCTAAAATCACCCGCCAGCCTTCAAAATGACAATATGCCTGAATCAGTACTCTTTTGTCAAGATGATAAATTCTTATCACAATCATAAATGTTTTTTTCACCACCGAGGCACGGAGACGCCGAGAAAGGCTCTTGGTTTTTCAATTGGTCGGGTTCAGACTTCCGAAATATCCTTCGATGGCTCGTACCAACGCAGGAATAGTGGATTCCTTTGCTTCTATCGTTACAACGAGTCCTAGCGTTGTGACGGTTTTCGACGTGATCGGTCCAATGGAGGCAATAGCGACGCCGCGCAGCAAATCGCACACTCGTTGTTCGCCCGCGAGTTTGGCGAAGTTAGACACGGTTGATGAACTGGTGAACGTAATCACATCCGGGGCTGGGGAAAGCAGGCGCTGCAACCCACCGGAGGGAAACTGGGGAACAACAGTTTCGTACGCTTCGACGACTTCCACACGCGCGCCCTTTTCGGTTAGCACGCGCGGGAGCACATCGCGAGCCACTTTGGCGCGAGGGATCAGAAAGGCTTTACCGTGAAGGTCGCGATCGCCGAGCGCTTCGAGTAGACCCTCCGCTGTATATTCTCGAGGCACCACGTCGGCTTTTGCGCCGCTCTTTAATAGCTCAGCCGCTGTGGCGGGGCCGATAGCCCCGATAATCACGCCCTTCAAGTCCCGCACATCTCGCCCGCACGCTTTCAGTCGGCGAAAAAAACTGTGCACCCCATTCGTGGAGGTCAGGAGCAGGAAATCGAATTTCGCCAGGCGCCGGATGGCCGAATCGAGCGGTTCCCAGGACGCGGGGTCGCGTATCTCGATGGTGGCAATTTCAATGACCTCGGCCCCCAGCGCTGTCAACTGTTCCCTTAACACGCCGGCCTGCTCGCGGGTGCGGGTAATCGCAATTCGTTTGCCAGAAAGAGGCGCCGCGTGATCGGGAGATCGGGAGATCGGGAGATCGGGAGATCGGGTGAGCCAAGGATCGGAGGCATCGCCGCCGCAGAGTTGCCCGGATGTCGCCTGAGGCTTGTGTTCGTCTTCGCTAGGTCTTTCGGTCATCTGACCAACCACTCGCTCACTTTTGTTCACCCGATCACCCGATCACCTGATCTTCCGATGGATAGGATCTCTCCTGCGCCTTTCCCGATCAGATCCTCAGCCACCGCCGCTCCCAGGCTTTCCGGGTCACCCCGGGGACCGTTTGCCGCGCCTCGAATCAAGCGGCTTCCGTCTGTCGCGGCCACGATGCCTCGCAAGCGCAATTGCGCTTCCTCGACGTTCGCATGGGCGGCAATCGGGACCTGACAGCCTCCTCCCAGACGCAGCAGCATGGCGCGTTCGGCCCGGACGGCCAGGTGGGTTAGCGGATCATCGAGCGGCGCCACCGCGCGCGCCAGAGTTGCATCGCTCTCGCGGATCTGAATCGCCAGCGCGCCTTGCCCGACGGCCGGGCAGATCTGATCGAAGCTGAAATATGCGGTAATGCGATCCCGCAGCCCAAGCCGGTGTATTCCCGCCGCTGCCAGAACCAGCGCGTCGTAATCGCCGCTTTCAAGTTTGCGGAGGCGTGTGGTCAAATTGCCGCGCACGGGGACCAATTTCAGGTCCGGCCGGAACCAACGGACCTGTGCCTGCCTGCGGGGGCTGCTGGTGCCCACGCACGCGCCGGGCGGAAGCTGTTCGAAAGCATTTGCGCCGGCAGAAATGAACACATCTCGAGCGTCTTCGCGAGGCGGAACTGCGGCCAGAATCAGGCCAGCCGGTAAAGTGGTCGGAAGGTCTTTGAGGCTGTGGACCGCAAGGTCCACTTGGCCGGACAGCAAGGCCTCCTCTATTTCTTTGATGAACAGGCCTTTGGTTCCCGCTGCAGCGACGATTTGAGCGAGCGAAGCAGGGAGCGGCTCCGCGGGCGCGTAGCTTTGCAGCTTGTCGCCGCTCGTGCGGATGATTTCAATGGTGACCTCGTGGCCCGCCGCTGCGAGCTGGTCCTTTACCCAGTTGGCCTGCCAAAGCGCCAATTGACTGCCGCGGGAACCGATGACGATGTTCATAATTGAGGATTCAGGATTCAGGAGTCAGGAGTCAGAAGAACCCCTCCTCACTACTAAGCAGGGGATCGGAGTTGTGAGCCACCTCTAACCCCTTTTCGCCCTCGACCAGAGTCAGGCTGTGAAGCGCGCGCCCATTTTGCTGAGGTTTCTGGATTCTGACTCCTGACTTCTGACTCCTGACTCCTGCTCGTCACTCGTCACTTGTCACTCATCACTGCTCTTAAGCCCGAAGACCTTTCGGACGAACTTTACCAGATCCACCTGTTCCGGCTGGCCCGCGCCGCTCTTTAGTTCCGTGATGGGTCCGTGCAGAATCTTGTTCATAATTCCGCGCGTGAGGGCATCCACGGCTTGGCGTTGTTCTGGGGTGAGACTACCCAGGCGGCTGTTGTATCGTTCGATTTCACCGGCGCGGATAGCGTCCAGCCGATCTTCGAGCGCCACGATGGTGGGCACAAGGTCACGCGAGGCGAGCCGGCGCATGGTCTTCTGCACTTCTTCCGTTATAATCTCCTCAGCCCAAACGGCCTCGCGCGCTCGCTGCCTCTTGTTGGCCTCCACCACTTGTCCCAGGTCGTCGATATCGTAGACGAAGGCGTTGTCCAGCTCATTCACCAGGGGATCGACGTCGCGCGGGACCGCGATATCCACGAAAAATACGGGCCGGTTCCGGCGCGCAGTTAGGATTTTCGCGGCATGATCCTTGGTGATCACGTAGCCCGGGGCGCCCGTGGAGCTGATGACGATGTCAGCTTTGGGGAGCTGTTCGAAGAGTTCCTCGAACTGGACTGCGGCGCCGCCGAATGCCGCCGCCAACTGCACGGCGCGCTCGTAGGTGCGATTGGTGACGTAGATGGCGCTGGCGCCGCTGCGAATGAGGTGCTTGGCGGCAAGTTCGCTCATCTTGCCCGCGCCGACGACAAAGATGGACTTGCCTTCGAGGCTGCCGAAGATCTTCTTGGCCAACTCGACCGCTGCATAGGAGACCGAAACGGCGGCGCTGCCAAGGGCGGTCTCGCGCCGCACCCGGCGCGCTACAGCCAGGGCCTGGTTGACAATCTCCTGAAGGCTGCCGTTCAACCCGCCCGCTTCGCGCGCCAGCGCATAAGCGCGCTTGATCTGGCCGAGGATTTGAGGCTCTCCCAGAATCATTGAATCGAGACTGGCGGCCACGCGGAAGAGGTGGCGCACGACTTCCTGCTGCTGGTAGCGGTAAAAGAATCGCTCGTAGGGGCCAAGGTCGAATTGGTGGTGATCGGCCAGGAACTGCTGCATGATGGGATCGGCATTGACGCTGTCTTCTGCCGAGGTCACGATTTCGACACGGTTGCAGGTGGAGAGGATCAGCCCTTCGCGGATGCCCTGACGATGAATCAGGTCGGACACCGCTTGCGCCAGGCGCGATTCGGGGATGTGCATCCGTTCACGGACTTCGACTGACGCGGTGCGATGATTGATGCCAATGAGAGCTAAATTCATGCGAGGAATTTCAAATTTGAGATTTCAGATTTCAAACCCCGGACCCCCCGACCCGAAATATCAAATCCCAGCGTCTGCCAGCACCCAACTGCCAATTGCTAGCAGCCAACAGCCCACTGCCCATCGCCAACTACCGACTGCGTACTGCCTACTGCCCACTGCGTACTGCCCACTGCGCACGTCCCGCTGCCTACTGGCCTGTGACTTCCCCGACTTCTGTACGGCGCATCAGGTTGTGGCCGGGAGTATCTTATAACCGAGTTCTTTTGCCCTGGCCATTAGGCTTCTGATTCGCTGCTGCTGGTATCGTTTT
>JBELAJ010000263.1:0-11098 GCA_049508935.1 Terriglobia bacterium | reverse complement strand
TGCCGCACCGGAAGATTGTTGTAGTCACGCGCAAAAAACTGCCCGAGCGTCGCAAACCTCGTTAGCTTGCAGCAACTTGCACGTAAAGCGTCACTCCAACTCAATGGTGAACACCCGTTACAGTTGCGCATGCCGCGACCTCCAATTCCCCGGGAGGGCGCCCGCGGCGGAAACGGCCAAAGCGAGCTCTAGTCAGCTAATGCTCGATCTCTACGATGCTTTCGGAAGGAATCGCGTAGGATTCCGAGCGCAGCAGGACGCGTTTGTACTCGCCTTGCTTGTCGGTGGGGAGATAGAAGATGACGGCGAGATTGGGCTGAGCGGCGAGATACTTGCGGGTGCCTTCGACTCCCATCACAAAACAGCCTGCCGAGCGTCCGTCGGTATCGGTTCCGGTGGCGGCCAGAACCGCAGCGGAGAGCACACCCTGGACCGGCCAGCCGGTATGGGGATTCATAATATGACAATAGTTCTTGCCATCGATCTCAAAGAACCTCTCGTAACTCCCGGACGTTGACAGCGAGTAATTCTGAAGATGGATGACATCCGCGGGCTTGTGTGCATCGTAAGGATCGCGCAGGGTGATCTTCCAGCCGTGCGCGCCGGGAGGCGAGCCCAGGGCGTAGATACTGCTGGTGCCACTCGAGACCAGCGCGGAAGTGATCCCGTTCGAGCGAAGAATCTCCACGGCGCGATCCACCGCGTAGCCCTTGGCGATTCCACCCAGATCGATTTCCACCCCGCTTTCGTCAAATCGGATGGTGCGCCGTTCGGCATCCAGTTTCAGGTGCCGGTATCCGACCCGCTTGAGCACTTCATTGATCTCCGCCGGCGTGGGCAGGCGGCCCCGGCCGCGGAAAAAACCCCAGGACTTCATGAGCGGGCCGACGGTGATGTCAAATGCGCCGTCCGTCTGTTCGCTGCGCTGGACGCAGATTTCTAGAAGGCGAAACAGCCCTGGCTCGACGATCACGGGGTGCCTCGCAGCCTCGCGGTTGATGACGGAGAGTTCACTCTGCGGCTTGTAGTTGCTCATCTGCTCATCCAACCGGTCGACCTCCTCGAAAACCTGCTCCACAACTTCCGAAAGGAAAGTCCGGTCACGCCCGTAAACCGCCAGCGTGAAGATGGTGCCCATGCTTTCATGGGAGGCCTCATAGCGGACCGGGGGTTCGGAGGCAGTGGCGAGTGACGAGTGACAAGTGACGAGCAGGAGTGCAGTAAATAGTGAATAGGTAATAGTGAACGGTGAATTGCGAAGATAGGTCATACAAAGACAGGATTCAGGAGACCGGAGTCAACAGTCGGAAATCTCGTCGCTGATCCAATGTCGTATCATTCCCGCAGCATCAACTTGTCATTCCCGCGATAGCGGGAATCCATTTTGCCGTGAACTGCGGACCCTGATCCGGGGCCAGGCTTTTCTTCTGACTCCTGACTCCTGAATCCTGACTCCTAACTCTTGATTCCCGACTCCGGCTTTTTCGGCCAAAACACTTTCTGGCCGGTTTCGACGGCGCGGTTGCCATAGATGACGCCCTGTGCATCGGTAACGCCGATTTCGAGCGGAGCGATGGCCGGTTTTCCATCCCGGATCGTGGCGAAGAAATTCGACATCTCGCTCCACCACGGGTCATGGGCTTCCTCGTATTTGTAGATGCCCATCGACGCCAGCCAGCGCTTGGCGTAAAGCATCTCGCGGTCAACGAAGCCCGTGGCCTGGTTCGCCGTGCGGTCCGGGAAGATGGGGATTCCTTCCTGGGTTGCAGCCTTTGAAACCGTGGCGCCGGCCCACCAGTTCTCCTTCAAACCGGCATTGGAAACTTTGGCCACCGGCTCACGGTAGAAGAGTCCTTTGCCCAGCGTGATCACCAGGGTTCCGCGATCGCCCATGATTTCTTCTTGAAATTGGAAGTGTTCGTTGAAGAGCACGCCACTCCACAGGAACTTCTGGCCGCCCGGGTATTCGTAAATCGCCTGGATGTTGTCGCAGACTTCGCGGCCGTCCTTCCAATAATCGATTCCGCCCGTCGCGGTTACCGAAATCGGATCCGCTCCAATCGCCCAGTTCGCCACGTCCAACTGATGCGAGCACAACTCGGCAAACAACCCGCCCGAGTATTCCTTGTACATGCGCCAGTTGATCAGGCGCTCGAATTTGGGGTCGGGAACGGGCCGGCGCCAATTGCTGTTGCGGTGCCAGTTGGCGCGCACGAACATCACCTTGCCCAGGGCGCCTTTGTGAACCATCTCCATGGCCACCTGGTAAAGATCGCTGGAGCGGCGTTGCAGGCCGACCTGGAGCGCCTGTTTAGGATGCTCTTCCGCCGCCTTGCGAATTTGTTCCTCTTCGTCTTCCTTGAAGTACATGGTCTTCTCGACGAAGACGTGCTTTCCTGCGCTCATCGCATCCACCACCATCTGGGTGTGGAGGTTGAGCGGCGTCACTACCATCACGGCGTCGAGATCCTTCCTCTCCAGCATCTTGTGGTAGTCGTCATAAGTCTGCGGGCTCGATCCGATGGTTTCGACACCCTTTTTGAGATTGGGGGGATATATGTCGCACGTGGTGATGCACCGGCCGTCGGGAATGGTCGCCAGGAACTTCAGCAACGTACACCCCTCGGTCCCCGTACCGATCATCCCATAGTTGACGACGCTGTTAGGGTTGGGACTGGCAAGAATGGCGGGCGCTCCGCCACTGGGGAGCGCGGAAGCCGCTGCCACCGCGGCAGCCGTCTTCAAGAAATCGCGGCGGCTTACATCTTGGTCTTTCTCCATTGTCAAAACTCCTATCTAAAACGCTGAGTGTGCCGAGGCTATTCTACACTCACGCCGGACAGATTGCACCTGAGTTATACTGAATGAGGAGGGCGACTGGGACAAGTTGAAGCGCTGGACAAAGTTCGTTGCCTCGAACCTTCTGGGGCTCACCGCCTTGGTCCCTGTCGCGTTTGCTCAGAGCTCTTCTCCCTCTCCCCCCTCGGACAAGGTCACTGTCGAGAGCCTGAGGTTTACGCAAGCCTACGGCTCCATTCAGGAGAACTTTGCGGAGCCCGTTGATCCCGACAGCGCGGTTCTGGATGGCGGCGTCCGGGGCATGCTCTCCGCTCTCGACCCCTTTTGTTCCTTTTTCGACAAAGAGCAATTCGAACTCCTGAAGCAACAAACGCGTGGCGAGGCCCTGGGTTTTGGTTCCATTCTCTATGTGACGCCCGGGAAGATATTGGTGCTTCAGACGGCCCAGGGGTCTCCCTCGGGGCGCGAGGGATTGGGCCCTGGGGATGAAATCGTGGACATTAATGGTACGCGCGTGAACCAAGTCGACTTTCAATCCCTGGTGGAATTGCTGCGGCGCTCGCGGTCGCATCCCGTCCGGCTCGGGGTCATCCACCCGGGCAGATATGTCTCGCAGGATTACGATCTGAAGCCGGCGGAAGTGGCCCTGCCGAGCGTGGACAAGTCGTTTTTGCTTTCGCCTGGAATCGGGTATGTTCACTTGAGCGGCTTCGAACAGAAGACTCCGCAGGAAGTTTTGGAAGCGGTGGGCAAGCTGGAGACGCCTCCTCTCCAGGGCCTTGTGCTCGACCTGCGTGATAACCACGGCGGAGTGGTGGACGCCGCGATCGACGTCGCGAGCCTTTTCCTGAAGCCGGATGCCCTGGTGATGACCATGCGCGGCAGGGCGTCGCCGGAAAAGGCCTACCGCACGACTGCACCCGCGAAACAATTCGACGTGCCGATCGTCGTCCTGGTGAACGGTGATACGGCCAGCGCCGCCGAGGTGCTCGCCGCGGCGCTGCAAGAGCACGACCGTGCGGTGATTGCCGGGGGGCCAACCTACGGAAAAGGCGTAGTGCAATCCGTAGCGTCCCTGAGCGAGGATACCGGCCTGGCGTTAACGACAGCTCAATACTTCACCCCTAGTGGCCGATCCCTGCAACGGCCAATTCCGGGAACCGCACTGGCTTCGCCCGGCAAAGAACTCGATCCGGCTTCGACCTCCAGCCACTTCGCTACCGATGACGGCAGGCCGCTCTCGCCCGGTGGAGGTATTGCCCCCGACGTCGATCTGCCTCCCCGCAATCTCGACCCGTGGGTTAACTTCCTCAACCAGTCTGGTGCGTTCACGGACTACGCTTCGGAGTACTTGACGCTCCACGGGCGTGCGAACAGGACCTTCCAGCCGGACGACGCCATGCTCAGCGATTTTAAGGACTACCTCGCCCGGCGAGGAATCCGCACCCCAGCGGCATTCTGGGATAGCGACCAGGATTACTTGAAGCTCCGAATCAAGGTCGAGCTACTTAACCTGGTCTACGGCCTTTCGAGCGGCGAGGAAGCGGAAACAAAGGGTGACCCGCAAGTTCAGAGCGCCGTCGGCCTGTTCGCCAGGGCACCCGAAATCCTGAAGGGGCCTCGGTCCAGCAAGTAGAACCGGAGACCGCGCGGTCGTTGACGTTCCACCCGCTGTTTTCAACTGCCGTCCTTTGTTTTCATAGACATTCTCGCTTTGTTCCCTCGTTTTTCGATGTCACAAACCCGGTTTCACGCCAAGGCGCGAAGTACGCCAAGGCCGCAAAGTCCCACCACCCCCAACCCCTCCTCATCCGAGGAGGGGAGCCCCGTGATTCCCCTCCTTGGATAAGGAGGGGTCAGGGGTGGTTGATTTCTGCATCGATCCTTTGTTTTCATAGACATTCTCGCTTTGTTCCCCGATTTTTCGCGCTCGACTTCGTGCGGCGGTATAGCGTCGACCTTTAGGTCGGCATTTTGTCGCTCACTGAATCTGCTGACCTGGAGGTCAGCGCTGCGGTGTGTGGTGTGTTCCCGAGTTCTCGAGAGAGGTCTTGCTTCCATGCCTGCCATTTGGCGGCGCCCCCGGTTTGCGCCGCGCGAACCCTGCGTGACTCCAGCATGGTAGCCTACTCTCACGGGTTTGTCAAGATGGCAGAATGTCCGAGGAGGTGCAGGACGCAGTCGACCTCACATTCCGTCGCTTTTACCAGCAAATGGGCAGGTTCTATCGATTGGACGTGCGATTGCCGGAAACCGTGGAGAAGCCGACGAAATGGAAGCTCGAGGTCATTGATACAAACGGAAAGCCGATCCGTGGGGTGGAAGTTCATTACCCTCAGGAATTGATGCCGTGCGCGAAGGCGAGTCCGTGAGGTAACGGTAAGGCGGTCTCTGGCCAATCAGCGATACGTCTTTTCTGATCGCCTCAAAACGCTTGCTGCGTCGATCAGTCGCTGATTTCACGTCCCGCCACAGCTTGAACCGTCCGGCCTTGATCTGCTCCATCCCCCGGCGGACCCTCTTTGCCTCCGCAGGGGTGAGCACGTCATCGGGGTCGACCAGGCGTTTGGGCACGACCGAGAGGGCAGTCGATTTTTTCACCCTCATTCCTAATTCCTGAATACTAACTCCTGAATCCCGACTACTGCCCTTTCAACTGACCGCGGCGGCTTCGATTTCCACCAGCATCTCCGGGTCGATAAATCGGGAGACTTCGACCAATGTCGTGGCGGGATGAATCTCACCGAAAAACTCTGAATGCGCCTTGGCCACCTCCTCCCAGCGGTCCATCTTGGTGACGTAAATCCGGGTGCGCACCACGTATTCGAGGCCGAGGCCAAGGCGTTTGAGGGCGCTTTCGATATTTCGAATTGCCTGCACCGACTGCGCGTACATATCTCCCGGGGCGAGAACCTTGCCGGAAGGGTCTGTGCCGGTCGTTCCAGAGACATAGACCATGTCCCCGACCTTGATGGCGCGCGAATAACCGACCTTAGGTTCCCAAGGGGTTCCTGAGAAGATTTTTTCCCGTTTGATCTTCATGTGCGTCTCCATCCGCGGGGAATTGGTCCAGATTCATCGTATAGCGGCGGCTTGATCTGTTGTCTCGCTTACGAGCGGCCACAAGGGCCGCCCCTACGAGTACCCGGGGCGGCCGCAAACGCGGCGCCTATTTTTCCAGCTCGAAATAGCGGCGGTGAGCGCTTGCGGCCAATGCCAACCGGCGTCGTCGGCGTGCCAATGCCTCCCGGTAACGGCGTTTTTCTTCTGCCGTAACGGGGACGATGGACGGAACTCTGGTCGGGCGGCCGTCTTGATCGACGGCGACGTAAGTGACGAAGGCTGAACTGGTCTGACGGCGCTCGCCGGTCAAACCGTCTTCCAGAAAAACATTAACCTCGACTTCCAGAGAGGTTTTAAAAGCGCGGGTGACGAAAGCTCGTAGAATAATCAGTTGGCCCACCTTGATGGGGTGAACGAAGTCCAGATTATCGACCGAGGCGGTCACCAGAAGCGAGCGGCAGTGACGACGGGCGGAGATTGCTCCAACGATATCAATCAGGTGCATAACCTTGCCGCCCAGGATGTTACCCAGAGAATTAGCATCGTTGGGAAGAACTAACTCCACCGTTTCCGTAAAGGAGTCAGAGACAGTTTTGGCCGTGTGGTCCTTCATGCTGGGCTCTGTTTAATCCAGCTGATCTTTCTATACTATGCGAGCCTCCGGGCGGATGCAACACGAATCCGCCATACGAGCGGCGGGTTTGCGCACACCACACCCCCCGCTATGCACGGACGCAGGCCACTGGCAAAGGGGGATCCAGTTCCTACGGCTTCGGTTTGGTCGCTGGCTTGGAGGCGGAAGGCGTACTCGATCGCGTCGCAGGGGCCGCCGGTCCACCCGAGGTCGGAGCGTCAGCCGGGTTCGCGGCGTCATAGAGCTTCACGATCTGTTCCGTCAGATCGACTTCCGTCGCCGCGTAATAGATCGGGATCTGGTCACTTCCGATGACCAGGGAGAAGCCGTTCTTGGACGCATAATCCTGAATCACTTTTACCATTTTCTGGCCGATGCGGCGAAACATCTCGTCCCGATCGGTCGCGAAATCAGCCTGCGCATCCTCTTGCGTGCGCTTCAAGAGCTTTTGCTTTTCTTCCAGTTGCCGGTTCAGGTTTCGCTGTTCTTCGTCGCTCAGGGTGGCGGCTTGCTTCTGCAATTGGTCGGAGATGGCCTGGATATCCTGATTTTCCTTTTGGATCTCCTGCTGGCGAGGCTGATACTTCTTCTGAAGGTCAGCCATCGATTTCTTTCCTTCCGCCGCGCTCAGAATTGCCTCCTGAATATTGACCAGCCCAACCTTGGACGGCGCTCCTGAACTCTGAGCCAGCAACCCCGCCGGGGCAATTCCCAGGAAGAACAAAAGTGTAAGAGTGGAAACTCGAGTCTTCATTCAATCTCCTTCAAGGCGTTAAGGTACGAATTGCAATAACACATTCTAACTCATTTTTTCTCTAAAAGGTGCGGACTACCGTGAACCCCACTCTGCCCTTGCGTTCCCGCAAGGTAAACGGGTTGAACAGGCCACGGGCAGCTACGTAAGTAGCCGTATTGGGAAACAATGTCTGCGGCGGCAGAACCTGGGGAGGAGTTATGAGAACGTTGTCCTCTCGCAACCAGTTGTAGCCATAATAAAGATGAAACGGCGCGTTGACCACCGGCAAAATCACTGTCATATCGAGCCCGGTTGAACTGCGGGGACGCAGGTTGGTGGATGAGATGATATGAAGCCGGGTCGGCAACTGGAAGTAAGGATACTCCGAACTCAATTCCGCGAGGGTCGGGATGGACGTATCAATTTGGAGCTGGTTGGTCCGCAGTACAAACGCGCTTCCCGCGTCGACAAAGGCCGCCAGTGTGACGGGACCCGCAATAGGCACCCGGTATTCAAAGTTGCTAACCAGCTCTGTGTCCCCACCGGGGTAAATCGGCGTGTAGTAGGGGAATTGGGAGTACGATCCACAGGTGGATCCCTTCTGCCCATTGGAGCCGGAAGCCAATATCGGATTGCCAAAATTGTCGCGGTTACATACTTGGCCAAGTCCGGGGAAAAACGCCAAGGGGCTGATGGACCGGATGTCAAAACCCCGAATGTCATACTCGCCGCCCATATAGAAGCGCGAGAAGGGCGGTGGGACGCGGCCTCCGTACCCTTCAATCGAGGCGGCCAATATACGCATGCCGAAGGCTTGCGGTTTCTCGGAACGAACGTTGCGGACCGGGTGCCAGTACTTGAACTCGATGGACGGCGTGGCGGTGTAGACGTTCCCGCCCAATCCTGATATTCCCAGGGTCATCGACAGGTATTTTCCCCGAGTAGGATTCCAAGCGTCATTGATGGTGTTATAGACGTAAGTCGGCATGATCGAACTGGAGACGATGCCGCTCAGCGCCGAGGGACCGGCCAGGCCGCGGAAGTTGATCGCCTCGAAGAACGACTCGGAAGCCGCGTTGAAAGCCTGCATGCTGCTGTAGGAGTAGCTATAGGTCAAACCGACGCGGGCGAAATGGCGCCGCAAGGGATAGCTACTGAACATGGTGAATCCGGAGGAATTCTGCTGGAAATTCTGCGCGTAGTATTGGCCGTACGCGGAACTGGCGAGTTGGGTGGGATTGACGCCGAATTGATAAGCCAATTGACGGAGTTGGTCGTACCGGTAATCGCTGCGGTAGACCGTGAACCCCAACGTCATGTTGCGATCGAAGACGTACGGCTCCGTGAACCCAAACGAGTAGAGCTTCTGGTAAGTCCCCCACTCCGTTTGAATGCTCAAGGTTTCGCCCAACCCCAGGAAGTTGTTGGTGGCGTAGTTGGCCCCAACGAAGTTCCCCGCCAGGCCGCTGACACCACCCGAGAACCCGATCTGGTTCTTGCCTTTTTCCTTGACCTTCATGGTGACATCGACGGTGCCGTTCGAGGCGTTCTGGGTGATGTCGTAGTCTTCCTTCTTCACCGTGTCGAAGAAACCCAGTTGATTGATGCGCAGGACGCTCAGGTCCCACCACTGGGAATTGAACATATCCCCTTCGCTGAGCAGCAACTCCCGCCGGATCACCTTGTCGCGGGTCTTGGTGTTGCCGGCGAATTCGATGCGATGCACGATGAACTGCTTGTCTTCTACGAAGTCCAGCGCCAAGTTGATGACTCGCCGCCTGTTATCAGGCTCCGGGTCAGGTGAGGCGGTGAAATTAATGTAACCGAACTGGCCATAGAGTTTGGTGTAATTCTCCATCGCCTTGCGAACCTTGGAGAGTGCAAAAATATCGCCCTCTTTCATTCGCAGGATAGGCGCCAGTTGTTGCGTTGTGAAGAGTTTGTTTCCGCGGATCACGAACCTGCCCAGGCGATACTGTATCCCCTCTTCAACGGGGATGGTCAGATCCACTCGTTTCCCCCGGCCCCAACTGTAAAAGAAGAACGGCCAGCGGTTCCGGGTGTCCACCATCTTGGTTACCGGTTCTCTTGCCAGAGCGAAGTAATAGCCGTGGTCCCGGTAAAGATCGCGGATGTTTTCGAGGTCGGCCTCAATCCGTTCCTTGTCGTATGTCTTGTGGAACCAGTAAAACCATGGCGGCGCGCCGGCCGCCCGGGAGTATTTCATGGACCTCTCAAGTTCGTGCGCCGAGAAGACATGATTCCCTGTGAAACGCACATCTCCCACTTTCACCTTGGGGCCTTCTACAACGATAAACGTGAGAGCTACGGAATTGGGCGGGATGTTCCGCGTGCGGTGCCGGACGGTAGCAAACATTTTCCCGTGCGCCGAGAGCATATCCTGAAGCACGACCTCCGCTCGCCGGACGACCACGGGATCGTACTGGGACTGAATGGAGAGAGGGACCTTCTCCTTTTTGAATTCGTCCAGCACATCCGATTGTTGAACGCTGTTTAATCCCTTGTAGTCGATGCTGCGAACCAGCTTCTTTTCCCGCACGAAGAAGGTGACGATCACGCCACCCTTCGGGGACTCCGTTGCTTCCAAGCGGATGTCGTCGAAGTAGCCCGTGTTCCAAAGCGACATGTAGTCTCGGCGGGTGGCTGCCTCGTTGTAGACGTCGCCTTTCTTTGATAATATGCGGGCGCGCATGACCGCGCTGGTTATGCGCCGGTTACCTCTGAACAAGACCTCTTGAATGATCTGCTGGACGGCAGGCTGTGCAGGTTGCCCAGGTGCGGTGGGAGTCGTGAGCTCGGGAGGTTTTTGCTGAGCAGGAGCCGCCTGGGGC
Source organism: Terriglobia bacterium (assembly GCA_049508935.1). Classification (GTDB taxonomy): domain Bacteria; phylum Acidobacteriota; class Terriglobia; order UBA7540; family UBA7540; genus CAVROP01. The sequence goes on along the minus strand of JBELAJ010000263.1, from coordinate 1,014 downwards.
GTCTCCAGTTGGAGCTTCTGCTGAGGAGCCGCGGGCGGCGTCTGTGGCGGCTGTGCCGGCGCCTGCTGCCCAGAAGAGGGCGGGCTCGAGGGCGCGGGCGGATTCTGATTCGCCGGCGGTGTTTGCGAGGGTTGTGCCGGCTTCTTCTGCGTGGAAGACGACGTATCGGGCGAAGAGGGCGGGTTCTGGTTTGCAGGCGGATTCTGGGCACGAAGCGCCAGACCGGAACTCAAGAGCATGGCGGCAAGCGCCAGTCCTACTCGCCTCTTCCACGGTCTATCCGGATATGCTCTACAGGTGGCAAAACTTCGCTTCAAGAAACGGTCTTCCCCCTCGTTGATTGGGCTCAGAGAGTCCGATGCCAGGAGTGCGTCGGAAGTTGGCCCGGAGACCCAAAAAGATTGAGCCATTGAGCCATCGAGTCATTTAGCCATTGAGCCGCCCGTTTTGTCAACAACGCAACGCGAATCGTAGTCCAGGCGTCTCCCTCGACGTTTCGCTGGCGGCTATGGCGCGTCGGGTCACACACTGGTCTCGTGGCTCAATGACTCAATGGCCCAATGGCTCAATGACTCAATGGCACAATGGCTCGATGACTCAATGGGGCAGGCTGCATCAACGTGCGAGTGGCGTGGCCGCAACGAGCTTGTCATTCATCGACCGATAACACAGACCGAGGTTTTCTACCACCACTTCCAGAACCGAGGGAGGGTGAATCTCCCCCTGGATCAAGGCCTCCGAAAGCGGGTCCTCAACGTACTTCTGGAGAGCCCGGCGTAGCGGACGAGCGCCATAGGAGCGGTCATCACAAGTCTTTTCCAGAATCCACTGGCTCGCCTCACGCGACAGGGTCAGCGAAATATTCTTGTGCTCCAGATTCTGGTTCATTTGCCCCACCAGCAATTCCAGGATCTGTATAAGATCGTTATCACTGAGCGCATTGAACACGATGACTTCGTCCAAGCGGTTGAGGAACTCAGGATTGAACAGCCGCTTGACTTCCGACATCACCAT
>JBELAJ010000262.1:0-11149 GCA_049508935.1 Terriglobia bacterium | reverse complement strand
ACAACCTGCACTGTCAAGCAAAAAACGAATGCGAATCTGCTCGGTCAGCGGGGACCGGGCGAAGCCATTGGAATTTCAGAGGGTTAAATGAGGAAGGAAAGTACGAATGCGGAATCGCTGGGGCGATTGGGAAAGCAGGCACATGGGCAGGTCGGCAGATGGGCAGATAGGAGCGGATTGGCCGGAACCCCCTCACCCGGCCCGCCCCGGCTGAAGAAGGCGCCGGCTGCGGTCCACCACCCTCTCCCCCAAGGGGGAGAGGGCATTGTCAAGGATTATGCTGAACCGAAAAAGGAGAGGCTTGTTGGGCTTTCCTGAGAAGTAAGTCCGACTGTTTACAGGGTGTTGTCCAGTGCCTGTCGCTGCTTGGCTATTTGCCTACCTGCCAATCTGCCTACTGCGACTGTCCTTCGCCGACTGAAACTGCCCGTCTGCGGTCTTCGAACATGCCTGGTTCCGGAACGACGACGACAATGCCGCCTTCGGTGACGTGATATTTCTTCCGGTCCGCCTCGAGGTCATATCCAATTTCAGTACGTTCCGGGATGTGCATGGCCCGGTCGATGATAGCGTGCCGGATGCGCGAGTAGCGGCCGACATTCACGTGAGAAAAAACGATCGAGTTTTCGACTTCACTGTAGCTATTGATGCGGACGTCGTGGGAGAGAACCGAGTTGGTGACTCGCCCGCCAGAGATGATGCAGCCCATCGAGACCATCGAGTCCAGAGCGATCCCCATGCGGCGCCCCTCCTGTGCGAACACGAACTTGGCCGGCGGGAACTGTTGCTGGTAAGTGCGGATGGGCCAGTCGGAGTCATAGAGGTTGAAGACAGGGGTGACGGAGATCAAGTCCATGTTGGCCTCGTAATAGGCCTCGACGGTCCCGATATCTCGCCAGTACTTGGCCTCTTTCTTGTTTTCGTCGCGGAAGTCGTAAGAGTAAACATGCTTCGATTCGATCAGCCTCGGAATCACATTTTTGCCGAAGTCGTGGCTCGAGTTGGGATCGGCGGCGTCGGAAACCAGCGCCTCGATCAGCAGGTCACGGTTGAAGCAGTAGATGCCCATCGAGACATTCGACTTATCAGGATTGCGTGGCGACGGCTTGGGGTTGACAGGTTTTTCCTCCCAGCCGACAATGCGGTTGCTCTTGTCCACTTCCACGATCCCGAACTGGGAGGCAACCGAGCGGTCGAACTCGATCGTGCCGATCGTCACATCAGCTCCGGATTGTGCGTGCTGCTCGAGCATCAACTGGTAATTCATCTTGTAAACATGGTCGCCGGAGAGGATCAAAATATACTTGCACGGTTCGCTCCCGAGCGAGTAGAGGTTCTGGTAAGCGGCGTCGGCGGTGCCCTGATACCAGTGCTCTCCCACACGTCGCATGGGGGGCAGCACTTGTAAGAACTCGCCGAGTTCATCGGAAAAGATACTCCAGGCCTCGCGCAGATGCCGGTTCAGGGAGAGGGCCTTGTATTGGGTAACCACGAAGATGCGCCGCAGGCCGGAATTAATGCAGTTCGACAGGGTAATGTCCACAATCCGGTACATCCCGCCAAAGGGCACGGCGGGCTTTGCACGATCCCGAGTCAGCGGGTAAAGGCGCTCACCTTGTCCGCCTGCCAGAAGGCACACCACCGTGTCGCGTTCCATGAGTTGCTATCCCTCCCTGGGAATGCCACTGAATGCAAATACCAAGCCAAGTTTCAACCGAGTCGCCCTCAATTAACCCGTCAAGTAATATTATATCAAATAGTCAGGTCCGGAAGTGGCGGGAACATGCACCCGATTCAATGCGTAAGTTCAAGTAGTTCGAAGGCCACAGATCAGAGGAGGAAGCATGCCGAAAAGAATCGTGGAAGGCTTCGTTTTGTGGTTGGCTTTATTCTCCCTTCCCGTCTGGGCCGAAGAATGGTCCAAGACGTTCGAGTTGAATGGTAAGGCCGACCTGCGGGTTGAAACCAACGATGCCCGCGTGCAGGTGGAGGTATGGGAACGGAGCGAAATCGACGCTCACGTCATATCGGAGGGCTTGCGGATAGGTGTATGGGGCGGTTCGGAAGATCGTCGCGTGCGGGTGCGAGATTCTCAGTCTGGAAATCACGTTGAATTGGAGGTCCGTGTCCCCAGCACAGGTTGGATTTTCGGCGTTAACACCCGCTCCGTGAGAATCGAGATAAGGCTTCCGCGGGAAGCCAGCTTGGATATCCATTCCGGCGACGGCGACTTATCAGTTCGTGGCCTCAAAGGCGAGATCCATCTCGCCACTCAAGACGGCCGGATCGACGCGGATTCCCTCGACGGCGTCCTACGCGCCAGCAGCGGCGATGGTAACATGCGTGTGCAGGGGCGATTCGATTCTCTAAGCCTGAAGACTGGTGATGGAACGATCTCCGCCCAGATCAAAGAAGGTTCTCAGATGGATTCCGCCTGGAGCGTGCGGAGCGGCGATGGGGACGTGGAACTGAGCCTCCCTGACGACTTCTCAGCGGACATTGATGTCCACACCGGCGATGGCCGCATCACCTCCGACTTGCCCATTACGCTCTCCGGTTCGCTGGACGAATCCTCGCTTCGTGGCAAGTTGAAGGGAGGCGGTCCTATTCTTAGCGTCCACACCGGCGACGGCTCAATCCGTTTGAAGCGTTTATAGTTGCTACGGCCTCGCGTGGGACTGGGGCGTCCGGCTGAAGCAAGGTGGCGCTCGCGGTCACCCTGAGGCAACCAGAGAAGTCGCTTTTGCAGAGTGACACGAACTCTCCACTAAGTTTCGGCGTCGCCTTCCTGGGTGACGATGTGAAGGTCCACGGCAGGGGAATAGCGCAGGAAGCGGTTGAGCGCCGAGAGGTAGAGATACCTGCGCCAGCCCCGAGTGGCGGAATTTCCAAAGACCACCTGGGTAATTCTCTTTTCCTTTACAAACTTCGCCACCGCATCACTGACGCGGTCGCCCTGCAGGTGCTCCACCTTGGCTTCCAACTCTTCCGCAAAACGAATGTTGGCCGCCAAGCCGCGCTGTTTTTCATCGCTTGTCTCTGCGGAGGTCTCAACGTAGACCACGTAAAGTTCGCCGCCTACCGCACGAGCAAGACGCGCTCCGCGGGCGATCAGGTACTGTGAATTAGGGTGCGGACTAATCGACACCGCAATGCGCTCCCGCACTCCCCAGTTTCGGCTGATTTCCTTGGTGGTAAGGTACGAGCCAAGGTCCCGGTCGACCTCCTCCGCGACCTGACGAAGCGCCAGTTCACGCAGGGCGATCAAGTTGCCGGGCCTGAAGAAGTTGCCGAGAGCCCTCTCAATGGTTTCGACCCGGTAGATGTCGCCCCGGCGCATCCGGTTCTGCAGCGCCTCGGGAGTCAGGTCGACCATAACAACTTCGCCGGCCCGCTTCAACACCCAGTCCGGGACGGTTTCGCGAACCGGAATTCCAGTGATGGACTGGACCAGCGGGGCGAGGCTTTCCATGTGCTGAATGTTCATGGTGGAGAGCACATCGATCTGCGCCGCCATGAGTTCCATGACGTCTTCATAACGCTTCCGGTGCTTGCTTCCCTCAACGTTGGTGTGAGCCAACTCGTCAATCAGAACAACCCCCGGGCGCCGGGCCAGAATCGCGTCCACGTCCATCTCTTCGAACCTAACGCCTTTGTAGTCGATCTGGCGCCTGGGAATCTGTTCAAGCGGCAAGGCCAGCTCCTCGATGGGTTTTCGCCCATGCGTTTCCACAAATCCGATCACCACGTCTTGTCCCCGGCGGCGGCGCCTGCCCGCTTCGCTCAGCATAGTGTAGGTCTTACCCACTCCAGGAGCGTATCCAAGAAACACTTTCAGCACGCCTTCCTTCTTCTGCGGAGGCGCGCTCTTTTCCAGCCATTGGTCAGGACTCTTGCTCATTCAATCATCCGCGTGCGCCGGCCGTGTTTGTACTCTGGAAGCCCGACTAAATTATAGGCGATATCCGCTATAATACCATCAGTGTCGAATCTTTCCCGATGGCAAATTCCGCGCTACGCTGCCGCCGCCGGAATGGTGGTGGCTATAGTTCTCGTTTTTCGGCGCGTGCCGCCCGTCAACGCCACCAGCGTGGCGCTTATCCTCTTGCTCGCGATCCTCTGTGTTTCCGCTTTCTGGGGCCTCTGGGTTTCGATTTTCATGTCGCTGGTTGCCACGCTCTCTTTCAATTACTACTTTCTGCCTCCCGTCGGCAGCTTTACCATCGCCGATCCTCAGAACTGGGTTGCCCTCATCGCATTCCTGGTGACTGCGATTACCGCCAGCCGCCTTTCAGAGCAATCGCGGCGTCGAGCCCGCGACGCAAACCGTCGCCGCCGGGAACTTGAACGCCTCTATGCTTTCACACAACAAATGCTGGTGGCAGGCAGCGTAGTCGAATTGTTGAACGTTATCCCCCGGCACATCGTTGAATCCTTCGAGGTCCAGGATGCGGCTTTGTACCTGGCCAGCCGCGACGCCGTCTACCGCTCGGGAAGTGATTTTCGGGAATTGGACGAGGATCAGCTCAAGTCCATCATGGCGCGGGGAGAAACCGTGGTGGATGTGGAAAGGCATGTTTGCTACGTTCCGGTTCGAATGGGCGTTCGCTCGGTGGGAAGTCTTGGCCTTTCCGGGGTGGCTTTGGGGCGCGAGACGCTGGAAGCTCTCGGGACAGTCATCGCCATCGCGGTCGAGCGGGTCAGCGCCATCGAAGCGCTGGGGAAAGCCGAAGCTGCCCGGCAGGAGGAGCGCCTGCGCTCAGCCCTTCTGGATTCAGTTACACACGAGCTTCGAACCCCTCTCACGGCGATCAAGGCTTCCGTCACCAGTTTGCTAACCCAGTCCGAACTGAGTGAAGCGCAGCGCCAGGAGCTGTTCTCGGTCATCAACGAGGAGAGCGACCATTTGAATCACTTGATCGAGGAAGCCATCGAGATGGCCCGCCTCGATGCTGGCGAAATCGAGCTCCAGATTGCACCTCACCCTATTCGCGAGGTCGTGGAGGCGGCAATCGAGGATTCGAAAAGCGCCCTGGCAAATCACAGCGTCGAAATCCGCTTGCCGGAGAGCCTACCCCCTGTGCCGGTGGATCCTCTGCGCATCCGGGAGGTTCTCATTCAACTTCTCGACAACGCGGTGAAGTATTCTCCCCCTGGAAGTCCGATCGTCATCAGCGGCGAAGTCTCCGGCCGATTTCTCGTCACCAGCGTGGCGGATCGCGGCACGGGGATTGACGGCTTTGATCAGGCCCTTATTTTCGACAAATTCTATCGGGGCAGGGAACACCGTTACCGCATCCAGGGCACCGGCATGGGGCTGGCCATCTGCAAGGCGATTGTGGAAGCCCACGGCGGGAGCATGGGAGTTACCAGTCAGGTGGGAAGCGGCTCGGTATTTTGTTTCAACTTGCCCCTCTCCACGGAAAGAGCCAGTGGACTATGAGTGCGGGAAGGGTTTTAATCCTCGATGACGAGGCGCAGATTCGCCGCGTGCTGCGGACCAGCCTGGTGGCAAGCGGCTTCGTGGTGCGCGAGGCGCGCCGAGGCGAAGAGGCCCTCGAGATGCTCAGGGAAGAAAAACCGGACTTGCTGATTATTGACATCAACCTGCCGGGCATGAGCGGGTTCGAAGTCTGCCATGAAATACGCGAATTTTGCGACGCCCCCATCATCATGCTATCGGTGCGCAACAATGAGCGCGATAAGGTGCGGGCGCTTGACTCCGGCGCCGACGATTACGTGGTCAAACCCTTTGGCATCCAGGAGCTTCTGGCGCGCATTCGCGCCAATTTGCGCCGCCACGCACCCGGCGCCGACGACTTGCCGGCGACGTTTGAGACCCGGGATCTCACCATCGACTTTGCGCAGCGCAAAGTGATCGCGCGCGGCCATCAGGCGCGGCTGACGCCCAAGGAATTCGAGCTCCTCCATTATCTCGTGAGCCATTCCAATAAGGCGCTTCCGCATCGCGAACTGTTGCAAGCCGTTTGGGGACCCGACTACGGAGACCAGGTGGAATACCTGCGCGTCTTTATCAACCAGTTGCGCAAGAAGATCGAGCCTCAGCCTTCGAAGCCCCGCTACCTCTTGACTGAACCTTGGGTGGGCTATCGGTTCGCCACTCCCGAGGAGACATAGCCGCATATGCTATAGTCGCTTATTCGGGAACGCTTCCCTTCCGAGGCATTGATGGGTCGTTACGGAGACAACCGCTTGGCCAGTTACGCCATGCGAGTTGAGGAGTCGCAAGGCCGCCGCTATCCCGAGCCTTCGCACCCCTTCCGCAATGATTATGAGCGAGACCGCGACCGCATCCTTCACTCGCGCGCCTTCCGCCGGCTTGAAAATAAAACCCAGGTCTTCACGCGGCGTTACTCCGATCATTTTCGTACGCGTCTTACCCATACGCTGGAAGTGGCGCAGATTAGCCGCACGGCAGCAAAGGCGCTGCGACTGAACACCGATCTAGTGGAAGCGCTGGCGCTCGCGCACGATGTGGGGCATCCGCCCTTCGGCCACGCCGGCGAAGCCGAACTCAACCACCTCATGGGGCGTTACCACGAGAGTTTTGACCATAATCTCCACGCGCTGCGCATTGTTGAGCATTTTGAGCAGAAATACGTGGCGTTCCCCGGCTTGAACCTCACCTTCGAAGTTCGCGAAGGAATCATCAAGCACTCGCGCGATTACGATCCCGCGCATTACCCTGAACTCGCCATCTACGCCTTGGATGCCCGGCCTCCGCTGGAGGCCCAGTTGATCGACCCCGCTGATGAAATTGCTTATAACTGCGCTGACCTTGACGACGGCTACGAGGCGAAACTCCTGACACTTCCCCTGATCCGCCGGCACGTGCGTTTATTTGATTCGCTGTATAGGAGCGTCGACCGGAAGTACCCTGCGGCGCGCGAGAAGTTGAAGTTCAATGAGGCTTTGAAGGGGGTGTTGAACATTCTTGTAACTGACCTCATCGACTCGACGCGCGCACGCCTCGCCAAGGCAGGCATAAGATCGGTGGCAGACGTGCGGGCTCATCCGAACCGGCTGGTGGGATTAGGCCCCCGCCGGGCCCGCGACGACAGGGAACTGAAGGAGTTCCTGAACGCCAATCTTTACTCCCATCGTCGCGTGGGGTCGGAGCGGCAGGTCATCGTGCGCTGTGTGCGGCGCCTCTTTGGTTACTACCTGGAGCACCCTCGCCGTCTCCCGCCCTTCTACGTCGCGCAGAGCCGGCAAGAACCCCTGCATCGCGTGGTGTGCGATTACATTGCCGGCATGACCGATAACTACCTCCTGCTGCAATACCACAAGCACCTGGGACCGTGAGTAGGCAGTCGGCAGTAGGCAGGAAGTGGCGGAGGTCAGGATCGTAGCCCTCTCCCTGAGGAGAGGGTGGACCGCACCGGCGTTTTCACCAGCCGAGGCGGGCCGGGTGAGAGGTTGCTTGCACGCCGTGGGCTACATTCTTGCGCCCCCTCCGCGATCTGACTTATTCAACGAACTTCTGATTCGGGATACCAGCTTCGACCTCCACAAAATGTTTTAGCCGAGGCAGCAAGTGGCGGTGCATGGCGTCGGGCCCATAAAAAAGAGCGTGGATGTAGGCCAACAATGCGGGCTGGGAAAATCGTTCCGGCGGCTTGCGGAAATTGAAATAACAGAGGCGGCCCGCCACGACTTTGCCGGGGTTCTGATACGAACCTAGCGGCCACATCGTCTTGAAAAAGCGGAAGCCCGCTTTCGCCAGTACCCTTGGCCACCAGTCGCCTGACGACGCGGTGACTTCGGCGTAGAGCCTCCAATTCCAGCCGTGCGGCCCTTTCCTTTCCAGGCGGAGCACCTCGCGAAGAATCCTCAAGCCCAGCCCACGCCCTCGAAGTGCGGGATCGACAAAGATGTAGCTCCCGAACACGACCTGAAACATGGGGAGGACCAGCGTGCATGCACCGCCCACCAGTCGCTTGTCCAGATAAGCAGCAAAGAGGTGCACGGGATTGACCCGGGCCGGTGAAGGCTGTATGACCCAACGCAAAATCTGCGTGCTAACCCGTTCATCGGGATTAAAGCTGCGGCGGTAAAGGCGCAAGTAGCGGTCGAGTCCGGCTCGATCCGTGTGTCTCAACAACCTGACCTTTAGTTTCACCATGTGGCTCTCCCCCGCGTCGTAGGTTGTGCGATTAGATGAACGCGTGTCATTCTGAGCCCTTCGCTTGTCATTCGGAGCGAAGCGAAGAATCCCGGCAGTTGTTTTTAGCGCCGTCGACTTACGAGTAGCTGCAGAGATGCTTCGCTGCGCTCAGCATGACAGATTCGAGTTTCCTCACGCCGCCCGATGGGCGGCGTTGTAGTCGCACCTAGGCGAATGGAACAGCTGGCCGCGCGACATCGCAACGCAGACTATTGTACCGCCCCGGGGGGATGTGCAGTCGCTTTCCTTTCTTTCGTGACTGAGCTATCTTGTGGGGCCACGCGGCGCGCGCCGTGCGGGAGTGGTTCCCATAATTCGGAGGTGTTACGTCGTGTTTTCATTTCCTGGTATTGCAGCCCGATTCGAACGCAGCAGGTTGCCCTTGCTCTCTGCTTTAGTTTTCCTTGGAGCGCTTTTACTGAATCCCCTCGCCGTAAGAGGAATCGACTGGTCCACGCTCTTCACCGCCCAGGATGTGCGTGATCATCTCTCCACAGATCAGGGACGAGCGGATGCCCTCGAGTTCTGCCGCAAGCTCGGAATCAATAAGGTTTACGTGGAGGCGTTTCGCGACGGCTATCTACCCGACGCACAGACGCTCAAGACGGCGCGCGATTTTTTCCGGCAAGCCGGGTTGCGCGTGTCAGGCTGTGTTACTACCACAGGGATTGGCAAGCCCTCCAGCGGCTGGCATGTGGCGGTGTGCTACACGAACCGCAAGAATCAGGAGAGTCTGGCCTCCATCTTCCGGTTCGCCGCCGGGATCTTCGATGAAATCATGATTGATGATTTCTTCTTCACGGATTGCGAGTGTTCCGAGTGTGCAGCCGCAAAGGGCTCGATGAGCTGGCAGCAATATCGCGAGAAGCTGATGCTCGAGATGGCCAGGGATCGCGTACTCGGCCCCGCCAAGCAGGTTAACCCCAACGTGAAGGTCATCCTGAAATACCCTCAGTGGTACGACAACTTCCAGGATCGCGGTTATATCGTCGACAAGGAAACGGAACTCTTCGACCGCATCTGGGTGGGCACAGAGTTGCGCGACCCCAGTTCCGACGAATGGGGTCATAAGCAGCAGTACACGGGCTATTTCATCTACCGGTGGTTCCGCGACGTGGGCAGAGAAAAAACGGGCGGCGGCTGGTTCGATCCTTTCGGGACCAATGCGGTGACTTACCTGGATCAGGCGCTTATTACGGTCCTGGCGGGCGCGCCGGAAGCCTTCCTCTTTCATTACGGCTCACTGGCTTCTTCGCAATACAAGGAGCAGGTGGAAGCTCTGGCCGCCCACCGCGCGGAATTCGAGGCGCTGAGTAAGCTGGTTGGAAACTGGACCGGGATTCCCGCGTACAAGCCTACCTCGAGCGAGCCTGGCGATGAGCCGTATCTTTTTGACCAGATTGGGATGCTGGCGATACCGCTCGCTCCCACGGCACATTTCCCTCAAAAGGTCCGCGCCGCACTCTTCACTCTTCATTCGCTCAAAGATATCGAGTTCGTCCCACGACTGGCAAGCTTCCTGAACTCGGGCGGGACTGCATTAGTTAGTGAAAGTCTGGCGCATGCTCTGAACGGAGACCCTCGCTTACCTTCGGATGCCACGACGATCCTTCCCAAGAACAAATACCTGCTCAAGGTGCAGGAAGGCAACGGTAAACTGGTGATTTTCTCGGATTCGCTGCCCCGGCTCACTTATGTGGATTCAAATAACCGGGTCGCGCAAATGTCGGAGGCCCAGCGGGAAGCGCTAGGGGAATTGCGCAAAATCGTGGAGGAATTCACGGTGACTTCGCCGGACGCGCCCCCGCGCGTAGCCGTGTTCCCGATGGGGGCACGCGCCGCCGTGGCGAATTTCACCGAGCTGCCTGTAGCTTGCAGAGTAGTTGGTTTGGGCGGAATGGTGAGCAGGCTCCGGAAGGTCCACTCGATTGGTGGGGCGTCGCTAGCTTCTGACGGCAATACGCTGCGCCTCCCGCCTCACGCCGCGATCGTGGTCGAACAGTAGGCAGGTAGGCAGACGGGCAGGTAGGCAGACGGGGAGATTAACTGCACGACTGATACTAGCCCTCTCACCATGAAAAAGCTCGATGGATCTCCCGTGTTCGTCCGAAAGTGTGGGAGATCGCCGTTGCTCGCCGGCCAGTGGCCACACATGGTTGTGCCCTATTTTCGACTGCCCTCCTACCTGCCGTTCTGCCCACCTGCCTACCTGCCTACTGCCCGTTGTCCATCTGATGCCCTCGTCGCAGCGCCTTTTGCATCTTTCTCTGTTCCGGCGTCAGGACGTGCTCGATGTGCCGTCGCGCGGACTTCCGAATCTCAGCAGCTTTTGCCCGTGCTTCCCCTTGGGGCAAGGAAGCATTGGCTCGCAGGTCTTTGAGCTGTTGATTACGCGTTTCAAGGATTGGCCGGATTTGGGCTATTTGGTCGTCTGTTAGGTTCAGCGTCTCCCTCATTCTCTCCAGTTCGTGCTCCACCTGGCCATGGAGCATGCGGGCCTGTTGTTTGGGGGGCGGAGATGGCGCAGGTTCCTGCCCGGCGAGCCAGTGTTGGCCAACCGCCAGCAGGAAGCAGACGGCAATGACCCGGACTAATGATTTTCGCATTCCTGGTCTCCTCTTGCGTCGACCTGACCACCGCTCACCCACGGCGCGCACCATTATTAGCCTAGGAAGTCGACTCGGACCGAGAATGACCCCTCACCCGCCCCGCATCGGCTGGTGAGAACGCCGATGCGGGCCACCCTCTCCCCAAGGGAGAGGGCAGTCGTCATGTGAGATTCAGGTAGTTCGTTGCCGACTGCCTTCCGCCCACTGCCAACTGCCTACTGCCTACTGCTTTCTGGCCTGTGACTTCCCCGACTTCTGTACGGCGCATCAGGTTGTGGCCGGGAGTATCTTATAACCGAGTTCTTTTGCCCTGGCCATTAGGCTTCTGATTCGCTGCTGCTGGTATCGTTTT
>JBELAJ010000261.1:0-11171 GCA_049508935.1 Terriglobia bacterium | reverse complement strand
CGCCTCAATCTGGTGCAAGGCCTGGGGCCGGTGCTTCAGATCGCGGAGGGTCACACCGTAGAGTTGCCCAAGGACGTGCACGACATTCTCGACCAGCGGACTAATGCCACCTGGCCCACCACTTGGTTCGCACCTATCCTCTCCGGTCAAGGCCCCTTTAAAGATGTCTATGGGGTGATGAACAATTGGGGAGCCAATCACGGCGCCATCAGCTACGGCCACGTCGGCGACCTGCTGATTTCCCTCGCCTCAACTCTACGCATTCCGGTCTGCATGCATAACGTGCCGGAAGAGCGCGTGTTCCGCCCCAGCGCCTGGACGGCTTTTGGAGCTCAAGACCCGCAGGGAGCGGACTATCGAGCCTGCGCAAACTTCGGTCCTTTGTACGGTAGGAAGTAATACGGCCATCGCGTTGTTGCCCTCTCCCCAAGGGAGAGGGCTTTGTTTCCAACTTACGCCCCGTGTCCAGTCGAGCATCCTCTCAAGCGATCAACTTCTCCAAATAAGCTTTTTCCTTCCGGATGTCCTCGAGTTGGCGCGGCCCAGAGATCTCCCTTTCAATCGTAAGAGGCCCGTCGTAGCCGAGTTGCTTTAGACGAGGAATGAGTCTGGGGAAGTCCGCTTTGCCCTGGCCGATAGGAACCTCTTCGCCAATTTTTTTCGGATCGGTTGGGAAGAGACCGTCTTTGGCGTGGGTGCCGCGCACCAGCTTGCCGATCACGTCCAGCGCGTCGTTGGGATTGCCTTTGCCGTAGAGGATCAGGTTCGCGGTGTCGAGGTTAACAAACTGGTTATCAACGCCCACGTCGGTGATCGCCCGCAGCAAGGTTATGGGAGTCTCCTGCCCCGTCTCATACAACATCATCTGACCGTTCCCTTTTAGATAGGTCGCAACTTCGCGAAGCGCCGGCAGCAAGTCCTTGTAGGCAGGATCGTTGGGATTTTCGGGGATGAACCCGAAGTGGGTGTGGATAGCAGGAATCCCCAACTTCTTGGCGAAATCGGAAGCTTGCTTGAAGTGCGCGATGCGCTGGGGCCGATACTTCACGGGCACCAAGCCGATCGTCAACGGCCCTTGGTAGAAGTCATAAACGTGCGGTCCGGGGCCGCCGGTATTGAGTGCGGTCACCTCGATGTTGAACTTCTGAACCGCGTCGCGGATTCCCTTCTCCATTTGTTCCGAAAAATCCTCTGTCGAAACCTGGCAGGTGGGGACTCCCAGGTCATGCACTCTCTGCAGGGCCGCGTCAGGGTTCTTGCCCATGCCGATAATGATGCCCAGGCGCATGCCTTTTCCAGCCGGAGCAGCAGGCGCGCCAGAGATCAGCCCTGCAGCCCCCGCAGCGGCTGTAACTTTCAGGAAATCGCGTCGGTCGAGTGTTTTCATAAATGATACCTCGTCGGATAGGAGTCAGGAGTCAGAAGTCAGGAGTCAGAACAACTGCGTCCACCTCCGACGGTTGTTCCGTGCCATCACATTGCTGGCGATTCGTCGCCTCAATGATTGTTTTTTCTCCGCTACCGGCGCAGATTGTGCCACTCCTCCTCGCGTGCCGCAAGAGCGAAAATCTTAAGGCGATCCCTCCGGAGGCATTTTTCTTCTACATTCTGACTCCCGACTCGTGACTCCTGTCGTGTTGACAACTTCTGAGACTACAGCATAGTATCCAATTTTAGGCGAAATTGCTTGGCTGAATCAAAGGTCGAGAGTCCGTGATGCGGCGCCCCGCCGGCCGACCTCGCACGTTACGTAGGGGAAACTTGCTCCTGACTCCTGACTTCTGACTCCTGTTTTTATGAAACAAGCGTACCTGGATTGTTTTTCCGGCATCAGCGGCGACATGTTTGTGGGCGCGTTGCTCGACGTGGGCCTGCCACTGGAGCAGTTGGTCGCAGAACTGAAGACGATTCCCCTGGGCTTGTACGAGTTCAAGCGCACGCGCGCGTTGCGGGGCCATCTGGTGGGGACGCGGGTGGAAATTCGCGTTCCGGGCAAGCAGCCCAGCCGCAAGCTGAGAGACATCGAGACGCTCATTCGAGACAGCGCACTCTCTGCGGGCGTCAAAGAACAAACCCTGAAGGTCTTCGGCCGCCTGGCGGAAGCTGAAGGAAAGCTGCACAACATGCCGCCCGAGCAGGTGCACTTCCACGAAGTTGGCGCCGTCGACGCGATTCTTGACATTGTGGGAACTTGTATCGGACTTGAGCTGCTCGATATTTCGCACCTCACTTGTTCGCCGCTGAACGTGGGCAGCGGATGCGTCCAGGCCGCGCACGGGTCGCTGCCGGTACCCGCGCCCGCCTCCCTCGAATTACTCAAGGACATCCCCATCTACTCTTCCGGCGTCGATGGCGAACTGGTGACGCCCACCGGAGCGGCGCTGATCTCGTCGATTGCCACGGGCTTCGGACCTATTCCGCCAATGAGAGTGGAACGCATCGGATACGGCGCGGGAGCGCGCGAAATCCCCGGGCATCCGAACCTGGCGCGCTTGCTGCTGGGGGAGAGCACAGAACCCGTGAGGGTGCGCGAGGGTGCACCGGGCGACGAAGTGGTTTCGGTGATTGAGGCCAACGTCGACGACATGAGTCCGCAGCTTTACGGCTTTTTCATTGACCTGGCGCTGGCCGCCGGAGCCTTGGATGTGACCTGCACGCCCATCCAGATGAAGAAGGACCGCCCTGGAATCCTGCTGAGTGTGCTTTGCACTCCTGAGAAGAGCGATGCGCTGGCCCAGATGCTTTTCGAGCAAACCACCACCATCGGAGTACGAATCTACGAGGCGCGGCGCAAGATTCTGGAACGGGAACTTGTAAACATCCAGACCCCCTACGGCGCAGTCAAGGTCAAAGTGGCGAAGCGCGACGGAAAAGTGTTGAATGTTGCGCCCGAATATGAAGATTGCCAACGTTTGGCGACCGAGAAGTGCGTCCCACTCAAGCAGGTGATGATCGCCGCTCAAGCCTCGTACCTCGAGCAGGTGCCAAGCCCGATATCTGAAACCTGATATCCATGAAAACGTTCTACCTCACAACTCCCATTTATTATCCCAACGCCCGGCCCCACGTCGGCTCTGCCTACACCACGATTGTTTGCGACGTGCTGGCGCGCTACAAACGCATGTGCGGGTATGAGGTGGCGTTTCTCACCGGAACCGACGAGCACGGGGAGAAGATCGAGCGCGCCGCGGCGGCGGCAGGCCAGACACCCAGCCAGTTTGTGGCGGAAAAGCGGAAACTGTTTATTCAGCTTTGGGAAAAACTCGGCATCCCAGTGAGCGTATATCCCGAGGGTAAGCCCGATTCCCTGCGCTTCATTTACACTACCCACCCGGATCACACGAGGTCCGTACGACGCATGCTCATACGCGCCAAAGAGAACGGACACATCACCAAGCGTCAGTATGCGGGCCGGTACTGCGTCTCTGACGAACGCTACATTTCGGACGGAGCGGAGCCGGCGAATTGCGATATCTGCGGTCGCCCGGCGGAACTCATTAGTGAGGAGAATTACTTTTTCAAACTTTCGGAGTTCCGCGAAAAGCTATTGAACCTGTATAGCGAAAGACCGGGGTTCGTCCAGCCCGATTACCGTATGAATGAGGTCAAGCGCTTCGTCGAGGGAGACCTGCGCGACATCTCTGTGAGCCGCAAACGGATTAAGTGGGGCATTCCCTTCCCGCTCGACGAGGAGCGGGATGACCCCGAGCAGGTCGTTTACGTCTGGTACGACGCGCTCACCAGCTACATGACAGGTATAGGCTACGCACAGGGCGAAAACGGCAACGCGGAGTTCCAGAAGTATTGGCGGAACAGACCGGGCGAGTCGGAACTCGTGCACATGATCGGCAAGGACATCCTGCGCTTCCACGCCGTCTATTGGCCCGCGTTCATCATGGCCGCCTATCCCGGCCAGGCCGAGATGCTGCCGACTACGGTGTTCGCCCATGGATGGATTTATTACGAGCAGGATAAGATGTCGAAATCGAAGGGTAATGTCGTCTACCCCGAGCCCATCGTCGAAGCGCTCGATTCCTTCGGCGCGCCCGGCAACGACGCGCTGCGCTATTACTTGCTGCGCGAGGCACCGTTCGGACAGGATACGAGCTTTTCTTACGAGGGGCTGATTCAGCGCTACAACTCGGACCTGGCGAATGACTTGGGTAACCTCGCAAACCGAACGATTACTATGTTGAACCGGTACTTCCAGGGTGTCGTGCCAGCCTGGATTGATGTCGGCGTAAATTCCCGAGACGAAGAGCTGAGGGTAACATTCTTCGGTCAACAGGCACCAGATTTCCTCAAGAAGGAACTGGATCTACCTTCAAGCCCTGACCATGCTGAGATTGCCGCTAAGTTGGGGTTGCCACCAGCCGTCGCCTCTAATTATGCAGGTGTCGTTCGCGCAACACACGAAGCGTTCGACCGACACGACTTTTCCAATGCTTTGGCAAATATCTGGTACGGCGTGTACAAAGTGAATTCTTACTTGGTGATAGATAAGCCATGGTCGCTCGAGAGCTCCAACCCTCGCCTTGCCATGGTGCTCTACCGAGCTACAGACTTACTAGCTACCGTCGCCGTGCTTATATACCCTGTCCTACCTGAGAGTGCTGAGCGCCTCTGGAAGCAGTTGGGCTGCGAAAGCTATTTGGGAAAAATCCGAAACCAGCGATTAACCGATTTGAAATGGGGTCGACTCAACACAGGCACGCGAGTGACCGAACCTGCGATCATCTTTCCGCGCTTGGACAAAGCGGCAGCACGCGCCAAGCTCGAGGAGTTCGCCGAAATTGACCGTGAGCGTGGAAGATCCGCGGTAGGGGCGCTTCACGAAGCGCCCCTACAGACGAACCCACAGACGCCCCGGCAAACGCCCGTGCAGCTCAACCTTGCCGAACCCGGCGGCGAACCTGACAAATCCAAGGAGGCATTCCTACCTGTGCAAACAGAGAACAAACCCGAAGCATCGCCTAAGCCTGCACCAGAGGCCAAAGCCCCAAGCTCCCAAGCCCCAACCCCCAGCCCCCAGCCCCTAGTCCCTGGCCCCCAGTCCCCAGCCCCTAGCCCCCAGCCCCCAGCCCCCAGCCTGATTTCCATTAACGACTTTGCCAAGGTCGAGATGCGCGTGGGCGAAGTGAAGGCCGCCGAGCACGTTCCGGGCGCTTCAAAACTCTTGAAGCTGATGGTGGATATCGGCACGGAAGTTCGCCAGGTTGTGGCCGGCCTGGCGGAGTACTATCGGCCGGAAGACCTGGTTGGAATGAAAGTCGTGGTGGTGACAAACCTCCAGCCCCGCAAGCTTCGCGGCGTGGAATCGAACGGTATGATCGTTGCTGCTTCGGTCGGCGACCACGGCCGTCCTGTGCTCGTGACCTTCAAGGAAGACGTGGAGAACGGAGCGAGGCTGAAGTAATTGAGTCATTGATTCATTGAGTCATTGGGTCATTGACTCGTTCAATTAGCTGGTTTTTCAATGGCTCGATGACCCGATGACCCAATGAATCAATTGCTGGATTCTCACGCCCACCTCGATGATCCCGACTTCAACGCCGACTGCCCTGCGGTGATGGCGCGCGCCCGCGCCGCCGGGCTGCGCTATCTCCTGGCCGTCGGGGGCGGCACCGGGCCGGATAACCTTGAGGCGCCTGTAGCGTTCGCCGAGAGCCACGATTGGATTTACGCCACGGTGGGTGTTCACCCGCACGACGCGAAACATTTCGCGGAACATCATGCCGAGCAGATTTGCAAGCTGGCGCAACGCCCAAGAGTAGTGGGCATAGGCGAGATCGGCCTCGACTACCATTACGACAACTCACCGCGAGACGTTCAGAAGTCCGTGCTCATTCGGCAAATGGAATTGGCTCGTCAAGCAGGGCTGCCGATCATCATTCATTGCCGCGAGGCGTGGCCAGACCTCACCGAAATCGTTCAAGCCCAATGGCGATCGACCGGGCTGGGCGGCATCCTGCATTGCTTCTCGGGCTCACGCCACGATGCGCTGAAATTCCTCGACTGGGGATTCCTGGTCTCGTTTGCCGGCAACGTCACCTATAAGAAGGCCGAGGACCTCCGTGAAGTGGCGCGCGAGATTCCGCTGGATCGCTTGTTGATCGAAACCGATTGTCCTTACCTGGCTCCAGTCCCGTACCGCGGCAAGCGCAACGAGCCGGCCTTTGTGATCGAGGTTGCGCGCACGCTGGCCGTTCTGCGTCAGCTAAGCGCAGAAGAGCTGGGAGAAATCGTGGTGCGGAATTTTGAACGGTTTTTCGGGCTGAACAGCGAGCCGCCGATTGAAGCGGCTAAACGCTGATCAGGAACTATGTTCTTCAACTGCTGGAAGTGCCGCCAGAAAATTGAGTATCCTTCCGGAAGCCGCGTGGGCACGCGCGACACCTGCACCCGGTGCGGCTCCGACTTGCACGCCTGCCGCAATTGCCAATTCTACGACCCCGGCAAGCACAACCAGTGCGCGGAAACCCAGGCCGAGTGGGTCCGTGATAAAGAGGCCGCGAACTACTGCGATTACTTTCGCCCTAATCCGACCCTGCTGGCCAGCGCCGGCGGCCCCGGCTCGAAGGTTGACGGCGGCAAGAAGAAGTCTGACTCACTGTTTAAGGGTTGAGGGCGTGGCAGGTCGTGGCGATGCACACAATTCAAAATTCCAGATTCCACATTCAAGAGGCGTGCAATGGGTTACAAACGCTTTGAAGAACTGCCGGTGTGGCAAGCCAGCATCGAACTGGCTCTGGCAACGTATGCCATGACCGCGCAGCCCGCTTTCCGGCGGCAGCACAGCCTGCGCGACCAACTCGAACGAGCCGCGCTCTCTGTTTCGAACAACATCGCCGAAGGATTTGAAAGAGGTACGAACCAAGAATTGCTCACCTTCCTCTACATCTCGCGTGGTTCTGCCGGCGAAGTGCGCTCGATGCTTTGCCTAATTGAGCGCATGCCTGATTTCCGTGATCTGGAACCCGGAATCTTGAATCTGAAATCAAGCGTTGAGAGCATTTCCAGGCAGCTCGGCGCGTGGATTCGCTCGTTGCGCGATCCCGAGATGAAAGGCCAGCGCTATGTCTCGGAAAAGACGCGTCGGGCGGACAAGGCCCGCCAGGAACGCGATGAGTTTCTGAACAAACTCGAGCAGATAAGAAAGGGAGGCGGCACCGTTAATGGCAGCGCAGGACCAGCCTCCGGGACTCAGAAAGTGTGAAATGAAGCGGTTTTTGAATCTTGAATCCGGGATCTGGAATTCGAACCCTTCACCCAACTTCAAACCCGCCCGCTCTCTCGAACGCGTCAGCGACGCGCAGCAGCCTTGCTTCGTCGAAGTGTCGGGCGAGAAGTTGCATTCCCACCGGGAGGTGGGGCTCAGCTTTCGTCCTTCCGCAGGGAACGGAAATGCCGGGAATGCCGGCCAGGCTGGCGGTAACGGTGTAGATATCGGCGAGGTACATTTGCCAGGGGTCGTCCATACGCTCGCCGAGCCTGAAGGCAGGGATGGGGGAGGTGGGAGTAACAATGATGTCCACATCATCGAAGGCTTCAAGAAAATCCCGGGTGATGAGGGTGCGCACTTTCTGGGCTTTCAAGTAATAGGCGTCGTAATAACCGGAACTCAGGACGTAGGTGCCAAGCATAATGCGCCTTTTCACCTCAGCCCCGAATCCTCCGTAGCGCGTCTGTTTGTACATCTCCTGCAAATCCGCATGCTCGCTAGAGCGAAATCCGTAGCGCACGCCATCGTAGCGCGCCAAGTTGGAGCTCGCCTCCGCCGTGCAGATGATGTAGTAGCAGGCGATGGCGTAATCCGTGTGAGGAAGGCTGATGGGTGTGACTACGCATCCTAGCTTCGCTAGCTGATCAATTCCCTTCTGGATATTGTCCCCAGTTTCCGGATTAAGCCCCTTGAGATATTCGCCCGGAACGCCGACCTTAAGGCCACGCACGTTTTGATCCAGGCCGGCCACGTAGTCCTCCACCAGAACATCCGCTGAGGTGGAGTCGTGCGGGTCGCGGCCCGCGATGGTCTGGAGCACACGCGCCACATCGCGCACAGTGCGCCCGAAAGGCCCGATGTGATCGAGGGAGGAAGCGAACGCAACCAGCCCGTAGCGCGAGACTCTGCCGTACGTCCCCATCATGCCCGCCAGGCCGCAAAAGGCCGCCGGCTGCCGAATTGAACCTCCGGTGTCCGAGCCGAGCGACGCCACCGCCATGTTGGCTGCGACCGCTGCCGCAGAACCGCCGCTCGAGCCGCCGGGGACTCGGGTCAAATCGTGTGGATTGTGGGTCGGGAAGAAGCCGGAGTTTTCCGTGGAAGACCCCATGGCGAATTCGTCGCAATTCGTTTTCCCCAGGATGACCGCGCCTGCCGCTTCCAGCCTTTCGACCGCCGGGGCATCGTAGGGTGCAACGTAATTCCCAAGAATCTTCGAGGCACAAGTATTGCGCGCCCCACGCGTCAGAATCACATCCTTGATCGCTACCGGAATTCCAGCCAGCGCCCCCACCGGCTCACCTGCCGCAATCTGCCGATCGATCTTGGCGGCCTGCTCGAGGGCTCGTTCCGGACACAATTGCAAGTAGGCACGCACCTCTTTGTCGCGCCGCTCGATGTGGTCGAAGTGAGCGCGCGCGACCTCCACCGCAGAGGCTTTGCGCTGGACGATGAGTTCGCGCAGCGAGTCGATGGTGAGTTCAGTGAGATTCATGTTCATTAACAGGCCCGGCCGCGCCCGGCCTGTTGCCCTCCCCCTCAGGGCGTCGCACTCGGCGTCAGCGTTATGGTGCGAACCCCGTCACCGGGCCCGCGCCCGCTGATGAAAACGCTGTCGCGGTCCACCCTCTCCCCCCAGGGGGAGAGGGAACGGGGTGCGGGGACGCTTTGTTCCGCCGCCTTATTCCTCCTTCTCAATGACGCGCGGGATGCGGAAAAAGCCCGCGCTCGGGTCGGGCGCATTGGCGAGGGCTTCATCCTGGTCGAACGTCTTTGTTGGCTGATCGGCCCGCAGGGAAGGGTTCGCGGCAGCGGGATAAGTCACCTGAGCCATCGGCTCCACTTGCGAGGTATCCAACTCATTCAGCTTTTGCATGTGCTGAAGGATGGAATCGAGCTGAGGGAGAAACTTCTTCACCTCCTCAGGAGCCAGCTCGAGATGAGCGAGTTCGGCGACGTAACGCACGTCTTTTTCTTCGAGTGGCATCAGCCGACCTTTCCGTGCTTGCGTGCGACGTACTTGACACGCGAACGTCCGATTGGTTCCGCCCGGCCAATTGTCGAGCGCCGGCGCGGCCAGTCCCCAGGCTCGGAGACAGCAAGCGAATCAAGCCGGCGGTGCACGGTGTTACCGCGACTTAATTCGCGAATACATTCAATCCTGATATGTCGTACGACTGGTCCGCCCAGGAAGCTGTTCACATGGGCGCGGATTTCATTTTCCATCTGTCTCAAGGGAACCGCCCACTCAGGATCGGTTGTGGCGAGCGTCAACGTTCCCGCGCTGAACGCCACGGGCCGGCACTCCTTGGCAAGCGCCTTTCCCGCCACTTGACCCCACAAAGGGGTCAGAACTTCGATTACAGGAGGTTCGAAGCGAGAAAACTGAGGTCTTAGAACCTTGGGCAGAATCTTCCCAATCTCTTCCATGGCTCGCATCCCAGATTATTGGAATCTTTTGGAGACTGATTTTGCAGTCTAACACATCGAGGCTCATCGAGGGAATCACTGTCGAGGAAAAATCGTGGAAGGTTTTTCCCGACGTCGCGAATCTGACTTGCCGCATGACCGCGCAAACCCGCCGCTCACATCAATCTGGCAATGTCGCTTATAATTCTTGCACATGCATCTCATCCTTGCCTCAGCTTCGCCGCGCCGCCGCGACCTGTTGCGCAATGCCGGCATCGATTTCGAGGTCCGGCCTGGCCAGATCGTGGAAGAAATCCAGCCGGATGAGTTACCTGAGGAGTTTGCGCGCCGCGCAGCACGCGAGAAAGCCATGCAGATCGCAGCCTCCGCGCCTCCTGGCCTGCTCGTCTTGGGAGCGGATACGGTCGTAGTTATCGACGGGCAGACGCTGGGCAAGCCCTCGGATCCTCAGGATGCAACGCGCATGCTTCGCCTGCTGTCGGGTCGAACCCACCAGGTGCACACAGGCATTTGCCTCGTGCGGCCACCCGATAAAATCGAGGCGCTCGAACACGAGACAACCCTGGTTACATTCCGCAAACTCGATGAGGTGGAAATTCGCCAATACGTGGAGAGCGGTGAGCCTTGGGATAAGGCGGGCGGCTACGCGATTCAAGGGCTCGCCTCTAAATTCGTGACGCGCATATCGGGTTGCTACTCGAACGTCGTGGGCTTGCCGGTGGCTCTGGTATACGAAATCCTCAAGAAGGCAGAAAGCAGTAGGCAGTGGGCAGTTGGCAGTTGGCAGTAGGCAGCAGGCAGATGGTAGGTGGCACGTGGGGGCGAGCAGGGGGCAGTCGGCGCCAGCAAGGGGAACGAAGCATTTGTGTATGGGTCTTCGCCGGAACCCCGAAGGGGTTCAAATTGAGTAGCCGTGGGCAAGGGCACGCTTTTTGTGCCCGCCGCCCACGGAGCACGCCCCATATAATCTCCCCGACCCCGGAGGGGTCGATCCACAAACAAGCGGGGCACAATTCGTCGCTTCACTTGAAATCAGTAGTGTCCGGTAAAAGTGCTAACGATTCGTTGTAACTAGCTGAGTAAGCGGAAGTAAGGCATCAGAATGAAATTTTTCGATTTCAAATTCTTGCCTCTTGGTGGCCACCATAGGACTGCTTTTGACTTTATTTGGGAGGCAGTCCATGAACGCGGGTCAAACGGTTTTCGCTCAACTCATGGAGTTCATTCCGACTTACCAGTTTCAGATTTGCGTCGACCGTTACCGGGGCAACCGCTACGTCAAAGATTTCTCCTGTTGGGATCAGTTCCTCTGTTTGGCGTTCGCTCAGCTCACCTCTCGCACCAGTCTCCGCGACATCGAAGCCTGTCTGCGCGCCCAGCAACCCAAGCTTTACCACATGGGCTTCCGAGGTCGAGTTTCCCGCGCCACCCTCGCCGACGCCAACGAGCTTCGCGACTGGCGGATTTATGCCGACTTTGCGCAAGTGTTGATTGGCATGGCCCGCGACCTCTACCGCGA
>JBELAJ010000260.1:0-11213 GCA_049508935.1 Terriglobia bacterium | reverse complement strand
AATAACAACGGCAAGCATTTGAACAACTATCGAATATTCCGTCCGCAAGCGGTGGAAGCCTGCGCGACGCGTCAGGCCGGCGACCCGTGGGCTAAGCGGTCGCTTTTTGAAGGCTGGCTCATCGCCGGCTTGACGCTGGTTGCCGCCGCTGCCGCGGCGATTATTTTCCGAGGAGGAATCTGAAGCGATGAGTTCCGTCCCTGCCTCGTCCCAAGTTCGTCGTCGGCGAGTTCCCGTGATTCTGCAAGGTGAAATTAGTGAATGCGGTCTGGCCTGCCTCGCCATGATAGCGGCCGCCTGGGGCCTGAAGGCTGATCTCGCCGCCCTGCGCGCCCGGCTCGCTTCCACGCCCCGCGGCCTCAGCCTCCGCATGCTGGTGAATCTCGCTGCCGCCATCGGCCTCGCGGCCCGTCCCGTCCGCATCGGTCTCCAGCGCCTGGGTGAATTAAAGCTGCCTGCATTGCTGCACTGGAACATGGATCACTTCGTGGTTCTGGAGCGGGTGAGGAGAGGGGTCGCGTGGATTGTGGATCCTGCGCAAGGACGGCGGCGCGTTTCGCTTGAGTCGATCTCTCCCAACTTCACCGGAATCGCCGTCGAATTCACGCCCACGCATGGTTTCGAGCCGGGCCTTCTTCGCCTCTCGCGCAGTTTCCGCCGCGCCTGGCTGGACGATCGGGGCTTGCGCGCCGCGGCGTTGCGAGCTCTCTGGCTAACCTTGGTTCTTCAACTCACGATCATTGCATTGCCGTTTGCTTATCGCAGCGTGATCGACCGGGCCGGAGGAAGGTCCTTCGATCCGCGTCTGGTTTGGATCGCCGCCGGTATCGGGCTGATGATCCTGGTGCAAGCCGGTTCCGCCTGGACCCGCGGCCAGGTGATTACCCGATTAGGGAACATCTTTGTGCATCGAGTCTCCACCCACATTGTCGCGCGGCTGTTTTCGCTTCCGGTGGCGTTTTTCCAACGCCAGATGCTCGGCGACGTGCTCTCACGCGTTCGTTCGGTTGACGCCGTCCGGCGTTTTCTCACCGATCAGGCGGCGCCATTGGTAATAGACCTGGCAGTGGGCCTGGTTACCGCGGTGCTGATGATGGGATTCAGCCCACACCTGGCAGCGATCGTAATTGCAGGGTTGGCCCTGGAGATTGCGGTGAGATTCTCCCGAATGCGCAGGCAGCGTGAATTGACAGAGAACCTTCTTGAAGCCGAAAGCAAGGAACTCTCCCAACTTCTAGAATCCATGCGCGCCATCCAGACGATCAAGCTTGCGGCGCGGGAGGCCCAACGATTTGCAGCCTGGGAGAACGAACTGGTCCGGGTGCTGAACGCAGGCACGCGGGTGAGCGCCCAGCGCACGTCCGTAAGCACCCTGACGTCGGCGATCAGCGGGCTCGAGTGGGCGGTCGTCCTCGCCGTCGGGGTTCTGGGAGTGGGCTTCGCTCCTGTTACCACCGGCGTTCTGTTCGGGTTTCTCGCCTATCGCGGAGTGTTTCGCGAGCGGCTCTCGACCGTCGTGGAAAACTTCTGGGCTTTGCAGATGATCAGCGTTCACCTGCGACGGCTCGACGATCTGATGCTGGCTGAGGCCGAGCCCCACGGGAAGGGGATACTGCCCTTGGGCGGGCCGGGCACCTTGAAGTTGGAAAACGTCAGCTTCCGTTACTCGCCTACCGAGCCGCCCGTCCTTGACAATGTCTCGCTCGAGATCCCGGCCGGGGCTTGCATCGGAATCATCGGCCCCTCGGGCAGCGGAAAATCCACGCTCATCAAACTGATCCTGGGTCTCGAGACGCCCCAACAAGGTTCCATTACTCTCGATGGCGTACCCATCGAGAGCGTCCACCGCCAGGTGTGGCGCGAACGCTTCGGGACCGTCATGCAAGACGATACCCTGCTCGCTGGATCGATCAATCAGAATATCGCCTTCTTCGATTCCCGGATTGACATGGATGGGGTTCGCGCCGCGGCCAAGGCTGCCGCAGTCCACGACGAAATCGACGCCATGCCCATGGAATACGGAACCATGGTGGGGGATATGGGAGTACAAGTCTCCGGAGGACAACGCCAGCGGATCCTCATCGCGCGTGCTTTGTACCGGGAGCCGCAGATCCTCCTCTTCGATGAGGGAACAGCCAATCTCGATGCCGAATCCGAGCGGAAGATCGCCGACGTGCTTGGCAACCTGGCGCTGACTCGTATTGTCGTAGCCCATCGCTCACACCTGCTTGCAGTCTCCGACATTGTCTACGAGATCCGTGACGGCCGGATATTCCGGCTTCCCGATACGAACCGAAAGTTCAGCTCGGTTACAAGCTTCCAGCCCTTGTCGCTTCCGGAGGCAACGTCAGATTAGGCGAACAGGGCTGAACTGTGTGTCAGGCCGGTCTAGTATCGATCTCAGCAGTTTGTTCTGCTTTGAAAATCGTGGCACGGGCGTCCCGCCCGTGCGTTGCCAGGCCGAAGCCACGGGCGAGACGCCCGTGCCACCTCTGCGCCGTCGGCCCATTTTCACGATTTCTGGGTGCCTGTCAGCCGACGGGCATGAGCGACTGCTTTGAAGAACAGTTCCCGAGGGCGGCGCACACATCGTACTCGATGTATGCGCCAGCCTCGCAGGTCCAAGTCCACTCAGGAGCACATCTCATGCAAACCGCCCTCCGCGATTTTCGTTTTGCAGTTCGGCAACTGTGCCGCGCGCCGGGCTTCGCACTCCTGGCCGTTTTGACACTGGCACTGGGAACAGGTGCCAACACTGCGATGTTCACAGTGATCGAGAGCGTGCTCCTGCGCCCGCTGCCCTACTCGGACGCAGACCGCCTGGTGTACATCGGACCGGCCGGCGCTGAGGCGTTTGGACCTACTTCGTGGCTGAATTATCGCGACATTCGTGACCAGGCGCAGAACCTGGAGATAACGGCCGGCTACTCGGAGGACGTTGGGGTGGTCGAGAGTAAGGATGCTTCGGTGAGCGTGCTGACGCCCAGAGTAACCCCGAATCTGTTTCGTATGCTTGGAGCGCAGCCTTTGATTGGGCGAGCGTTCACGGACGGCGAAGGAGCGGCGGGGGGCCCTGAGGTTGCGATGATTTCTGAAGGTCTGTGGCGGGAAGTCTTCCAGGGGGACCCAGCCATTGTGGGACGAATGGTGCGCGTTAACGGGCGTGAGCGAGCGGTGGTGGGCGTGATGCCGCGAAGTTTTCGGTTCCCCGAACCTGTCGGCCACGACATCGAGAGAGGGATCTGGTTGCCTCTCCAACCTACCGCCGAGATGTTGAAAGACCGCGGATACGACTTCTTCACAATCGTAGGTAAACTCAGGGCCGGCGCCACGCTTCGAGAGGCGCAAGCGCAATTGGACTTAATTGCGGGGCGGGTTCGAGAGAGAGATCCGGGCTCGGGGCCGGACGTCGCATTTCGAGTAGCGCCTTACGCCCAGATGCTGACCGGGCAGGTGCGCGCGGTGTTCTGGTCTCTTTCGGCCGCGCTCGGGCTGGTACTGTTGATTGCATGCGGGAATGTGGCCAACTTGCTGATCGCCCGTTGTCTCGGCCGGCAGCAGGAATTCGCGGTTCGCGCGGCCCTGGGCGCAGCACGCTGGCGCCTTATCAGGCAAGTGATGGCAGAGGGCGCTCTTTTGAGTGTGCTGGGCTGCTGCGTCGGTTTAGCGCTGGCCTACGGCGCACTCGCCGCCATTCACAAACTGCCGCCTGATACGATTCCGCGTGGCGACGAGCTGGGAATCCGGTGGACGGTCCTCCTGATCCTCGCCCTGACCGCCGCGGTAACCACACTGCTGGCCTCCCTCTTGCCGGCGCTTTTCGTGGCCACGGCAGAGCCCCAGCGGGTGCTCCAGGCGGCCTCACGCGGAGTCGCCGCGAGGGCGGTCGAAGCCAGCCTGGGTAGGTGGCTGGTGGGCTTCGAAGTGGCGCTCTCGACCGTGTTGCTGGTTTCGACCGGACTGCTCTTTCGGACCCTCTCGAGTCTTGAGCGCGCGCCGCTTGGCTTTGAGGTGAGCCGGGTTACGTGCTTTTCCGCCATGCCGGCGGACGTGGCGGGATTCGCCAACCTGGGTGGGTACTCCGAGGGGCAACCTGCGCTGGCCTCGGTTGCCACACTGGTCTACCAGCCTCTACTTGAAAACATCCGGCACGCGCCTGGGGTATCGCACGCTGCCCTCGTCACCGCTCCGCCATTCTCCGGCGTGGACTTGACTGCGAGCTTCAGGGTAGTCGGCCAGCCGAAAAACAGCGACCTCGCACAGGAAGCCAGACTCATGGCCGTGAGCGGCGATTACCTAAAGACGATGGGCACGCCGGTAGTACGAGGGCGTGAACTCAGCGATGAAGACGCCGCAAATGCCGCTTACAATGCAGCCATCAACCAGACCTTTGCGCGGAGGTACTTTGCAGGACAAAATCCGCTTGGCCGGCAAATTGATTTAGGCGGCAAAAGCACGGGCATGCTGAGGCCCTACACCATTGTCGGTGTAATCGCAGACCAAATCGACAGCAGCCCTGCCGAAGCGCCGAAGCCGCTCTTGATGCTGCCCTACCAGCAGGTACCGGTAACCTCGCTTTACTATCCGGCTCTGCTCAAGACCGTAGTTCACTTTGTAGTGAAAACACGCGGCAAGATGCCGGTGGCGCCCGAAATGCGGGCGATTTTCCGGCGGACGGCGCCCGATTTCGCTCTCGACAATTTTCAAACGATGCAGGAAGCCCTGGACCAGAACAACTTCAGCGCGCGGCTCGGCCTGTACCTGGTTGGCACATTTGCCGGCCTCGCTGTCTTGATGGTCATGGCCGGATTGTTCGGTGTCCTGGCTCAGGCTGTCAGCTACCGCCGGCGGGAGATCGGAGTGCGTCTGGCCCTGGGTGCGACGCCGCGAACTATACTGCGCATGTTCCTGCTGCAAGGTTCGAGGGTGGTTGGATTGGGGCTGGCGGCGGGAGTGACCTTGGCGCTTTGTGCCGGGCGGCTTGTGAAGAGTTTCCTCTACGGCGTGAAACCCCTCGACGTCGAAACCTACGTGGTCGTCGTGGCCGCTCTCTTCGTCATAGGAATTATTTCGGCAGTTGTGCCGGCGCGGCGCGCGGCCGGGGTGGATCCGATGAACACAATCAGGGAACCGTAAACCAACAGGCAAGGCAGAAAAGCAATCACCAGAACCATCCGGCCACAAATGTTCTCCTTTGTTAAGGTGGGGGCAACTCCGCACTGGCCCACTAGCGAGCTTTGAGGTCACGACTTCCGGGGGCAGGCAACTTCGCGTTCGCGTCGTCGACAACCAGAACCCAATCGGTTGGACCCGGTGGTGTGAACTTTTTCGTTCCGGAATTCGCAACATTTCCGATCAGGGTCGCTGCCCCGGAGGAGGGATTGAACCACCAGCATGTAGCTTGATGGCCGGCACTTGTAATCTTGCTCATGTCCACTGTCAATGTGGCACCATTGCCGTTCGGGATATAGGCAATAATTGACTGGCCGTCGCGGGTACGCGAGGTTACGGTCAGGGTCGCGCCTGAACCATAACCATCTCTCACCACCGTATGGGTGATATCGGGCTTCATCATCCAGTGCTCGCGGCTGCGGAAGAGTTGCCCAAGGCGCTGCTGATCAAATGAGGGCGGAGCATCGATGTCGGTTTGCCACTTCGTTCCTTTGGGCTCACAGCAAGTGGCATTGAAAGACCATATGCTACTGCTGCCGAAAAGCCTTCCCAAATAAGCTCCCCCAAGAACCTCCGTGTATCCTTCCTGGCGCAACTGCCGGTTGTTGTAAGGAGCTTCATTCGGCTCCGTTTCGTAAGGATCTTCCATGCTGAAGAACGGAACGAAAGGATCCGCTCCCCTTTCGATCGCGATCTGAGAAACAATATCGTCAATCTCCAAGGCGAAGGTCTTAGACGGCAAACCCTTCGGGTAGATGGTGCCAAGGGTGATCCAGCCGTTCCGATTCCTCGCACCTCGAGTAAAGGGCAACCAGTTCGTGGCGCTCGCTTCACCCCAATTGTTGCCGGTCGCCTCGATAGCGATCAGGTGCTTCGGGTCCGCCGACATGATGCCCATAGCAATATCGTTCAGCTTGTTTGCGAGGCCACTGCCACAGAGGCTGAGGTTGGCATCACCCCCCATCAGCCAGATGATGTTGGGATAGGACTTGTAACGGTTACCCAGGAATGCGCCATAGGCTTTCATGGTGTCGTCGGAGCTTGAAGCCATTGTGGCGAAGTATGGAATGTCACATTTGTCGAATGAGGCGGTGAAACCCGTTCCCGCCAGTACCGTGATGCCATGAGCCGCCGCCCTTTGAAGTACATAGTCCACGTGAGCCCAATATGCGGTGGCGCTGCTCATCCCGGTAAAGTCGGCCCCGCGGTTCCAAGGGTTGTTGCCGGCCGCGTCGTTTTCGGTTTTTGCATCAGCGTGGAAGCCATAATCCACCAGCGCAGCCCAGATCAGGTTAATCCCTTTCGCTTGCCGATTAGCAAGGTAGGCTTCAATATCCGATTCCGAGGCAAGCTGCACGGCGAGTGCGTACGCTGTGTCGCCCGTAATGAAAACAGGCTGGTTCGTGAATGTGTTGACCAAGTAACTCTTATCCGGGCTGAGCGCCATGAACTCGCCGGTCCCCGGCCGATTGACAGCCTGCGGGCCGGCGCCCGTGGCGCTGCCGAATGGTAAAGCCGCAGATGGCGGGCTCGCAAACCCGGTTGCTTCCGCGGTCACCGTGTAATTGCCAATGGGTATCAGTGCGGCGGTATATTCACCGCCCGCGTTGGAGACGCAGTTGCACGTGAACCCCGTAGTCGGATTGGAAACCGTAATTTTGGCGGCGGGGACCACCGCCCCGGTCGCGTCCGTGACGGTGCCGACAATCGTAGCGACATCCTGTGCCGAGGCCACAACCGACACAAGAAGAAACCCGCACAATAGAAAAGGGAATCGCACGTTCATATCTGTCCTCCTCAAAGAACCTCGACGGAAGTTGAGGGACAAATTGTCACGCTCGCACCCGCTGCCTGTCTATAAAAATCTCGCCAATGTTTGTAACAAGACTTTCCACAACTTTTTCCCGCCCTTTCCGCTGACCATCTCGACCGTGATGGAAGCCATCAAGGTGGGGTCGACGCATCGCATGAATGCGGGGAGAAGAGAGCGGGGTCGCGTTTACGAACTGATGTCCAATGATGGGGTTCCTACGTAAGCTCGGAGTTAAGTCGTAGGAACGCACGCTTCTGCACCTCGCCCACCGGTTTCCAGCGGCATCCAGCTCAGGAAGTGAGACCGTCTTTTCTCGAACTCCGCATTATCTTTCCGCCACCGGGCAAATGAACTGGCCCTTGCGGTCTGCCAACTTGGGATACGGCCAGACAAACGGTCCATAATCGCGCAACTTGAGCTGAATCCCCCTCAAGCACCCTCAAGCACAAAAAAGCGGATTTTATGACGCTTTCTTGGGTGTATAATGGTGTGGTTCAGGGCCCCGAAAGAGGAAGTTTCGTTTACCGGTCATTTGACGTACGGGCGCGGAGTTCTCCCGCGCAGTGAAACCAAGCCGACACCCACTTAGATAAAAGGAGTTCCGTATGCCTCTATCCACCGATAAGAAAGAGTTAGCGCTCAGTCGCGATGTGTTAGAAGCCTTCGATGGTGTTAACGGCGGTGTGCATCCCGGTTTCCGGCCCGCCCACGCCAAGGGAGTTATGCTTACAGGAGTCTTCAACGCGTCTCCCGAAGCGGCTACCCTCACAGGTGCTCTCCACGCCCACGGTGAAACCTCAGTTACCGTGCGCTTCTCCGACTTTGCCGGAATTCCCACGGTCGCGGACAATTCTGAGTTCGCCAGTCCCCGCGGCTGCGCGATCCGGTTCCATCTCGGTGCACACATTCACACCGACATCATCGCGCACTCCCACGACGGCTTCCCCGCCCGAACCGCCGAGGAGTTGGCGAGTTTCCTTCATGCGATAGCGGCCAGCGACCCTTCCAAACCTCATCCCAACGCGATTGAACAGTTTCTGGGTGGACACCCCAACGCGCTTCATTTCGTGCAGGCACCGAAACCGATTCCCACCAGTTTTGCGCGGGAGTCGTTCTACGCTGTCTCCGCCTTCAAATTCACTACTGCCAATGGCGCCAGCCGGTTTGGGCGTTATCGCATCCTTCCGGAACTGGGCAACGAGTATCTGGATGAGCCCGGTGCAGCGGCCAAAGGAGGCGACTTCCTTTTTGAAGAAATCAAACGGCGTGTTGCTAGAGGCCCTGTCAAATTCAACATCGTCGTCCAGTTGGCTGAGGACGGCGACACCGTTGACGACGCCACGGTTCGCTGGCCGGACAGCCGTCCCCAGGTCAGGTTTGGTAAGATTAGTCTGACCGAACTGGTGCCGGAGAGCGATGCCGAAAGGCGCCGCTATATCTTCGATCCCATCCCTCGCGTCGACGGAATCGAAGCCTCTGCCGATCCCCTTTTCCAGCCCCGCGCCGATGTGTACTTGCTCAGCGGGCGCCGCCGCCGGGCCGCCGACGAACAACAGGCCAGGACAGCGACCGTATAGGGGAAGTGCGTCGCTAGTGAGCGACTCCCGGCGGCGAGCGCTTCAGGGAAGCGTCGTCGAGCACCAGCACCCAATCGCCGTCGGCGGGCGGAGTAAGTTCTCGCGTGCCGCTAGTCGGAAAAGCGCCGGCCGAAGACGCTTTACCCGTGCGGGGATCGTACCACCAAGCCAGGGCCTGGGCGCCGGAGATCTTGGTCATATCCAAAGTGATGGTTCTCCTCGTGGGCATGTAGGCAATCACTGTGCTGCCGTCGGGCGTGCGGCCCGCAGCCAGATAGTCGTTGCCCAGGAACTCCCCCAAGCCCGCGGTAATCACCTCGTGCTTTTGGTCGGGAACCAGGTCGAACCAGGGGCGCGATCGAAAAAGTCTTCCCCAATACATCATGTCCACCGAGCCGGGAAGATCCATCGCATCCTGCCAGGCTCCGGTGCTGGGGTAGAGACCCGGGGCGTCGTAGTGCCAGATGGGGTTGTTGCCGAAAACGTGGCCGAAGCCGCCGCAGAGGACCGCCCAATACGCCTGCCTGCGAATCTGCACCTGGGAGGAGTTGTGCTCCCCTTCATAACACGATTCGATCAGGAAAGTCGGCAAGACGGGCAGGTGGTTGTAGTCTGACTCAAGTCGCTCGTGAACCCTCTCACAGGAACAGGAAGAATTGATGTCGAGCCACCCACCGCTTCCGAAATGCTCGGGCATGGAGGGCTCCGAATTGGCGTGAGCCGTGAACAAATGGCGCTTGTCGAATTCCTTGATCCCCAGGGCGATCAAGTCGACCCTTTCCAGTGCCGCCTTCGGGTCGCGGTCGCCACCCATCACCCAAATGATATTATTAAACTCCTTATATCGTTTTCCTAAATATTGGCCATACTCGAGGCACTTCTCCGGCTTGAGCTTCATTAGCTCTTCCACCCACCCCTCCTGCGTGCCGACATAACCCAGGTAGATGGGCGCGAGAAGCACCTGCATGCCATTTTCGCCGGCTTCACGGATAACTTTATCGGCATGGGCAAAATACTTTTCGTTGGGAGTCGTGAAATCTCCCGGCGTCAGGAAGGGCGCGTCACCCGCAGCGTCGAGCGGCGGCTTTTTCGAGTAGAGGTGCTCGATCAGATTCACCAGCAGCGCGTTGAATCCTTTTTCTCTGCGGTTTTTGAGATACTGGTCCAGTTCCTGGTCGTCCGCTGCAACGATCAATGACCACGCCGCATCACCCTGCAACAGGTAGGGAACGCGGCTCTCGTCAACCAGGTACCGGCCGTTCACGTTCACGGAGAGCGGAGTGGCGGCGCCGGTTTCTTGCCCCTTTATGATTGTCGTCATCAACATGGCACATATTACGCAGGCCATAATAAGCATGCCCTGGCTACTGCCCCACATTTTCATGACCGAATGTATCCTTTCGCTGATCGTAGGGGCACCCCTTGTGGGCGCCCTGGTCCTCGCCTCATCCATGGTGAATAACAGGGCATCCACAAGGGGTGCCCCTACGAGCTTTATCCACAGTGACCGGAAGGGCACCGGGGCCGGTTGGTTTCTCCACACTGTAATAGGTGACATCCTTTGTTTTCAATGACTTCTTAGCTTCGTTCCCACGATTTTTGTATTTCGCGCATTGCTTCGGTTTCCCGAATAAACCTCGTCAGCAGCCCTCTCCCTGGGGAGAGGGTGGCGAGAGTAGCGAGCCGGGTGAGGGGTTTCTCGACTTATTGGCCTCGTCCTTTGTTTTCATAGACATTCTCGCTTTGTTCCCTCGATTTTGCGGTGGACAAGTTGAGGAGTCCAGAAGTCGAGGAGTCAGCCGCAGCCTTCCGGCCTGCGGCCCGAGGACGTACGGTCGGCGTTTGGTCTGGCACTGTACGACTCGGTGACTTTTTGTACTTGTCCTTTGTTTTCATAGACATTCTCGCTTTGTTCCGTCGAAATCAAGTCGAGAAGTCGAGAGTTGAGGGTCGAGGAGTGACAAACCGTTACCATCCGACCCGACCTCTTGAATTGGCTCCACAACTCCTGAACTCCTCGACTCCTCACCTCCTCGACTGTTTGTTTTCATAGACATTCTCGCTTTGTTCCCTCGATTTTGCAGTAGATAAGTTGAGGAGTCGAGACGTCGGGGGAGCCCTCCGCCACCTTCCGGGCTGCGGCCCGCGCGCGAGGGTCGGCGGTTGGCTTCCCAACTCCTCGACTCTTTGACTCCTCGACTTCTTGACTTCACTTTGAGGCAGAAACCACAGGCAGGAACTACGGATGAAAACAGAAGATGACTTTCTGGCATCGTGTACCCGGCAGGCCCTGAGCGCCTTGTCCGACCTTTCCCGAGAACTCTAGCCTATATTACCCCAATTGTCAAGTACCAATGAAGTTAACCACCCCGATGGCACCTCGGCTGGCGCAGACTTCGTTGCTTGGAGTCTGTGCGATGCCCTGGAGGGTCGCCGCTTCGGGGGCGTTCAGACTTCTCCATTGACCGGATTGACTCTGCCCCCGACAAGAACTCTTCCTTCGGGAGACCGCAGACTCCTCAGTTCGAAGTCTGATTCCATAATGTCGTCGGCTCCTTAGGTCCGGTAAGCTTGGTAGTTGGGAACGACCAAGGCTGCCCGGGAAAGGAGCCGAACATGTCGATTATAGGATGTGATTTGCACACGCGGTA
>JBELAJ010000026.1:0-27456 GCA_049508935.1 Terriglobia bacterium | reverse complement strand
CAAAAAAAACTTCTGGGTGGACCCTGCCACAGACGCGCCGTGAGATCCAACGCCTGTTGTTTACCTGGACCGGGGAGTGTGCGTATTGTGGCAGCATAATTCGCAAGCGAAACCGATCACCCTAACTTAACGTAGTAGTATTAGGAATCTGGCTAAATAAGGGTAGCTCGTTGACTTTGCGGCACGGTCGGCAATGCCAAGTCATTGAAAAACACGTTCGGAACGCTCAAGTTGTACCCATTTTGTACTCGAGAGATTGTCACCTGCGAACAGGTGTTCCCTATGGAGATATCGTACCTACTCCAGGCAGAATTCTGCTTCCATTCACGCCAGTCCTTCGCGGGTGACTGCCACTGATTCGCGATATCAGTGCAAGCCGTCATCTTGCCCTTGTGTTTTGATTGTGTTGCAGCGAGTTTAATGTAAATTTGTGTGCATAATGTGTGCATGGTCAAAGGGTACCACTGCGGGGACACAACGGATCGTAGTAACTCAGTGCGGCCCCGACAGCAAGGTTGCCTGCGGGGGGCACGGAATGTACCAAGCGCATCCATGATTCCGTTGCAGTTTAGGATTATAAGTGTCGGTAGCCATTGCCGGAATTTCGGCCAGGTCATAAACATGCAAGAGACGAAGCCAGCGAGGTGCCGGACATTCCTCCCCTCGAAGTTCCCACGCGAGCGGAGGTGCCGTCGGCCGCAAACGCGACGGACAGGGGGGCGGTGGCGTGCCAGAGTATCAGACTGTCGATCACGTCAAGGCCGAATCCCAAGAAGAGCTGATAAGCGACGAGCGCGAGTGGATGTGCGCTGTTCACGAGTCTTTAGCACAAGCGTGTCTACAAGTGGAGGGCTACCTAATCCACTCTTCGACTGATCTCCTCAAGGATACCTA
This sequence comes from Terriglobia bacterium, assembly GCA_049508935.1. Lineage (GTDB taxonomy): Bacteria > Acidobacteriota > Terriglobia > UBA7540 > UBA7540 > CAVROP01. Next base: position 26,562 of record JBELAJ010000026.1, on the reverse strand, counting down.
ATAACTTTTTGGTCGAGTTCTGAGTTGGCCGCATCGCTTTGTCCAATTCTTGTTTAGTCACGATGCCTTTTGCGATCAGCACGTCACCTAAGGCGCTTGACTGCCGGATCGACTGCGTCGCGTATTTCATCGTCTGGGCCAAAAAAGGGATCAGCGCCTCAAGCTCAGGGCTAACTGGTATAGCCGTTGCGTTGGTCGGTTTCCGACGGGTACGCATGGTAACTGGCCTCCGATTGGGAGAATCTTACTCCATACCAATCCGCTTTGGTCAAATGGTTCTTTCACGGCTTTCAGGACCGGAGCCCCAATCTGAGCACGATGCAGCCTCCCTGTGCCCAGCTTAGAAGACCTTCCGGGGATCGTTGGGCAAGCGCCCTTTTCAAACGCCATCATAGCAGGTCCACAAGTCCCTGCCAATCTGTGCGATTCTCTTAGTGTAAGCGAGCCTTCGGGCTTTGATCTACCGATAAACATCTTTGACCCAGGCCGCCCCGTCAGATTGGTCTCCGACCCATCCAGGCTCCGGCTACATTTGTGAAAGGCTGCCGTGGCCCTAAGCGATGGCGTCTTTCGACCTGGAAGTCATATGCGAACAATTTCAGTGGTAAACAAACAATCTCGTGGATCTCCTCTGGTCGAAAAATCAGCATTATCAGAATGAACGCTTGACAGGAACGAAGAAGCGCTGGTACAAGATTATTTCCGTCAGTGCGTCGGACCAGCGATCCTTTGGCTCGGCAGAAGGTTAGCAGAGCAGCGGGGGAGGGTGAACCGTAATGGCGAACAAGGTTGGCTGGGGAGTGGTGGGGTCATGCGGAATTGCCCGACGGCGAACCATCCCGGAAGGAATCGCCCCCGCAACCAACGCCAAATTGCTGGGTCTGTATGACCGCAACTCCGAAGGAAATGCAGAGCTCGCCCGGAGTCTTGGGGCGCAAGCTTTTGAAACTTTGCAAGACCTCCTCGCAGCGGAGATCGATGCAGTTTATATTGCCACGCCGGTCTTTCTTCATTGCGAACAAGTGGCGCAGTGTGTCGAGGCGGGGAAGCACGTCCTCTGCGAGAAGCCCTTGGCCCTGAGCATTGCCGAGGCGCAAAGAGTGGTGAGCCTTGCCAAGGCGCGTGGGGTCCAGCTCGGAGCCGCTTTCATGATGCGTTTTCACTCCCAGCATCAAGAGGCCCTAAAAATCATACAGGCCGGCAAGCTGGGCAAACCCGTTTACGCTCGGGCGCAGCTTTCCTGTTGGTACCCTCCGTTAGAAGGAGCCTGGAGGCAAGACCCAACCCTTGGTGGGGGCGGCGCACTGGCAGACATGGGGGTACATTGCATCGATTTGCTCGAAATGTTCTTCGGCCCTGTCGCATCGGTCAGTTGCTGCATTGGAAATATCGTCCACAACTATCGGTCCGAAGACGGAGCGGTCGCCACACTGTTGTTCCGGAACGGGGCCATCGCAACCGTGGATACGTTTTTTTGCATACCAGACGAGAGTAGCAAGAATTTTCTGGAGCTGTACGGTTCGGAGGGCGGCATTTTGGCGAATGGGACCATCGGACAGGGCAGCGGCGGGCAAATGGTGTTCTACCCTCAGGCGAGGGGCAAGGGGTATGACGCCCAACAGGAACGCGACGCAAACCAAGGGATTGAAATATGTCCACCGCCGGTCAACACTTACCGCGCCGAGATCGAGGAGTTCAGCCAGGCAATCCTGGACGGCAGGCCCTCGGTGCTTGGCGGTGATGCAGGCCTGAGGAGCCAAAAGGTTCTTGAGGCGTGCTACGAATCGGCAAGAACTTCCAGAACTCTGGCGGTTAGAAGCTAACCGTCATTGGAAGGCTGTATGTTCGAGTCGGAATATCGAAAATCGAGGGTGAGTATTCAAGTCAGACATAGGAGGACAGCGGCATGGACGAGATAGAGCGAAAGAATATATTGGCGCGGGGCAAACTGAGCCGGGATTGGCAGGCGGAGCCCATGCTGGGTGGCTGGTATACAGAGGAGGAAATCGAGGCTGCGGTGAAAACCATTCGCAGTTCTCTGGACCCGTCGTCCGGTTTCGGCTTTTTCTGCGACGAAATCGTGGAATTTGAACAGAAGTTCGCTGAATACATCGGCACAAGGTATGCCCTTTCGGTGACCTCGGCCGGAACCGCTTTGGATGTCGCGGTGCGTGCTCTGGATTTGGAGTCGGGGGATGAGGTGATCGTGCCCGCCATGAATTTCCGGGCAGCGCCCTATGCCGTTTTGGGCGCTGGCGGGAAGTTGGTCCTGTGCGATTCCGACGAAACGCTCAACGCCGATCCGGCTGATGTGGAAGCCAAGATGACTCCCCGAACGCGAGCCATTCTCGTGACGCACATGAACGGCCTGGCGGCGCCCATGGGCGATTATCTGGAGATTGCCAAACGGCACCCGCACCCCAAGCACGGGCCGCCTAAGGTGATCGGCGATGCCGCAAGGGCACTCGGTGGGGGCGACCAGAGTGGCAAGATCGGCAAGCAGGGTTGGATGACAATTTTCAGCCTCCATACGATGAAGATGATGACCACGCTGGGTGAGGGTGGAATAATCACGACCGACAATCCGGAACTGATGCTACGCCTGCGGGCGCAGCGACAGTGGGGAATCGCGGTGTCGGACGACTTGGAGATCGCTCGCGGCAAGAAGGGTACGGGCGACATGGGCTGGGGCTCCAACTACAAGATGACCAAGATCCAGGCGGCAGTGGGGCTCATCCAACTACGGCGGCTGGACCAGATGATCGCCCCGCGCGTCGCCTTGGCCAACAAGCGCACGGAGATGCTGCGGAACGTGCCCGGCCTGATGGTGCCTTGCATACCCGCGGGACGCAACCCAGTCTATTATCTCTATAACTTACTGGTGCCGAAGGAATGGGCCGGCGCAAAGCGCGACCAACTCATGGCCCTGCTCAAGGAGAAATATGGGGTCGATACGGTGGTTGCCAATCCGCCCGTCTATCAGAGCGATGCTTACGTCCGCCGCATGACTCTGGGACAGTCCTGCCCGCATGCCGAAGAACTCGGAGCGCGTCTGTTCAACCCGCCCATGCACCCGCAGATGTCCGATGCTGACAACGAGTACATCTGCGCGGCTATTGCCGACGCGATGGCTACGGTAAGGGGCTGAGGCAGCAGGGGGCCAGGCAGTTGCACCGGAAGGCTCGAGGTACCCTGATGGTGCGTGCAGCTTCGGCCACCCAATCCCACTCTGGGCGGGGAACTCGCTTTTCCTTGGCAATACCGCACCGCTTATCCTAGCGCTGGCTGGCTCGATGGCCGCATTGATTTTTCCTCAGCTCGGGGAAAAAACGACGGACATCCGAGGGGCAAGTTTCGGCGGGTTAAGGTCAGATTCCAAGCGCGGGCTGCGGGAGAACCCAGCCTTTGGAGGTTAATGCATATGAATCTGCTGACAACTCTGAAAGGCTCGTTGCTCGAATCCTTTTTCCCGCCCGCCTGGGACCTAGCGCAGTGGGACGCTTGTGTCGCCGACGATCCCAACTCCATTTTTGACCGGCAGCCCAAGTGGCACAACGACTTCTCGATCCGTATGGCCAATGACGTGGCGGATTTCGACGTGATGTTGGGCCTCGAATTGGCCATGGAGATTCGGCGCTGTCGTGAGGCTGGTCGCAAGCTGGCGCTGATTTTGCCCGTCGGCCCCATGGGCATGTACCGTTGGACCGTCTATTTCCTCCTTGAGTGGAATGTTGCCTGCGGTCACGTGCACGGCTTCAACATGGACGAGTGGAGTGACAGTGAAGGGAACACTCTTGCGCCTGACGATCCAGGAGCGTTTCAGAATGCCATGGAAAACGCTTTCTACGGGCCCTTGCGAGAGCTCACCGTTCCGTCCGACCAGCGTTTTTTTGCTACCAAACGCCTGTTGCCTGAGTACCCCGACCGCATTGGCTCGCTGCGCAAAGAAGGAGCAAAACTGGTCGTAGTTTATGGCATCGGGCGCGCCTGTCATATCGCCTTTTGGGAACCGCACTTTGGGGCAGAGTTCGCCAACGACGACGATTGGCGAAAGCAAACCCATCGTTTAGGCGCGAAGCTGCATCCGCTGACCATCGAGCAGAATGCCATTACCAGCTTCAAGAGCCGTACGACCTTGGTGCCGGCTTTCGCCAACACTATCGGACCGGCTTTCTTCACTCGCGCCGATTATGCGATTGGCGGCGCTGACGGTGAACTCGGTCGCGGTATGCAGTGGCAAGGTCTGTCGCTGTGGGTTACGCTGCGCCACCCAGTCAGCCGCCATATTGCTTCCACCTGGATGCCGACCCTACCCGGGGTCCTGTACTTTACCAGAGCGCTCGCCGGGCCTTTGGTTGCGGAGGTCAACTGATGCCTTCCGACCCGCGAATCCCTCGCCTTCTGGCCGCGATGGCTCACCCCGATGACACTGAGATCCTGGTGGGGGGAACTCTATTTCAATTGAAAGCACTGGGCTGGGAGTTGGGCATCCTCACCATGACCGCAGGGGACTGCGGCTCGAGCACCACGCCGCGAGAGGAAATTGCACGAATCCGTTACGGCGAGGCGCAGGCGGCGGCGAAGTTCCTGGGTGCGACCTACATCTGCACCGGGCTGATGGACGTGGAGGTTTTCGCCAACGCGGAGAACCTACGTCGCGTGATCGATTGCATGCGGCAATTTGATCCCGACGTGGTAATCACTCATTCGCCGGTGGATTACATGTTGGACCACGAAGAGGCCTCGCGGCTCGTACGGGGAGCCAGCTTCGCCCTCGCCATGCCGAACTACGAGACGAGGCATGGCCCCCCCGCCAAAACCAGCCGAGCCACGCCTGCTCTCTACTACGCGGATGCTATCGAGGGGAAGAACCCGATGGGCGAGCGCATTTATCCCCAGTTCTATGTGGATATTACTCGGCAGCTCGACAACAAGCGTGAAATGCTGTCGCGCCACGCCTCGCAACGCGAATGGCTTCGTGCCCACCACGGCATGGACGAGTATCTGGACCGGATGACAGCCTGGGCGGCGGCCTACGGAGGGGAATGCGGCGTCGCTCATGCCGAGGGCTTTCGCCAGCACCTCGGGCATGGCTACCCTCAAGAGCCCATACTGCAAAACGCCCTCGCCCAGTACTTGCATGTCCGGGGCGGACATTGGCCCGACCTGGTTAATAAGCGGGTCTCTCAGTTACGCGTAACCCTGAACTACGAGAATATTGGGACACTGTCCCGGGTTCGTGAGCGCCGGTAATTGCCGATCATCACGGGATTAAGGGAAGCATGAATTCGCAGAACCCTTACACGTCCGAGGCGGAAATCGTCGCGAAGCTCTCCCCGGAAGATTTCATACCTGACGGCAACCTGGAGAAGGGAATCTGGTTGAAAACGGACCGGGTTGTTTTCGACCATGATTGGATGGGAGAGCGCCACTTCCCCGAATCGGCGACCCAGGTCGCCGGTCTATGGACCCCATCACATTTCTATTTCGCCTTCTGGTGCAGGTATATGGACCTCAATCTCTACACCGGTGAGGACCCCGCCGTCCAGAAGTTCGGCCTCTGGGATCGCGACGTTGCCGAAGTCTTTTTGAATCCGTTTCCGCAACGAGTGAACCATTATTTCGAGTTCGAAGTCGCGCCCAACAACCAATGGATCGATTTGGAGGTCGACCTGGACAAAGATCTGACTTTCGACCACGCGTGGGACTCGAATTTCCTGCACGCAACCCGCGTTGACTCTGCCGCGCGCGTGTGGACTTGTGAAATGAAGATTCCCGCCGCGTCCATGTACGTTTCCTCGATCCGCGCGGGCTGGGAATGCCGCGTCAACTTCTTACGCTGCGATGGACCCGGCGATGATACCCAGCGCCGCTTCCTCGCCTGGAGCCCCACCTTCTGCACTAACGCATCGGACTACTTTCACGTGCCATCGCGTTTCGGCAAGATCCGTTTTGAATGACTACATGCCTTCGGTCAAGGTGAGAAAGGAATGTTGCTGGTTTCGGGTTTTCCAGGCCGTCCTGTTTTTCATTTCGGGGAACCTCATTATTGGGGCGGCGCAGGACATCCAACCCGCACTCCGCCAACGGGCTGGATTAGCTGGACCCTTTTGCGAGCGCGGTCAGCGTCACCGTCAAATCAGGAGCAAAATAATGTCCCGTTTACTTTTGGCTGTCGTTCTTATCGGCACAATTGTGCCTGCCAGAGCGGCTGAGCACAGCCCTCTCTTGCCTCGCCCAGAGCAAATCCAATATGGTGCCCAGACGGAACAGTTGAGGGGATTGGGTGTCCGGTTACCCGCCGACGCCGCGGCGGAAGACTGGTTCGCTGCGAACACACTTTCAGCTTGCCTATCGGACCGCACCACGGTCACGACGCCCGTGTCGCAGGGTGAAGCTTCGGACCATATGATTTACCTGCGGAGGACTGGCGCCGTTGACCCGCTGCCGATGCCGGGAGAGAAGCCGGGCCGCGATTCGCGCGAGGCTTACTCGCTGAGAGTCACTCCCGACCGCGTCGAACTGAGCGCACCTTCCTCCGCGGGATTGTTCTATGGCGGCCAGACGTTGTGCCAGCTCGTGGAAGGCGACGCGGCGGAGGCGGTGCTGCCCGAGGTTGAAATCCACGACTGGCCGTCGCTTGCCTATCGCGGTGTGATGATCGACATGAGCCATGGCCCGCTGCCCACCGTGGAAGAAATCAAACGTCAACTCGATTTCCTCGCGCGCTGGAAGGCCAACCAATACTACTTCTACAACGAAGCCAGCATTCAGCTTGATGGCTATCCACTGATCAATCCGCGCGGGCGGTTCACCAAGGACGAGATGCGTCAAATTATCGCCTATGGCCGCGAGCGGCACATCGATATCGTTCCCTGCCTGGAGCTTTACGGCCACTTGCACGACCTCTTCCGGATTGAAAAATACTCGGCCTTGGCGGACGTCCCACATGGGACGGAATTCAATCCGCGGAATCCCAACGTCATGCGCCTCCTCTCCGATTGGGCCAGCCAGTTCGCCGACCTTTTCCCAAGCCCCTTTGTCCACATTGGATTTGATGAGACCTTCCAGATTGAAATCGCCGCTCGCGAATCGCGCGGAGCCACTAACCCGGCCAGGCTGTTCGCGGGGCAACTCAGCAATGTGGCCCACCTCTTCCAGGATCGCGGCAAAACCGTGATGGCCTGGGGCGACATTATGGTGAAGTATCCGGGAATTGTTTCGGAACTGCCGCCGAATCTCGTCGCCGTGGCCTGGGACTACCATCCAGGGCCCGAGAGCCACTATGAGCATTGGTTGGGTCCGCTGGCTGCGCATCACGTGCCGCAGATGATTGCTACCGGGGTGGCCGGTTGGAACCAGATCGCTCCTGATTTCGCTCGCAGCTTTGAAAACATCGACACCTTTCTCGCCTCGGGGCGCAAGTCGGGATCCATGGGCATCATCAACACCATCTGGACGGATGACGGTCAAATATTGATGCGCATGACCTGGCCGGGAATGGCTTATGGTGCGGCGGCGGGTTGGCAATCCACGCCGATCGACCGAAAGGGGTTCTTTTCCGAGTACTCGTACCTGATGTATCCGCGAACCATCGCGCCCGAAGTGGCGGCCGCGCTCGACGACCTTACTGCCTCAGCACTTGCGGCACAAAAGGTGCTAGGCGATGAACCGATGCTGGCGTTCTGGGTCAATCCCTTTGATCCCGCCATGTACAAAAAGTGCGCGGCCAATCAGGACGTCCTGAAGCAGACGCGGCTGCTGGCGGAAGACGCCGAAGAGCACCTGGACCGGGCGCTTTCCGCGGGCGGCGACCCCGTCACGATCAGCAATTTACTGTTCGGAGCTGAACTGCTCGACTACGCCGGGCAGAAATTCCAGACTGCACCGGAACTCAGCGCGCTGTGGCGGGGATTGGGTGCGCGGCGCCCCAGGAACGAAGTTTGGTGGAATGAATGGGAATCGCAGGTGAGTTATCAGGACCACTCGCGCCTTATCGACTTGATGGATGCGATTACTGAACTCCGGAGAACATACCAAAAGGAGTGGCTGGCGGAGTACACCCCGTATCGGCTGGATTCAGCACTGACCCGGTGGGACGCGGAAGCTGATTATTGGCGAAAACTCCAGGTGCGGTTTTTGGATTTCTCCAAGCATTCGCATGAAGGGGAAGCTCTGCCTGCGCTCGAAACACTCATCCCGAAGGACTGATCGAGGAACGCAACGCGGGCCTCTCGGCATGGGCATATTACCCGCGCTGGTCGGCGACGCCGTCGCGGTGGAGCACCCTCATTATCAGTGGCGTGGATCCTTCGTTGCACACCCTCAGATTCTTCGCTTCCGCTGGATGTGGGTTAATATGCGTCAGCGTGCTTCGTGGGACTGCCGAAGCAATTCAAGCTTGTTGTATTAATACTTGTCGAATTGCGCCAAAGCCGACGATACCGACACGGACGAAAGACGCGGGCTGTCGTCGGAGTGAGACAACCACCTGACCAGGGGCCGCCGATCTCGCGGCGGGGTATTGACGGCGGTGGCCGGGTACCGCGATTGCAGCTACCTTATCGACCATCTTACAGCTAGCTTGACACAAGTTTTTCCTGCGCGTAAGATTTTGACATCGGGTAAAGGCATCAAGAAGCATACGTAAGGTTTAGTGTTTATCAATCCCTTGGGGACGACTTCCTCTTGGCGTCGGGCTTACGGAAAAGAAGGAGGATCAATCCTATGCTAAGAATGCCAGGCCTGCGCGTGCGTGTCGTGTTTTTGTCTCTCATTCTGTCCGTGTTCGCCGCATCCAGCCCTGCTCAGCAGGTCACCGCCCGGTTGCAGGGCGTGGTCACGGATGCGACTGGAGCTCTCGTGCCGGGTGCGAGCCTTGTGGCGACCAACGTCAGCACCGGTGTGGCGACGAGAGTTGCCTCCGACACTTCCGGACAATACACTTTTGCCACCCTCGTTTCGGGCACCTACACGCTTACCATTGAAAAGCCCGGGTTCACCACCAAGGCCATTTCCGGGATCACGCTCGATGTCGACCAGCGAGCGACCATGGACGTGTCGCTGCAAGTGGGCCATCTCACGCAGGAGGTGCAAGTCCAGGGGGCGGCGCCTTTGGTCGACACCACCACCGCCGGCCTGGGAACCACGATTTCCGAACAGCCGATCCTCGACCTTCCTCTCAACTTGCGGCGCACTGGCGCCCTGGCGACCTTGGTACCGGCAACCATTGACACCACGGGAAGATCGTTAACCTCGGCCAACGGCAACGGTTCAGGTTTCAACGACAACAGTTTTAGTGGATCCGGGAGCCGCTCCGCTGGCAATTTGATTCTGATCGACGGCATGGTCTCCCGCGCCCTCAACAACGGCGGTTTTGCGTTGCAGCCGGTTCCGGAAATGGTCAAGGAATTCAAGATCCAGAGCAATAACTACGATGCCGCGTTCGGCCTCAGTTCGGGCGCCACGATGAATCTGATCACGCAATCGGGAACCAACCAGTTCCACGGTTCGGCCTGGGAGTACGTACGCAATCAGATTTTCGATGCCCGCAATTTTTTCGCTGTCAACCAGACCAACCCGATAAGCGGGGCGGAGATCCCCGGCACAGCTAAACCGTCGTATAAACGAAACCAATTCGGCGTCGCGGTGGGCGGACCAATTCGCAAAGACCGAACGTTCATTTTCGGCAGCTATGAGGGCCTGCGTCTGATCCAAGGTCAGACGGGCACTGCCGTGGTCCCGACAGCGGCGGAAAAGGGAGGGGATTTTAGTTCCTACCTCACGGGCAAGACGGCGAATCTCTGCGCCTCGAGCGGTACGGCTGCGCCCGCCAACCTTAACTTTGACACCGGACAGTTGTTCAATCCGGCAAGCGAACAGCTCTACACCTGCCCGCAAAATCCTGCCACTCCCAATGTAGCTCCCGCCACCGTCCTACTCGGCACACCGATTCCCCAAAATAAGATCACTAGCATCGATTCCGTGGGCCAAAAGGTACTGGCACTCTACCCGGTGCCGAATAGTCCCGGGGTGACGAATTATGTCAACCAGACGCCGCTGCGGCGTCCGGACGAACAGTTTGACGTGCGCGCCGATGAGAACCTTTCCTCGAAGGATGTGATTTTCGCTCGCTATCTTTTTGGGAACACCAACCAACTTTTCCCGCAAGCCATACCCTTTTTCAACCAATATCAACACTTTCGCGGCCAAAACGTGGTGGGCGGTTGGACGCGTACCTTCAGTTCGAGCCTGGTGAATGACGTGCGCATCGGCTATCAGCGGGATTATCTGGATTTGGACTGTGCCGGTTGCCCCCGTAAACCTGGACTGTTAGCCAGCTTCGGGATCCAGAACCTGGCTGCTCCCTCCCCGCAGTTTGAGGCGTATCCTGTTTTCTATTTCTCCAACTTTGCTGGCGTGGGAGATGGGTCGTACTTTCCCGATATTCTTACCGATCGGGTGTGGAAAGTGGAGGACACGGTTACCAAGGTACACGGGAAACACACGCTTGCCATGGGGGCCGACTTGAACTTCTGGTCGGCTCCCGGCGTGGAGGACCCCAAGCAGGCGAATGGCACCATCGGGTTCAACGGGCAGTATTCTTCCTTGGGCTTCGAGAGCCCGGGGGTCAGCACCGTTGCCGATCTCGCGGATTTGGAACAGGGCTATCCCGATGCTGGGCTCTTCACCGAGCATGCCTTTCAAAACCACCTGGTGGGTGGGGGCTGGTTTAGCCTGTTTGCCCAGGACAACTTTCGCCTCGCGCCGCGTCTGAGTCTCGAACTTGGCTTGCGCTGGGAATATCGCAAATCACCGCACGACACGAACAACCAACTGGCCACCATTTTCCCGCTGTCCAACAGCTTCACGCCGGGTGACGCGCTTCTGGTGACGCCCTTACCAGCGGCGCAGAACGACGCTCTCTGCTCGGATCCGTTCTTCCTCAATGCCGAGGGGCAATGCCTGGTCATGAGCTCCGCTATGAGGGCACAAAGGGGACTGACCGGGGGAAAACTGAGTGAGTTGAGCTTTGGCCCCGGGCATGGGAATTTCGATCCCCGGCTGGGGGTTTCCTGGCGAGTAACCAATTCCGGCAATGTCGTCGCGCATGTCGGGGGGGGAATCTTTAACGACCTTCCGATTACCAATGTCATCAGTTCGTTTGTTAACAACAACCCGGTGAATACTCGGACTCCGAACTATGTAACTTCCCCGACGGCGCCTCCACCACTGATCAACGGCAAGCCTACCACCACGGAGACCATGTTCGCCAACGCCCCGGCGTTGAGCCTCGCGGGGGCCTATTCCCAGCTCATGCCGCCCCCCTTCTACCATACGCCGACCGTGTACGAATGGAGCGCCAGCGTACAAACCCAATTCGCGCCCAACTGGGCCCTGGAATTGGGCTACGTCGGCAACCGCGGCGTGCACCTCGACTACATTCACCTGCTCGGTAACCAGGCTGTGCCCGGTACATCGGCCAATTTGCAACCCCGGCGCCCCTACCCGGATTTTAACCAGCTTTTGTATGACACCTTTGACGGCATCTCACGGTACAACGCCCTGACCGTTAAATTGACACACCGCTACTCGCGGAACTTCCAGTCCCTGGTTTCTTATACCTACAGCAAGGTCCTGGATTGGAACGGTGGCGACACAGACTTTCAAAATCTTGTCCAGAACGACAACAACCCCCGGGCGGACTACGGCGTGGCGGACCTGAACTTGAAACAACGCCTGGTGATCAGCGGCATTTGGCTACTCCCCTTGGGACGCGGGCAAACTTATCTCAACAACGGCCGCGTGGCCAATGTCCTCTTGGGGGGGTGGGAGGTTTCGGGCATCATCCAGTTGCAGGATGGCTTCCCGTTCACTGTGTTGTCCAACGTCGACTATTCGAATACGGGGTCGACCTCTCCACGGCCCGACCGCGTCTGCAATGGCGCGGGCAGCCAAACTGTCGCGGCGTGGTTCAACACCAGTTGCTTTAGCACTACGGCCCTCGAGCAAGCTTCCCAAAGTGGCAGTCCGCGCTTTGGAAATTCCGGCAAGAATATCCTGACGGGGCCCGGTCTTCATGAATGGGACCTCTCTTTGATCAAGAAAAACCAACTCACGGAGAAGTTGCGTCTCGAATTGCGGTTTGAATTCTTCAACATCTTCAACACCGCGAACTTCAGTACCCCTGGTAATTGGACAATTAACACCAGTACGGCGGGGGTGATCACGAGCGCAGCTACCCCACGCGATATCCAGTTCGGAATTAAGCTGGATTTCTGAGGTCGGGAAGCCAAGAAGGGCGGCTATAAGATGGCCATTACAATCGCGGTTTCCCGCCACCGTGGACAATCGGAGATAAACGCTGCAACGCAGCCCAATTCGGCGAAGCGCGTTACCGCGAAGCTGCCGCCCCCCGGAGCCGCTTTGTGACCGCAATTTCAGACGAGGTCTCGCTCGAAGCAGGCAGTCCTTAATCCAAGGACCTCGCAAAATTGCCGAGCTTTACACACTAAAACCGGCCTGGCTGCGTTGACCCAACCCCAGTGACCATGGAATATATCCAAACGAGGCCAATCCACCCCACGCCTGGGGGTCCGCTTTACGATGGATACGGGGGAGACCGACACCGTGAGAGGAGACCCGATGACTCAATTCTTGCTCGCTCTGGGGATTGGATTTACCTCAATGGCATTCTTGGGTGCTTTGGGGGCGTACGGTGCCGGAACTGAGGCGGACAAATCCCAACGAGTAATGCGCGCGTTTAAGACCAACACCCCCATCCCATTAGACGGTGACTTGCGAAAGTGGCGTGACGCTGAGTCTGTGAGCATTGAGGGACGTCCTTTGGCAGGTCATCCCCGGCATGCGACAATTTATGCCCTTTGGGACGCCAAGAACCTCTACTTGGCTTTTGACGTTCGTTCCTGCAGGCTCAAGGCCACCGTGCGCGAACGCGACGGCGACAAACTATGGGAAGACGACGGGATCGAGTTCCTGATCGACGCACACCGGGACAAATCGCAGAAGTTCCTTTCGGATGATTTTTCTTACCACATCAATATTCTTAATGCCGTCTACGACGATCGCGGAACTCCCTCCGGCGAACCCGATGAGAAGTGGAACGGGACGGCCCAGCACGCAGTGAAGATCCTGGACGATTACCATTACATCGTCGAGGTGGCCATACCCTGGAAGGAAGTTGGAATTGAGCCGCGCGAAAACCAGACTTCGGTCGGGACTGATTTCTGCGTGAACGGGAAGGATCCCGCGACCGACGAGTATGTCTTTTACGACTGGTGCGGGCTGAAGGTTTTCCACGACCCTTCGGGATACGGTGACCTGGTTCTGGTCGGCCCGAGGGACCACTAATCAGAACGCTATGAAACGTGCTCCGGATTCCAGGAAGGCCGCCAAGGGCCGCGCCGCTCCGCCGCGTCCCCAATCTGTCCCCGCGGGTGTGGTAGGCATGGGTCTGATGGGCAGGAGCATCGCGACCTGTCTGCTGGCCGCCGGACATCCGGTAGTGGGTATGACCCGGAGCCCCTCCGACCAGCCAGTTACGCGCCGCCGCATCCACGCCCTTCTGCGCGGAATGAAACGCGAGGGCCTTTTGGCCGGAGAGCCAAGCGTAGTGATCAAGAGGCTGCGACTCTCGGAAGATTTCTCCGCCTTGAGCGATTGCGCGATTGTGGTGGAGTCGGGACCTGAGGACCTGACGGTGAAACAGGAGATCATCCAAAAGGTGGAAGCCGTCGTATCACCGGAAACTTTGATCGGAAGTAATACTTCGGCGCTTCCCGTTACGGAGTTGCAGCGCGACGCCCAGCATCCCGAACGCATTATGGGTATGCATTGGGGTGAACCGGCGCACGTCCTCCCGTTTATGGAAATCATCTGCGGAAATCAAACCCATCTGGAGTGTGCGGAGCGCGCCCAGCAATGGGCGTGGCGATGGAAGAAGGAGCCAACTCTGTTGCGGTGCGACACGCGAGGCTTCGTTAGTAACCGCTTTATGTACGCCATGCTGCGCGAAGCCTTCCAGTTGGTGGAAGCCGGGTGCGCGACGGTGGAAGACATCGATCGCGCCTGCCGCACCGACTACGGCTATTGGATGACCTTTGCGGGCCTGTTCCGGTACATGGACCTGACGGGAATCCCCGCATATATGTCCGTGATGCGCGACTTGTTTCCGGACCTGAGTTGCAGCCAGGAGGTTCCTGAGTTGATGCGTAAGGTGGTGGAGTCCGGTGCGCGCGGCATCGAGAACGGCAAGGGTTTCTATAAGTACACGCCCGCCCAAGCGCGGCGCTGGGAAAAGAGATTCCTAAAGTTCAGCTACGAAATTCGCGCCCTGGCGCGAAAACATCACGAGTAGGGGCACGCTCAGGACGTCGTGGAGACAATAATATTCCCCAGAGGAAATCAAAACAGGTTTGTAGGCGGCCGCATTCCGCGCGAGCATTATGATATCCAAATATGTTTCATAAGGATCGGAGACACTCGATGGCATACCAAGGGGTGATGGACGACATCCGGGCTGGAGTGGAATTAAAGAAGCCTCGGCGGATTCCGGTCTTTTCGATGAGTGAAGAGTTCGATGTCAAATGGTACGGCAAATATACGTATGACGAAGTCATCCAAAGTGCGGATAAACTGGTTGAGGTGTGGGGCGCCGGGGTGCGAGAGTTCGACTACGACTGGGCCTGGCTGCAAATGGATGATTGCGTTGAGTTCGAAGTGTTAGGCGTGGGCTGCGTCGGTGAAGGCAACATCCTGCGGGCTACGCACGATTACCTTCCGGCCACTCGGGAGACGGTGAAGTCGTTAAAGATGCCTGACACCACGCGGGATGGCCGTATGCCGGCCAAGCTCGAGGCGCTGCGCCGGCTGAGGGCCGAATTCGGCGATACGGTCTGCGTGGTCGGCAGCAACGCCGCCCCCTATTCTTCCGCGGGCTTAATGTTCGGCCTCGAAAAACCCATGTTGCTGATGTACGACGACCCTGACCTGTTGCGGGAGACGATGGACTTCTTCGTCGAGCTACAGTCGATGTGGAGCGTGGCGCAGGTCAAGGCGGGCGCTCACGCCATCTGGCTGGGAGACTGTAACGCCTTTTCCAATTTGCTTTCGCTGGCACAGTACAAAGAGTTTGCGGCGGAGCCTTGCCGAAAAGTTATTGAGGCCTGCCATCAAGCCGGCGGCATGGTGTTCCTCCACAACAGTGAGATTTCTATTCCCCATATCGAACTGGAGTGTCAACTGAAGCCGGACGTGGTCAGCGTCGGACCGGCAGCCGATTTAAGGGCCGTCGTCCACGCCGTGGGCGGGCAGACCTGCATTATGGGTAACGTTGATCCCATCGAAATCTTGCTGCGGGGAACTCCGGCGCAGGTGGAAAACGACGTCGAGAGGATTATGAAAATCGGCCGTCAAAGCGCGGGCTTCATGCTGGATAGCGGCGAAATGGTCCCCCGCGATGTGCCCGTGGAAAATATGCGGGCCATGATGCGCAAGGGTCACGAACTGGCAGCGGCATGAACAGCTTACCGCCCCCGACTTAACTTCCAAACGTGCTCGCCCAAGCCCGCGGGAATCTCAATCGTCAGGTTTTCGTGTAGCAAGTCTTTTGCCGTGCTCAGGGTCTTGCCATCGAGTGTGATGACTGGTTCCGGCAGGGCCTTCAGTTCGTCCCGCCAGGGATCGGAGATCCAGACGCGCCACACCGAGGAATGCGTGGCAAAGTAAGGGCAGTAGTGCTCATCAAAAAGAAATTTGAGCTGCCACCCGTCGTCGGTGGTGGATTCAATGCGGGCGTGAAGGAAGCCCACATACTGGTTTGTACTAATGGTTTCGTAGCCCGCAGGCAGGGAAGTGAACAGCCGCTCGACGAACTCCGGCTGGTAGGCGATGTCGCGATCGTGAAAAAGCGCCATGAAAGGTCCATCCGGATGGGAAGGCCAGAGTTCCGTATGGAAAGGTTCATCGAAAGCAACGGTCTTTTGCGGCGAAATCCCCGCCATATCGATTACCAAATCTCGATCCAGGTAATAAAAGGAGTCTGGCTCGGCATGAAAGAGGCCGAGCCCCACCCGAGCGGCCACGAGCCCCGTTTCGTTGGCGAACGACTTCGACCAGGCCCCCCCACCCTCCCGAAATTCCAGCGGGCGTTGGCCAAAGTCCTTCTTCAGATACTCCAAGGAGCGCTCGAGGTGAAAAAGCTGGACGATGGCGGGAATCTCGATCCCGCGCCGCTCGTCACCAAACTCCGTGTACCAGCCCCCTGCGGAAGCTTCCCCTTCCAAATCCGCCGTCCACCAGGGGCCGGGCGGCGACTCCAGGTCCGGCTGCATGTGGGTCCAGCCATGGCTTTGGATCTCCAAAACTCCGGCTGCAACCCCCTCTTTCAGGCCCCTCTGTGTCGAGGCGTAGTCCTGGTGCAAACCGTAGGAGTCAGTAAACTCCTGTGTCCAGGGGACGAGGATCCGTTTCGTCTTGCGGTCCACGTACCCGGTATTGACGTTCGCGGACGCCACGGCGTGATGTTTCTCGAGTATTGCGATCAAGTGTTCTCGCAGCGTCTGCTCACTGGGCTCGACGTATCGCCAATAGGATAGGAAACCCTTATCCGACGTTCCCCAGTCGTCCATCTCAATCTCAATGCGATGCGAGTAATCCACGTTGGGCTGCACGACGTAACCCAAGCTCCACACCAGCGCCCGGAAAAAGAGACCTCGCCAATAAGGGAACACGAGGAGCGCGGGTATATGCCTCGCTCCCATCCAGACACCGGCAACGTTTTTGTCCAATTGGTTCACGGTTAGGACTGGATGCTGCCCCTGCGCGATGAGGACTGCCGCTGTTTGCGGTCCCATCCAAAAACGGTCGTCGGACCCCTCCCCCAGCTCCCGTGGATCTATTCTCTGCGCCGCCAACTCACGTGTGATGAAGTGAGCCGGTTGAAGAACACGCAACGCGTCATCGGCTCGATAAACCGACTTGAATTCCAGGCCCAACACGTGATCGAGCGCGGGATCGAGACACCGGGAATTGACAGCGAGCAGGCTGGTGCCGGCATGCGCGGCGGCTTCCAACGTAGCGAGATTCTGGCCCTGATAAGAAGGAGAATCCGCCAGCCAGATCACCACGCCATAGCGGATTCTATCCTCGCGATCGAACAGATAGGTGGCATCGAGGTGCTGCTGGTCCAGTCGAAAAATGTCGAAGGGAACAGACCAGGCTTTCAGAAGTGCAGCCACGGGTTGGAAGGTATCTTCACGTTTTACGAGAATGCTGGCGGGATCGGCCCAGCGCTCCACCACAACCAGGGCGCGATAGGGTTTGTCCGGCAACGGCCTTGCCATCGTGGGGCGCAGCCACAAGGGAATAAGGAACAGGAACAACAGGTGGGATTTCATCCGTGTATCTCATCCTCTCGATGCCGGCTGCTGCGGTCGTTCCAAATCCAGCGGGGCGTTAGCATTCCCGTTCTGCTGGTCGACGGATTAGGGCTCAACGCGACGGCGCCTATGACTCGAGCTCCGCGGACTTCGCAGTGGCAGTCTAGCATAAAGTGCACGGTCAGACGGAAATTCTCTAGCGCGTGTGAGCCAGTTGAGTCTCGGTCGCAGAGCCGATCGAATCGTCTTGACAAACCCGTGAAATGCACTACCTTAGTTCTTGACTTTTGTCAGCAAAATTCTCGCCCAGTAACTGCGCGCCGATTACGCTTCGGCTTGGCTGGCCGAGTCTACCCCCTGTCGATTGGGCACTTCTGGAAAGTTTGATCTTGAATTCCTTTCCTGGTATGAATTCACTCGATGGATGGATAAACTGCGGGAGGGATTCCGGGATGTGGATGCCCTGCCTCCCCTGGATTCGTTTCACTATGGTATTAACTAAGGAATGAGGAAAGCACTATGCGCCGCACTGTTTTCATCCTGCTCGTTTGCTTTCAAGGGTTAACTCCGGCGGTCGGGCACCAACCTCTCTTACCTGCACCGCAGCAGATCGAATATGGCGGAGGCCGGCTGCCGTTGCGGGGCTTGTCCATCCAGGTGGCCACACCCAGTCCGGAGGATCAATTCGCAGCGACGGAGTTATCGTCGTTTCTGTCGCGACGGGCTGGGGCTACGATTCCGGTGGTGACGGGGAAACCCAGCGGTCCGGTGATCACTCTGACGCGTACTGGCGCTGTCGATGCGCTGCCCGGTGCCGATGACCACGCCGGACCCGATTCTCGCGAAGCTTACGAAGTCCGCATTGACGGACGGGGGGCAGAGATTCGCGCCCGTTCCTCGGCGGGTCTCTATTATGGGGTGCAGACGATGCGCCAGTTGGTGGAAGGCGAGGGCAGTGACGCCGCCCTCCCGGAAGTGGCGCTCCACGACTGGCCAGCGATGGCCTACCGCGGTTTCATGATGGATACCAGCCACGGGCCGCTGCCGACGGAAACGGAGATTGAGCGCCAAATCGATTTTCTCGCGCGCTGGAAAGCCAACCAATACTATTTTTACTCGGAAGCGAGCATTGAGCTGCGGGGCTATGACTTGGTGAACCCCGGCGCCCGTTACACCCAGGAACAGGTAAGGCAGATTATTGCCTACGCGCGGGCGCGACACGTCGCTGTCGTTCCCACCGGGGAGTTTTACGGCCACTTGCACGATGTCTTCCGCATGGAGCGCTACGCCGACCTCTCGCTGTTGCCTCACAGCGGAGAGATCAATCCGCGCAATGAGCGCACCCAGGCGCTGGTGGCGGATTGGATCCAGCAGTTCGCCGCCTTGTTTCCCAGCCCCTGGTTTCACATCGGCTTCGATGAACCCTGGGAATTGGAACGGACCAAGGACCTTCTCGGCGGAGACCCTTCCAGTTTGTACATCGAACGATTGAAGCAGACTGTGGCGTTGGTCGAGAAGGCGGGCAAGCGCCCGATGTTCTGGGCCGATGTCCAAAGCGGCGCGCACATCTTCCAGAAATACCCGGACTTGTTCTCGCAGTTGCCCAAGAGCGTGATTGCCGTGCCCTGGGTCTATAATCCCAGGCCAGATTACTCCGATTTTGTGGCGCCGTTCGCGCGCGAGCATATTCAGCAAGTCGTCGCGCCTGCCATCGCCTGCTATGGTCAAATATCCCCCGATTTCTACTACACCTTCGCCAACATCGATGGGTTAGTGCGGGACGGCCGCAAATACGGCGCCCTGGGAGTGATCAATACCGGCTGGACCGACTCGGGCCAGATGCTCTACCGGGCGAGCCTGCCGGGTATGGCCTATGGAGCCGTGGCAGGGTGGCAAACGCCGCCCATTAGCCAAGGCCAATTCTTCTCCAACTACTCGACCCAGATGTATCCCGCGCTGGCGGCGGCCGACGTCGCCACCGCCCTTGACAAGCTAAGCGCAGCAGAAGCTTCGCTCGCCAAAACTCTGGGACGGGGGCGCACGATACAGCAAATATGGGCAGATCCCTTCGCGCCCGAGCGCCTTGCGCACGCCGAAAGCAGTCTGGCGGCGCTGCGCGAGGAGCGCTTGCTGGCGGAGGACGCGCAGGAGCGAGTGCAACGGGCGCTGGCCTCGACCGGGGACACCTATTCGCTTCCCAGCCTGCTGGTGAACGCGCGCATGTTAGATTACGCCGGGATGAAGTACATTTACGCCGGTGAGATCGGCGGCTTTTTCCAGAACGCCGGGAAGAACCCCAACCGCACCGATATCGCCTTTCTGTCGCGGCAAATCGTTTCGTGGGATCACGGTCGGGTCGCCGACTTGATGGATATGCTCACCACGGCGCGGGAGATGTATCGATCCGCCTGGCGGGACGAGTATACAGATTACCGCCTCGGCGTCGAGCTCCGCCGGTGGGATCTGGAATACGAATACTGGGCCCGTTTTCAGACACGCCTGGAAGACCTGTTCCGAACCTTCAAAGAAGGCGATACCTTGCCCACCCTGGAAGAACTGTGGCCGCATTTTTAGACGGAGCGACCCAAATTGTAGCGTCGATCGGAAAGGGACGCGACAGATCACAAATCAGAGATCGACGCCGTAAGCTGACCTGCTAGAGATTGATGACCCCCATGAAGCACAAACCGCGCCTCCGTCGTTTGGACTGGCTCTACATGAACTCCCCGATCTATTACTTGACTCTTTGCACTCAGGACCGCAAACATACGCTTGCCAATATGGCTATTCATCAGGAACTCATGAAATTTTGTGAGGTGGCAACGGACTTCTATGTCTGGGTTGGCCTATTTATGATTATGCCGGACCACATTCACCTTCTTGCCGGCTTCGCGCCTCCGTCACCTCCATTGTGGAAATGGGTGAAGGCCCTTCGCGGCGACTTGTCCAAGATTCTGCGTGAGGACGAGGGCGAGGGGACCCATTGGGAAAAGGATTTCTTTGACCACGTCATGCGTTCGGAAGAACCGCTGCGGGACAAATACGAGTACGTCCGGCAAAACCCGGTTCGCGCCGGGCTAGTGAAACACTCTGAGGATTGGCCGTGCCAAGGAGAGATTCACCCTCTGAGGGTATTGCAGCGGCGGTCTCCGACCGCCGTCGTCGATCGGAGATCGACGCTACAACGCCGTCGTCGATCAGCAGAAGTGTTCCTCAGTTCAAAAGAGCAGCTTGAGGGAAAACTGAATCTGGCGGGAGGTCCCGCTCGTACCGCTGATGAGGCCGAATCCCGACCCCCGAAGGATGTTGGCAGGCAAACCGAAGTGGACCAGGTTGAAGGCATTAAAAAACTCGCCGCGAAACTGCAGGATCGCCGGCTCACCTTGGCTGCGGTGCCCCAATGGAGTGTCTTTCAGTAACGCAAAATCAAAGTTATGGTCGGCAGGTCCGCGAAAAGTATTGCGTCCCAAGGTTCCGAACCTTCCCTGGTTGGGACCGCTGCCGCCGGGCAGGTTGATGGGAATCGAAAAGAGGGATCCGTTGTCTGCACCCAGTCCGAAATAGTCTTCTCTCACCTTACGCTGATTGGAAAAAACCGGAACCCCGATCTGGTCCGGCCGATCTCCGCCTCCGGCGCCGAAGCCCGTTTGTTCAACTCCCGAGAATACGGAGAAGGGCGGCCCGCTGGTCAGAGTCGTGATATTCAGCAGTTGCCAGCCTGTGGTTAACCCCCTGTTCGCACCACGTAAGAAGCCGACCTGGTCGAGAGCCGGTTGATAAATCACCGTCATGCCAAACGTGTGACGAAGGTCGAAAGTGGAAGGACCTTTATCCGCTGCGGGATGCCGCGGGTCCTGCGGCCAGCTTCCCGACTGGTTGCCGAACGTCATGGGAGCAAACCCCGCGACAACGCTACTGCTATCGTCCAGCGACTTGCCTAATGTGTAGTTGGCCTGGATTCCCAGACCGGCACGGGCTGAAGTTTTCGCCAGGCTTGCCTGGAAAGCGTGGTAAGTGGAATGCGAACTATTCACCTCGAGATATTCCGGACCGTAGCCGCCGAGGACCTGCCCTCCCGGACCAAACATCGTGTCTGGAGCGTAACCCGGACTGGCGCCGCTGTAAGCGTTGGGGAAGTCATTCGTCGCCAGCCTAACGCCCACAGTGGCCACGTACGCGGCGCTCAATTGTATTTCGCCGACGTCGCGGTCAATTCCCACCGTGTAGGTGGGTACGTAACCGTTTACGAAGTTTTTCGCCATGGTCACCGTGCCAATGGGCTGGATCTGGTGAGAAGGGGTAAGCAGCGCCAAGTCTTGTTGGAAGCGGAGCACGTCCATTTCGCTGTTCGGCGGAGGATCCGAGGAATGACCCGTCGGATAAAGCGGCTGTCCGGTGGTCGAGTAAATCGTCGGCAGGCTCAAGGTTTGAACATGGTTCTGGAACGATACGGGGTATTGGGGCACGGCGGTGACAAGAAAATCGAGCAGGTAAGGAGTACTGTCCACCGTGGAGTCACTCTGCCAGGAGAGGGGCAGGAGCGTCGTAACCGCCCCACCAGCATGCACACGGGTCTTTCCCGTGACCCGCCACTCGGCAGACAAGCGCGGCCCCCAGCCTCCCCAGTCCGTGTCGTAGGGCGGCTGGAGATTGACCAGCCACTTCTCCCGCGCCCCGATTGTCCAAACCGGAACGTCTTGCCCGCTCTCGTTGACAAAAAAGGCCGACCCCGTCAGATGATGCACTTCCTGGAACGGCGTATTGACCTCGTAACGAAAACCATAATTCAGTACGAAACGCGGCGTGACCTTCAAGGAATCTTCGAAATAGATGTTGTAAGAGACGTTGTGAATGTCACTTTCGCCCTGATGGGTCCCCTGCGGGAAAATGGCGGGGGCGGCGGTGATTTCGTAGCTGAAAGGCGTTGCCGTAAGCAACCCTGAAAGGGAGTCCGGCAGCGGGTCACCCGCTCGTATATTGTGTAAGCCGCTCTGGGAGGGAATAGCGACCGGTGAATAGGCCGGGCCTCCGCCGAAGGTGTATCGGCCGTTGGGGTACAGGCCAAAGATTGTCGTGTTCAGGTTCCACCGCGCCTCGAACCCCATGGTGAAATTGTGGTTGTGGCGGAGGTAGCTTAGATTCTCCCGCCACTGGATGATATTGCCATAGGCTCCACTGCTTTTTCCGGAGGCGGAGTTGAAAGCCTCAAAGGCCGAGTCGCCAAACACGATTCCCGGCTGTGTCGAGTTGAGGGTGGGAAACAAGGGTGTACTACGGTCAAATCCCAAAACCGAATCCCACGTCAAGTTCGAGGAAATCATGCGAGTGTAGCGGAGCCCGGCATTGCGCTGGTGATCGAAGAAACGGCTGGCGAAGCTCGGGGCGATGGCGGTCTGGTCAGGATTGGTCGTCGGACCGCTCGTGTTGTCGAAGGTAAAACGAGCATACAGTCGCGCGGCATCGGAAATGCGATGATCAATCCGTACCGAGAATTGGCCGCTGAAGGTCGAAACCTTCGAGGACGTCGCATAGGTGCGTGGCCCGTAGGGGCCCTGCAGATCGTCGGGCAGGGGGTACCGGGCCAGAATAGGAGCCACCGAAGCGCTGACCGGCACCATCAGCGTATCCCCCGGAAAAGCCGTCTGATCAAGTCCCTCACGTTCTAACCCTGTGGGAACGGGGAAAACCTGCGTTGTGCCCTGAACCTGCCGAAAGGCCTGGTATTCACCGAAATAGAAGGTCCGGCCGCGCCCGTCATAAAGCCCTGGGAGGACCACGGGGCCGCCGTTGGTGAAGCCGAATTCATTGCGGATGAAGGGTGGGATTCGTCCGGGCAGGGCGAGGGTGCGCCGGTCGAAGAAATTCCGGGCGTCGAAGGCCGCGTTCCGCACAAATTCGAATGCCGAGCCGTGAAGGAGGTCGACGCCAGACTTGGTAATAACGTTGGTGAAGCTGGCCGCGCCTTCCCCCACGTCCGGCGGCATGACGCCGGAGTTGGCGCGAATCTCCTGAATCGCATCAACGTTAAAGTTTGAGAACGTCGCTCCGCCCAGCGTAGCATCGGTGCAATCGATTCCATCCAGGGCAAAAACCGCGGTACTACCGCGCTGGCCGTTCACGGCGAACTGCTGGGTAAAGTTGGCAGCGCCATTGGTGTCCGTCATCGTGCCCGCGGCCAGCAAGAGCAATTGGCTGAAATCGCGCTTGTTCAGGGGGAGCGAGGAAATTTGGCGGCTCGAGAGTTTCTCACCCCCGGTCGCTTGGGCTTTGGACCCTGGGGGAGCGAAATTCAAGCGGAGTTGGGGCGGATCCTTTTCGAATTCGAGCCATGCCTCAATGCGTTCTCCGGCGTGAACCACCAGCGGTTGTTCGCAGCGTGCGAACAACCCCAAGCCCTGGACGCTCAGGGTATATGTCCCGGGGATCACGTTGGGAAAACTGAACGATCCCGCCCTGTCGGTCTTGGATGTTAGTTGGCGACCCGCCCGCGTGGCCCGTAGTTCCACCACCGCTCCTGGTAAGGGCTTCCCCTCAGTGTCGCGGACCACTCCCTGCCACGCCGCCGGAGACGATTGTCCCCAACTGAGGCTCGACGTTAGCGCCAGCCACAGATAGAACAATCCTGCTAAACATATTCCGACGCGTCTCACCCTCAACCTCCCAATGATCTCGAGTGAATCTCCGCGAGACAAAAACGGGTGCCGTTCATGCACCCGGCACTTGCAAAGGTTTCGGCTTCGGCGGCGTGCGTTTCTTTACCACGCTGATGGCGGCCAAAAGCACCGGGTTCGCTGGGGATGCATGACCGTCCACATTTCTGAAACCGGTGGGGGCCTTCAAGCGGATTTCTTTCACCCGAATCCCGCGCCGGGGATTGATCCATTCATAAGCAAAGAAAGTCAGGGGCGCTTGCCCGGGCTCACCGCAATCGATGAGTTCGGATTCGTATGCAAGGTCGCCGGGCTTATGGTCCCTTCCCCACCCAACTTCCAGGATGTTCACCCCGTACCGCAGCGGAACGCTCTCCACGAATCCATCTTCGTAAGTCACTTCGTACCACCCGAGCAGGTCAGCAGTATCGGCGTAGTTCCAGGTGTAGTCGTCGGCATTCACGTTGCGCGCGGGTCGCGTAGCGGCCTGGAGAAAGATGATGCTGGAGGCATCCGCGCCGATGGGAAGGTTAGGCGACTCTCCGTTTGTGGTCGAGAGGGCGACGGCGGGTTTGCCTTCCCGACGGCTCAGTTCAAATACCAGCCTGCCGGTTTGAACCCGCCCGCTCCTCATGCCGTGCAGATTAACACCGGGCGCGGAAGATGCCTCCAAAGCGGCTTCGATATTCAGGGGAATCACCGGATCGTAATCGCTGGGAAAGGGCTTGGCGCTCAGATTTCGCCGGACCCGGGGAAGCAAGGTTTGAATCGTTGCAGAAAGCACGTTCATCGCAGGTTCGCGGCCGGACCAGAGAAGCTGCTCGCAGCCCAGAAAATCGAACATCAAGTCCTTGCCGAAATTGAATTCGTTCGTGGCTGCCCAGGAAGAGGGCGCGCCACCGATCATTCCGGGGCGTGCCGCGCGCCGTTCGTAATCCTGGATAGAGGGCTCCATGTTGTCGAAGATTTGCTGGAAGCCCCACTGGTCCAGCGCGATTTCGTTGGGTTCGCCCTCCCCTTCCGCGCGGTTGCGTTCATCCCAGAACCAATTGTAGACAAGGATATCTTTCGGTATCAGATTTCTGACTTGCTCCGGGGACAAAGCGCCGGGGGTTTCATAAAACTGGCCGGCGCGCGTCGACGCCTTCTGGAGGCGCACTCCGCGCACGGCTTCGATTAGATGGTCCCCGTAGAGCGACATCTTGATACCGCGCTGGGCAAGGTGGTCGTGAATCTTTCGGATGTCCTGCGCGTAGAGTTCGCGCAGATCTTTCTCCCGGCAAAACGGGCAGACTCCCCAGGGCATTCTCCATTCATCGTGCCCCATATGCACCATGCGCGGTTTCATGACTTCGATATATTCATCCACGACGTCAAACAATAGGTCATAGACCTTGGGGTTCGAAGGGCAGTAGGTATCTGGCCATTCGGCGTCCGCAATCTCCGCCAGCTCCCGATGACGGGTCAGCAAATAGTAACTGTGAGTGAGCGAAGGGATCTCCGGAATTACTTCTACGTGGTATTGGCGCGCGTAGTCGACCAGAGCGGCGACTTCGGATTTCTCCAGAACCTCGCCATCCGCGGTGTCCGCGTTAGCCGAATCCTGATATTGACCGCCGGGACCCGGCGAGCGGTCACGGCGTGTGGCATTCAGGTCTCGGTGCAATTCCCACCAACCCGCATTCAGTTCCGGATGACGATCGAACCGCATCGCCGCGTTCAACTCCACGATGACGCGGTTGTATTTATAGAGGGCCATGAAGTCGCGGATGAATCGTTGGAAGTAGGCGATGTTTTCATGGCCGGGCAAGTAGAGCTTGATGCCGCGAAACAGCTTGGCAGGCCAGTCTCGAACGTGAATGCCCGCGATGTTCGTGCGGCCAGCCTCGCCTTGAATCAGCTGGCGCAGTGACTGGAGACCGTAGAACGCACCGGCCTCGTCGGCTCCCGCGATGACCACAGCACGTTGATCGACGTCCAGAAGGTAACCTTCCGGCTCGCGCACAGCCTCGACTCTGCGAGATTCGAGATATTCTCGAATGAGAGGGTTCTCTGCGTCTCCCATCAAGATGAACGATCCCGTGGAAGGTAGAGTTGAGGCCGGCTGCGCTAGGAGGGCCAATCCGTGTTTATCGGCAAGATCAGCCATCAGGAAATGCGCCAGGCGAAGCTCGCTGTCGGAAGCTGTCGCCGGTACCAAGATGGGCACGGATGGCACGAGGGAGAAGGTCCCGCCACGCCTTTCCATCTCGTGGGGCTCTGGGAAGATCGTCGGCTCCGCGGCCGTTTGAGGGTTCGCGGAGAGACTGGAAAACAGAAGCAGAATCCCCCCAAATGCTCCTATAAATACCTCTAACCCGCTCTTCATGTTTCTCTCCCCGGTTGCTGTCACGTACTGTCAAAGACTTTCCTTCATTAAGCCCATATTCTGTTGAATTCGTGGGAGAAGCTGGCACTTCTGCTTTCTCCCCCCTGCAGGCGTAGCGAACTGGGGTCTATTTGTGGGTCGAGAG
>JBELAJ010000259.1:0-11224 GCA_049508935.1 Terriglobia bacterium | reverse complement strand
TTTGGCGGCCGCTGGGCGAACTCGAGTATTCGGTGCGCACGGGCGGGGCGTCGTTTGAACGAATCTTCGGGCAACGTTTCTTCGACTACCTCGAGGGGCATGCGGAGGACGGCGCACTCTTCAATGCCGTCATGACTCAGGGTGTGGCCTGGACCAGTCCGGCGCTCGTGGCGGCTTACGATTTCTCGCGCTTCGAGCGGCTGGTGGACTTGGGCGGCGGGGAGGGCGCGCTACTGCGCGACATCCTTTCGGCCACGCCCGGGCTGCGCGGCGTGCTGTTCGATCTGCCGCAGGCGGTGGCTCGCGCGCCCGAAGTTCTGACCGGCGAGATTGCCGCTCGCTGCGAGATCCTGGCAGGGAGCTTCTTTGTTTCCGTGCCTGAGGGCGCCGACGCCTACCTGCTGAAAGGCATCATTCACGATTGGCCCGACGAAGACGCCGCCAAAATCCTTCGCAATACCCGTCGCGCCATTCGCCCCGGTGGAACTCTCCTGCTGATAGAGAACATCGTAGATTCGACTGCCCGGCCGCCCGGCTTGATGGAATTGCTGATGCTCGTGCTGGGCGGCTGCGAACGCACGGAAGCTGATTTCCGTTCGCTGCTTGCAAGCACCGGGTTCGCAATCAGCAGAATTATTTCAACCGAGGCGTCGCCGGTGATCGAGTGCCATCCGGTGTGAGAAAGGCGGGATTCAGGAGTCAGGATTCAGGATGCAGTGCATTCGACAGGTCCGTCCAAATTCTGGCAGCGGTTGAGTTTGATGTAGCGGCGGCGGCTTTACGCCGCCACTTGGCGATCCCGCAGACGCGGGGTTGCCGCTACAGCATCAGACTGCACAACCACCGCGTTTTCGTTTCTTTGCGGCCATTGCGCACTTTGTGCCTTGGCGTGAAACCGGAACGTCCAAATTTTGACCCTCGTGCGCAATTCCGCTAATATTAGCAATTTGGAGACGGGTAACTGGAACCTTCAGGGGCGGCGATGTTACGATTTCAGACGGCCGGTGAATCGCACGGTCAAGCTTTGGTTGCGATCCTTTCGGGAATACCGGCAGGCTTGCGCATCGATTTCGAGTATATCAATCGAGAATTGAAGCGGCGCCAGGGCGGCTATGGGCGCGGAGGCCGGATGAAGATCGAGTCCGATGCCGCCCAATTTCTCTCCGGAGTCCGCCATGGGCATACCATCGGTTCACCCATCACTTTACTGATTTCAAATCACGATTGGGAAAACTGGAAAGAGGCTCTGGCGGTCGAGGACAGTCTCGAAACCCGCGCCAAACACAAGGCGCTGACGCGGCCGCGTCCGGGACACGCCGACCTGGCGGGCTGTCTCAAATACGATTTCCCGGAGGCGCGCTACGTTCTCGAACGAGCCAGCGCTCGCGAAACTGCGGCGCGAGTGGCCGCCGGGGCTGTGGCCAAGCTGTTCTTGAAAGAATTCGACATCGAGGTCGCGAGCCATGTGGTTGCCGTCGGAAGCGTGGCTGTTAAGGATGAGAAGATTCCGTTTGAAAAGGTGCTGGCGCTGCGCGCGACCGAGGAAATCATTCTGAGCTGCGTGGATGCGGCGACGGAAGCGCGCATGAAGGAAGAAGTGGACAAGGCCCTCGCAGCGCGCGACACGGTGGGAGGGACTTTCGAGGTCATTGCCCATGCTGTGCCGCCGGGTCTCGGCTCGTGCGCGCAATGGGATGAGCGGTTGGACGGACAGTTGGCGCAGGCCGTGATGTCGATTCAGGCGGTTAAGGCCGTCGAAATCGGCGCCGCGATCGAAGCCGCGGGCCGTCCGGGCTCCCAAGTTCATGACGAAATTGGGTACGACCGGGAAAATTCGCGCTTCACTCGTAAATCGAACCGGGCCGGTGGGCTGGAAGGCGGAATCTCAAACGGCGAAGACATCGTCGTGCGCGGCTACGTAAAACCGATATCGACGTTGCGCCGTCCTCTCGAGTCGGTCGACTTTGAAACCAAGGAGACTGCCACGGCAGCTTATGAGAGGTCCGACGTCTGCGTGGTGCCTGCCGCCGGTGTGGTCGGTGAAGCCATGGTGGCCCTCGCGATCGGCCGGTCGTTCCTGGAAAAATTCGGCGGAGACTCGATAGTGGAAACGAAGCGCAATTACTCCGCCTACATGGAGCAGGTGAGACGGTTCTGAGATGTAGCGCGGACCTTCACGTCCGCACCTGCCGGCCCTTCGCTCTGCTCAGGGCAGGCTCTGAAGGTCGGCGCTACAAGAGACAGGCGATGATCTATCCAATTGTGAAGTTCGGTCAGGAGGTCCTGGAGAGGCCTGGCGCGCCAGTGACCCTGTTTGATGGAAATCTCGAAAAGCTGGTGGCGGACATGTTTGAGACGATGTACGCCGCCAACGGCGTAGGGCTTGCCGCGCCGCAGATGGGCATTTCGCTGAAGCTCTGCGTGATTGATGTTTCCTGCGGCAAGGACCCGAATTCGAGGTTAGTGCTTGCCAATCCCGAGGTCATTGCCAGGGAGGGCGAACAGGCGGAAGAAGAGGGCTGCCTGAGCCTTCCGGATTTCCGGGCCAAAACCACTCGCCCCTTGCGTGCCACGGTTCGCGCTCGGGACGCCAGCGGAAAAGAAATCACCCTCTCCGGCGAAGGCTTGCTGGCGCGGGCCTTCTGCCATGAGTCCGACCACCTGGGCGGAAAGCTGTTTATTTCGCATCTCAGCAGGTTGAAGCGCGACTCGATTAAACGCCAGATCCGCAGGATGATTAAAGCGGGAGAGTGGTAAAAGAGTTATCAGTTTTCAGTTGTCAGTAGTCAGTCAAACCAACGAACGCTGGTGGTGCTCACGGCTCTTACTGAGAACTGATAACTGACGACTGATGACTTTTCTCCATGAAACTCATCTTCTGTGGCACCCCCCAATTCGCGGTTCCCACGCTGGAAAGACTTATCGCGGATAAGCATGAGATTGAGTTGGTGATGACCAACCCCGACGAGCCGAGCGGCCGGGGGTACGAGACCAAGCCATCGCCGGTGAAGCAAGCGGCCGCGCGTGCGGGCCGAGAGGTATTCCAACCGTCGAAGCTTAAGGACGAGTTAACGGTCGCGTTCCTTTCAAAGTTCCAACCTGATTTCATCGTGGTGGTTGCTTATGGCCATATTATCCCGCGATGGATGATCGAACTTCCTAAGCAGGGATGCATCAACCTGCACGCTTCGCTCCTGCCCAAATATCGCGGCGCCGCGCCGATTCAGTGGGCGCTTATGCGCGGCGAATCCATGACCGGCGTCACCACCATGAAAATCGACGAAGGGCTCGACACCGGGGATATACTCCTGAGACGCGACGTGCCGATTCAACCCTCCGACACCACCGAAACCCTTTCCGAGCGATTGAGCGGCGTCGGGGCGGAGTTGATGGCGGAGACTCTGGCGAAGGTAAGCCAAGGAGAGCTTCAGCCCCAGCCGCAGGATCATTCCCAGGCTACGCTTGCCCCAATCCTGAAAAAGGAAGATGGACGGATCGTATGGACGCTCTCTGCGGAAGAAATCGCGTGGCGCGTGCGAGGATTAAGGCCTTGGCCGGGAGCTTATGCAAGTTTTCGATCGAAGAACCTCCACATCTGGTCGGCAGCACCCGCGGCGGGCCAAGTCGGGGATGAACATCAGCCTGGCACACTTCTGCCCGAGCGCGGATGTTTGCGTGTCGTGTGCGGCCAGGGAACGCTTTTGGAACTTCTCGAGCTTCAACTTGAAGGGCGAAAGCGTTTGCCGGCCCGGGACTTCCTGAACGGTATGCGCCCTGCCGAGGGAGAGCGGTTGGGCGGATAGCAGCGATAACATACTTGTCGCAATCCGTGACTCCCCTCCTCGGCGGGAGGAGGGGCAGGGGGTGGTGGGCGGTCCCATCGGCAACGCGCAACCACCCCTAACCCCTTCTTACCAAGGAGGGGAACCGTTTTCGCTCAGAACGACATCGTTCGTGCGATGTTCCGCATAGGGAGTCAGCCCTTGCCCATTTCGCCCGCCCGGTCAATTGCTTATCGAATCCTCCGGCGCGTAGAAGCGGGGCGAGCGTTCGCTGTCGAGTTGCTGCAATCCCAGGAAGTTTCGGCGCTAAACGACGCCGACCGGCGATTGGCGACCGAGATCGTGATGGGCGTCTTGCGTTGGCGTGGCGAACTGGACTTTCGAATTGCCGAGGCGTCCGGAAAGCCCGTGGAGCGTCTGGACCCCGAGGTGGCGACGATATTGCGCCTGGGCATCTACCAGATTCAGTTCCTGTCGCGAGTTCCGAAGGCAGCCGTTGTCAACGACGCCGTGGAGATGACGAAAGCGGCGCACAAACGGTCAGCGGCAGGATTCGTCAATGCGCTGTTGCGCAAAATATCGCCAACTGGCAGGATCGGAGCGCCCGAGCGATTTGAGGATCTCGACGAAGCGGGGCAGGCGAGGGTGCGGCGCGCGGTGCCCGCTTGGCTGCTCAAGCGTTGGGAGGAACTCGGCCCCAGGGTCATTCCCGCGAAAGCGGGAATCCATTCCGGCGGGAAAGACGTGGCCTTGCGGCTGGCTTGGTCGAGCACGCGGGTTCCTCCCACCGTGCTGCGCGTGGTCAAGCTTGGCGAAGACATCTCGCAGTTGCGCGAAGCATTGGCATCGGACGGGGTAAAGACCACGCCTGGGCAGTTCTCAGCCCGAGCTCTCGTGGTCACATCTGGGAATCTGCAAACGTCCCAAGCTCTGCGCCAAGGTCGAGTAGTGGTTCAGGATGAAGCTTCGCAGCTTGTTGTAGAGCTGCTGATGCCGCAAACGGGGCAGCGGGTTCTTGATCTGTGCGCGGCGCCCGGTGTGAAGGCCGGGCAAATCGCGCAAATGTTGGGGCGGGGAACTCTCGTCACGTGCGATCGGAGCGCCTCGCGCCTTCGCACCATGGCGCGTCTGCTTCCTCAGTGGGTTCCCAACGACGTGCAGTGGCTGGCGGTTCGCCTCGATGCGGCTCAGGCACTACCTTTCGGCTGCCGGTTCGAGCGCATTCTACTTGACGCGCCTTGTTCGGGCACGGGGACCCTGGCGCGCAACCCGGAGATCAAATGGCGGCTGCGCGAGGAGGACGTGAAACGCCTGGCGGAGGCTCAGGCGAAGATGCTCAAAGGGGCGCTCGGCTATCTCGATTTCGGCGGCCGGCTCGTTTACGCTACATGCTCGCTTGAGCGCGAGGAAAATGAAGGCGTGGTGGAACGAGTGCTGGCAACATCGCCGGAATATCAACTCGTATCGCGGGCAGCGCTCGAGTTTGCATACCCTGCGTTCAGTCCGCTGTTCGACTCTCGCGGTTACTTGCGCACTCGTCCCGATTTGCATAACATGGACGGCTTTTTTGCTGCTGTGATCGAGAGAATGCGTACGTGACGTCGGGGCAACGGTACCAGCATCCGCACTCGCGGTTGCTGTGGCACTCGAAGAGCGGGAGGCCGGGATTAAAACGAGCTTCTCCGTGTGGTGCTCTTCGCCAATAACCCGCTGTATCGAGGGGAGACCATCGGTTCTTACGCGCCGGTTTTCAATGCGCTTCTGAACTTCGGTCATCTGAAGTAGGATCATTCCGTGCGTGGCCGCGGCCCACGGCGCGGGAAAGCGTGAAGAAAATCGGAATGTGTCATCCTTCCCTCCGCTCAGAGCTTGTGACTTTTTTGAATTTCACTGAAAAGTGGCACTGATAACAAATGAGTTAAGTGCCCTTAAACGGCCCAAAAACCAAAAAAGTCACAAGCTCTCAGGATGACAAACGGCTGATTTCTTCACAACTTCTGGTAAAATAGGCCAGGAATGCCGCTCAGTCCTATAATCATGTTTAACCAAGGAGTAACAATGCTGAAATATAAACTGCTTCTTGCCATGCTAGTTTTGATTGGCTTGGCGGTGTCTATGCCTCAGGTTGGCCATTCGCGGCCCGCCAAGAAAGGCAAACTGCTGTACATGACCCTGACCAAAGGGTTCCACCACGAAAGCGTGGAGCTCTCCAAACAGATCGTGAAGGAGATGGGAGAGAAGTCCGGGGCATACGACACTACCGTGACAGAAGACGTAGGCGCCTTCACCAAGGAGAATCTGAAGAACTATGACGCCGTGATGTTCAACACCACCGGGGAACTGCCCATGACGGACGAGGAGAAGAGCGCCTTTGTGGATTTCCTCCGCTCGGGGCATGGATTTGTGGGTGTCCACAGCGCTACGGATACCTTCTACCTATGGTCAACGTACGGAGACATCATCGGGGGTTGGTTCAATCACCATCCCTGGCATCAGATGGTGACGATTGATGTGGCGGACCCCAAGAGCCCGCTGGTGAGTTTTCTCGGCAGTTCGTTCCAGATTAACGATGAGATTTATCAGATCAGCGATTTTAAAGCCGAGACCTCGCATGTGCTCTTGAAGCTTGATCCGAAGTCCGTCGACATGCAGAAAGAGGGCGTGCGCATCAGGTATTACGGCTGGCCGGTGGCCTGGACGCGCATGTTTGGAAAAGGCCGGGTTTATTACAACAGCCTGGGCCATGAGGACGCGGTGTGGAATGACCAACGGTACCAGGAGATGCTCCTGAACGGCATCCGATGGGTCATGCGGCAAACAAACTAAAGCGGAAAATAGAAACTCGAAACTCGAAAATCGGAATTGCCCCGGCCCACGGGAGTGGGTGTGTGTTGGGGCTCTGCCCTGCCGCGACTGGAGACACCTCGTGCCGACTTCGATTTTCCAGTTTCCAATTTCAATTTTCCTGAATTGCGGGTGCGCTTTTTTCTTGACATCAGGATTGGGGGCCTTTTATAAGGGGAGTATGGGGCCTTTCGCGCAGCGTGTACGGTGCGAGGGGCCCTGGGAAATGGATTCAACCTCGTTAGGCGAGGTTACCACACAAACAAAAGCCACTGCCCGGAAACTCGGAGACGAGCCAACGGGTGGAGCAGGCATGGCCGGCATAAGGCTCTGCCTAAAGTGGCTGTCGCAGAGGGCAAGACACTACGTTGTGTGGAGCCAAAGCTCTCACCAGGAGGTTTGAGAGACCGGGTTGCGGAACCTGGGTCCCTCGTTTCGCCCCTGTGGAGTTTCTGCTCCCAGGGGCGTTTTGGTTTTGGGCCGATTATCTGATGTGAGGATTGCGTTGTGAATCTAAGCAGGGGGCTCAAACTCGAGCACGTGGGGCGCTGGGTGCGGAACTCCGCGCTTGGGTGGATACTGCTTTTGTTTCTGGGTGTCACTTCAGCGGCGCGCGGCCAAGAAGCTCCCACGCCGGACCAGGGCCAGAACTCTGCCGACCCGACGCCGCAGGCTTGGAACTGGCACCTTCAATCCACGGTTGTTGGCCAAGGCCACCTGTCCTTCCCTGCTGAATATACGGGGACGAATAGTCTCACGCCGGGAGCACAGGTTAGGGACACCATCTCTGTGGACGCGCTGGGTGGCGTGCGCATGTGGCAGGGGGGAGAGTTCTTTGTGGACCTCCTGATGTGGCAGGGATACGGACTCAGCAACGCGCTCGGCATGGCCGCGTTTCCGAACGCTGAGGCGTTCCGGGAGGGCAAGACATACCCCGACCTCAATGTCTGTCGGGCTTACCTTCGTGAGACTGTGAGCTTGGGCGGGGAAAAGGAGTCAACCGAGGACGCACCTGACGACTTGAGAGGCACAAGGGCCGTTCGGAGGCTCACATTTACAATAGGCCATTTCAACGCCAAGGATATCTTCGACAACAACGCCTATGCCAACGATCCGCGCACCCAATTCATGAGCTGGTCCCTGTACGCCAATGACGCCTGGGACTATCCGGCGAACACGCTGGGATTTACGAACGGAGCTACGGCGGAATTTAATACCCGGGCGTGGAGCGCGCGGTTGGGCATCTTTCAGGTGTCGAAATTCGCCAACGCTTTGCGAATGGACTGGGACTTACCGAAGGCTTGGTCGGCAGCTCTGGAATTTGAAAGGCGATATTCACCTCGGGGCCATCCGGGCGCCATACGAGTGATGGGCTATGACACACGCGCCCACATGGGAAGCTATCAAGCCACAATCGACGATCCTGCGATCAGCGAGGATATTTACCTCACCGCGGCGTACCGGTACAAGTACGGCTTCGGCATCAATATGGACCAGGAGATTCGCAAGGACCTGGGAGCATTCATGCGCTTGGGTTGGAGCGACGGCAAGAATCAGACCTATGAGTTCACCGACGTGGACCGCACCGCCAACGGGGGAATTAGCTTGAAGGGAGCGCGGTGGCGCCGACCGCAGGACACCGTCGGCCTGGCGGTTGTCGTCAACGGGATCAGCGCTGTCCATCGCCAATATCTTGCCGCGGGCGGGCTCGGAATCACGGTCGGCGACGGAGCCCTCGACTACCGAGCCGAGCGGGTCGCCGAAACGTACTACAACTGGCAGATCGCGAAACGTTTCCAGTTGACCTTTGATTACCAATTCGCCCAGAACCCGGCGTACAATCACGTGCGCGGGCCGGTTGATCTATTTGCACTGCGGTTTCATACCGAACTCTGAGAATGCAGAAGGCAGAAAGCAGAAGGCAGAAAGCGGCATTGGTTTGTTGAAACACGCTTGTGGTGCGCAAAACCATGATTTACTTTACTGAACTCGATCACCTTCCGGTCTACGGAGTGAAGGGAGAATACCTGGGCCAACTGGAGGACCTTTGTGTCGCACCCGCTCAGAACTCCCTTCGCGTGGCTTCCTATCTTGTCAGGAGTCCCAAGAATGCCCTGATTTGCATCACGCACGAGCAGATGCAATCGCTCTCTGTGCGAGCCGGACAGACCAATGTGCCGCGCGACGAAGTGCGTTGCTACGCTCCCGACGAGGGGTTGCTGAAAGTTAAAAAGGACATTCTGGATCAGCAGATCATTGATGTGAACAACCGCAAAGTGGTGCGCGTCAATGATGTGGACTTCGACATTCAGCCTACCGATCACCACGCGGAACTGCGAATCGTGGCGGTCAATGTCGGCATGGCGGCGGCTTTGCGCAGGCTGCTGCAGGGCGTGCTGGCCAAGCATACCATCCGCGTGCTCACCAGCTCTTTCCCGACCAAGACCATTCCCTGGGAGTTCGTCAATCTGATCGAGTCAGACCCGCAGCGGCGGATCAAGCTGCGGCTTTCCTACGATCGTGTGGCGCAACTTCACCCTGCCGACATCGCCGATATTCTGGAGGAACTGAGCCGTGATGAGCAGAAATCCGTCATTGAAGGTCTTGACAACGAGACGGCTGCCCAGGCGCTCTCCGAAATTCCCACCCGCATGCAGGCCGACTTGCTGGAGAGCATCTCCGCCCAAAAGGCGGCGGATATCGTCGAGGAAATGCCTCCTGACGAAGCCGCAGACGTGTTGCACGAGTTGTCGCCCGAAACCACGGCTGAAGTCCTGGCCGATATGGAGAAAGATGAAGCCAATGAGGTTCGCGAACTGCTAGGGTTTGAAGAGAATACGGCCGGGGCGCTCATGACCACGGAGTATGTGTTCGTACATGAGTCCGTCGCGGCGGTAGGTGCCATCGAAGCATTGAGGAATTTTGAGGGGTCGATCGAGTCGATCCACGTGATCTACCTTGTGGACACCGATGCCGTGCTGACCGGGGCCGTCCCGGTGGGACGCATACTTCTTTCGCCAGCTTCACAGCCGGTCAGAGACCTTGTGATGGACTCGCTGATTTCCGTCCCCTCGCACGCCTCGGCGGCTGCCGTGGTGGATCTTTTTCACAAATACAACCTGATCTCTCTGCCCGTGGTGGATGACAAACGCCATTTGATCGGCGTCGTCACCGCAGACGATGTTCTGGAACTGGTCATTACCAGAAGGCAATTCCGCACCAGAGGATAATCTCACGTGAATCGCGAACGGCTTCACCGGTATCGTACAAGCTTGCTGATTTTCCTGGCTGTCCTCGGCCCTGGGATCATCACCGCGAACGTCGATAACGATGCGGGAGGCATTTACACCTACTCCCTTGCCGGAGCGAAATTCGGATTCACATTGCTTTGGACGTTGATTCCCATTACCGTGGCGCTGGTGGTGGTCCAGGAAATCGTGGCGCGCATGGGCGTGGTCACGGGGAAGGGGCTGGCGGATCTGATTCGCGAGGAGTATGGCTTTCGCACCACTTTTATCCTCATGATGATGCTGCTTGCTGCCGACCTCGGCAACACCGTGGCCGAGTTTGCGGGCCTTGCCTCCGGCATGTCCGTGTTCGGCGTGACGCGCTACGTAGCAGTTCCTCTGGGCGCCGTGCTGGTCTGGGCGCTGGTGGTCAAGGGCACCTACCGGACCGTGGAGAAAGTTTTTCTTGCGGCTTGTGTTTTTTACGTTGCCTACCCGGTTTCGTGCTTCCTTGCACACCCGAAGTGGCCGGACGCCGTAATCAGCACCCTGAAACCCTCTTTCCAGTTTAGCGGCAGCTACTTATACATGCTCATCGGCGTGGTCGGCACGACGATCGCTCCGTGGATGCAGTTCTATCTTCAAGCGGCAGTGGTGGAAAAGGGCATCAAGGTGAAGGAATACATCTATTCCCGCTGGGATGTGATTGTGGGCTGCATCATCACGGATGTGGTGGCCTTTTTCATTATCGTTGCCTGCGCGGCCACCATCTACCTGAGCGGCCACCGCGAAATTAACGACGCAGGGGATGCGGCGTTGGCATTGCGCCCACTGGCAGGCCATGCGGCCAGCGCGCTGTTTGCTTTCGGACTTTGCAATGCTTCTCTCTTCTCGGCTTGTATTCTGCCGCTGGCCACCGCTTATTATGTTTGCGAAGGACTCGGTTTGGAAGCGGGCATCAACAAGCGCTTCGACGAAGCGCCGACTTTCTATTGGCTCTACACTTCTTTGATTGCGGTCGGGGCACTGGCCGTGATGGCGTTGAGTGAAGCGAAACAGATTCCCATCATCTTGTTCTCGCAAGTGGCCAATGGCGTTCTCCTGCCTTTTGTTCTGATCTTCATGCTCCACTTGGTGAATCGCGAAGACCTGATGGGGAAGTACAAGAACACCCGCCTCTTCAATTACATCGCCTGGGTGACCTGCGTGGTGATGATCGTGCTGACTCTGTTGTTGGTGGTGAGCACGTTTTTCCCGGATAGATTGCCTGCTTGAGCAATGATGTCGCGTCGTTGTGGTGCGGGCGTCCCGCCCGCTGTCGCGCGGGCATTCTTTCGCTCCGCTCAGGACAGGCTCTGCCCGCGCACGGGA
>JBELAJ010000258.1:0-11299 GCA_049508935.1 Terriglobia bacterium | reverse complement strand
GCGGCGATGAGCCAGACAAAGGTTTTTACGCCGGCCGCCCAGTTGTACACCAACATGCGCGGAATGTACTTGGCCTGCACGGACTCATCCGAACCTTCCCAGGAAGGAATGGAATTAAACTCGTCATCCCAAAACTGGATATCGGAGCGAATGCCCGGATAGTGGCGCACCAAGTCGCGCAACTTCGCGGGAGACTCGGGGCCATACGCGCCGTAGTCCTCGGATTCGGGGTTGAAGTTCTGGCCGTAACCTGGGTAGGTGTGATAGGCAAACACATCAATGTCGGCGGCGCAACCGCAGGCATCGAGAGCGCTCTTCGCGAAGTCGCGCATGGGGTCGGCCTGTCCGCCGTAAATCACCTTCGCGTCCGGATCGGTTTCATGCACGGCCCTGGCCATCGCTTTCAGCAAATGCCCGTATTCTTCCGGATTCCCCCAGGGGTTCCAATAGCCGATGTCCTCCTCGTTCCAAAGTGCCCAATAGTGAATCTTGCCTTTGAAATGATTCACCATGAAGCGAACATAGCGTGTAAAGGCTTCGATCTGTTCTGGTGTGCGCGGCGCCCAAAAAATGGAATAGAGGCTTCGGTCGTCGTTATGAAACGAGCCGGGCTTGGGCTCGATCGAGTCAGGGAGTTTGCCGGAGGGAGAAGTGTACATCGGATTGCCGTACATGAGTTGGACTTGAATCTGGATGCCATTGTCGTGGAGCGAATCGACGTACTCGTCCAATAAAGGATTGATCGCCAGCACGCCGCGCTTCTGCTCCACATAATCCCAGCTCGTCAGGTCGGAGCTGTTCTCGTACTGTCCAATGCGAATCCACTTCACGCCCGCGTCGAACATCCGCCCCCACCACCAACGTTCCCACGGCAAATACGGCTCGCGAGGCAGGTCCGAGTTGATGCCGAACCCGTCGGTGACCTGCGAAGAGCGTTTGGGGGGGATATGATCCGTGAGTTGGTGCCTGTTCTCTTGCGCCGCTAAGGGCGGTGCCAGAAGTGCGAAGGCCAGAACCAGCCCGAACCGGAATTGATTAGCACTATGCATGACGAGACATCTCCCAAGTATCGTGCTCTCCCAGTGTGAGCGTAGCGCCGCCTAAAGGCTGCTGACCAACGTGCGCCAACGGTCATTCTGAGCGAAGCGAAGAATCTCCGCAGTTCTTATTCTTGCACAACTGCAGAGATCCTTCCTTCGTTTCACTCAGGACCGCCTGCGGCTCCTCAGGATGACAGGTCCAAGGGTTCCGGCCTTCGCCCTCACATCTCGTTGAAACTTGCTGCCCTTCGAAATGCTTCCACGTAGTGGCCGTCTTTCTTCGTCTGCTGGCTCATCAAACCCGCCTTGAGTCCGGCAAGGTCGGCGGCGTCCCAGTCCGGCCTGTACTTGTGGATGGAAGGCTCGAATTGGCTCACGTGCTTGGTTGCGGCTTCTAGCTTCACCTGCGCCATGGAATCGATATTGACCCAGTAATTGGCCTCTTGTGGCGCGGTGTAATAGAAGTAGGTCACGGGTACGGCGTAGGGCTCGAGGTGCTGCTCGAGTCGCTGGTTGGGAAAGTAGAGCCAGAACTCCGCGGCACGGATTGCGTCCAACGTATTCAGAGAGGCCATGCGATGGTCCGTCTTGTGCCAGCGCGCGTACCAGTTTCCCGGATCGATGCTCAAAAGCGCGTCGGGACGGATGCGGCGAATTATCGCCGTTGCCTCTTCGACGAGCTTTGGTTGAGGAGCATACTCCAACATACCATCGTCATAGCCCATCCATTGAATGTTCTCCGGCGGGGTTCCCAGTACGGTTTCGGCTGCTTCCTCCTCCGCCTTGCGAATGCGCGCCAGCCGTTGCGAGCTCATCTCAAAATCGTAGGATCCCTTATCGTCATTAGTGTAAATAACGATGTAGACTTTGTTGTGGTGTTGATTGAGCAGCGCGATAGTCCCGCCGGCTCCAAAGAGTTCATCGTCCGGATGCGGTGTGAATACCAGCACCGTCTTGCCCGCCATCGACTCGAGGGTGCCGTCTTGGGCCGATACTCTTGTCGGGGCTAAAAACAAAATCAAGGTGACAACAAGAACGAGTTGTTTCATAGATTAGTCCCTGCAGTCCAATCGAACCATTCCATCGGTGTGAGATTCAGTTCGCTCAGGACAAGGCATTCTTAGGAAGGCGGCTCGTGTCATAAGTCAGAAGCTCGTTGAAGAACGGAGCCCGCGGAGCGGGCGGCAGCGTGTAGCCCACGGCGCAAGCCGTGGGTCGTGAGACTCAACCCGCACCCCCCGTCCCCTCTCCCGCCAGGCGGGAGAGGGGTGCCGAAGGTGGGGTGAGGGCCAGGCAACCCAGGGCTTCCGCCCTGGGCTACTCTATGCCGCCCCTGACGGGGCTTCGAAGAACCGGTCCTCAGGATTCTCGAAAATCGATGCGGGCGGGGCTCTCCTTGAATCCCCGAGTCTTGACCGCATCGTAGATGGCCCCCGCAACAAACCAGCAGCCGCCCAGTATTTTGGCGGGTGTAGCCAAGCTCACCCAGATAGCGAAACAGAAGACAATACCCAGAGCGGGCGCCACCGCATCCGCAAACAATCGCCTGGAGGCACGTGCCGAAGGCGCCAGGTAAAACTCCCTCAACGCCGCGGCGTTGACGCCCATGAAGGCGAGGAAAGCCCCAAAATTTATCAGCTCCGCTGCCCGCTCATAATTCAGAACGATAGCTCCCAGAAAAGCAATAACACCCACCATAATAATATTCAGGCTGGGAGTATTGCGCTTGGGGTCGAGATAAGCAAAGAAGCGGCGAGGGATGACGTTGTCGCGGCCCATGCCGAACAGCAGCCGCGAGAGGCCCGCCTGCCCGCTGAGCCCTGAACCCAGGTTGGCGAGGATCAGGACGAAAGCCAGGGCTTGAAACAGAAATTTGCCCCCCACGACCTGGGTAACATCCATGAAGGCCGTTTCGAGATTCGGGAATGTATGCCAGTCAGGCCAGACGCGCTGTGCGAGGTAAATCTGAAGACCGCCGAAGAGCCCTGTGAACAGACAGACGCTCACCGTCGCCAAAAGAACGTTCCGGCGGGGGTTCAGAGCGTCTTCGGCCAGAGTCGTAATCCCGTCAAATCCGATGTAGGTCAGCGCGGCCAGCGAAGTTCCCAAAGCTATGGAAGAAACGTGAAAGGTCGACGGATTGTAAAAAGGCTGGGTCGAGAAAACGCCGTGCCAGCCCTGCTGGTGATAGAGAAGGCGAAACGCCAAGGCAATAAAGACCAGAATAACGGCGCTCATGATAGTTGCCAGCACAAAATTGGTTCGAGCCGTCGTGCGAATGCCGCGCAAGTTGATCAGCGTCATCGCGCCCGCGAAGGCTGCGGCCAGGACCACGTAAGGAGCTTCAGGGACCAGACGCTGCACCGTCAATGCGCCATAGACAGTGCAAATGAGGGGGACGATCAGGTAATCGAGAAACATCGCCCACCCCGCCAAAAAACCCAGGTGCGGGTTCAGTCCGTAACCGACAAACGTGTATGCGGAACCAGCGGAGGGGTAAACGGCGGCCATGCGGCCGTAACTAAAGGCGGTCAACAGCATGGCAAACATGGATAGCAGAATCGTAGTAACGGCGTGGCCATCGGAAAGTTTCTGCGCCACACCGAACAGGGGTACGGGCGCAATGGGCATGATCAGGACGATGCCGTACAGGATCAGATCCCACAGCGTCAGTACACGTTTGAGCCGAGGCGGAGCCTGGGCAGGAGTTGTTGAGGTGCTCACAGGTTTTTACCGCTGGGGTGGAACGTACCCAGGAGGAGGGGCGGACCCTTCGCCAAAGAAAAACCGCTCCATCTGCTGAGCGATGAATTCCTGCGCTTCCTTACTGGCGGGAGCCAGGCGATACTCATTGATGAGCATCCTTAAATAGGTCAGCCACTGCTCCCAGGCTTCTTGCGAGACATTGTCGTAGATCCGCTGCCCAAGCTCGCCGTTCCACGGGGGCTCGTCAAGGCCGGGAAGCTCTTTGCCCAGCTTCACACATTTCACCATTCGTTGCGACATTCGAGATTTACTCCTTTTGGTAGACTTCCAAATCTACCACTTCGCCTTCCAATAGCGAAAGCTGAAAGTGAGGTTCGAGGACTCCATTGCGGAAGGTGGCGGAAATACGCAACGGGTTACCCGGTTTCCGTCCCGGGCTCGTAGGGGCGGTTCGCGAACCGCCCCTACCAGGATTCGCGCCGGCGGCTGCGTCCAGGGCCAGGTTCGCAAGCCGGTCGGCTTCGCGATTCCGCTCGCGTGGCACATGCTCGATCGAGAATGATTCGAAGCGCCCGATCAATCGCTCGGCTGCCTCGTGCAGGGGCTTTAATCCGGGATTCTTCACCTTGTAGACGCCCTTGATTTGCAGCGCCAACAACTCCGAGTCTGTTTGTACTTTAACCCGCAAGTAATGCTTGCTGAGGGCGTGATCGAGCGCTGCGAGCAGACCTTGGTATTCAGCGACGTTATTGGTCGTTTTTCCGAGATACCCTGAAAATTCAGCCAGCCTGGAACCGTCGGCCGACTCCATCACCACGCCATAAGCTGCCGGGCCGGGATTACCCCGCGAGGCGCCGTCGATGTGCACAATGATCTGGGGGGATTGGGCCATGCCGTGGATCTGTAATGCGAAACTGGAAAATGGAAACTGGAAAATCGAAATTCGACTTTCGAAACTCGAGCCTCAGTCTCAGTTTCGAATTTCCATTTTCCAGTTTCCAGTTTCCTTTTTCCAGTTTCGAATTTCGATTTTCGAACTAGGCGGTTGCGCCGGCCTCGGAACTGTCCGCTTCGGTTGTCCCAACGGGGGCGGGCTCCGGGTAATAAATGATGCGCGCGCAGTTCTCGCAGGTTAAGACGACCTCGTTGGTCCGCACCTCGTTATAGACCTGGGGGCGCAGGAGAACATTGCAAGCGGTGCAAAGCCCCTCGCGAACCTCCGCCACCGCGATGCCACGCCTCGCCGGGCGGATG
The DNA here is from genome assembly GCA_049508935.1 of Terriglobia bacterium. Lineage (GTDB taxonomy): Bacteria > Acidobacteriota > Terriglobia > UBA7540 > UBA7540 > CAVROP01. Next base: position 6,299 of record JBELAJ010000258.1, on the reverse strand, counting down.
CGGTCGTAATGGGTTCGCGTCGATTCGCCCAAGCTCGCCTGGAGTTCGGCGCGCCGGGCTTGCAAACCGCGGCGCTCTTCGTCGTCGACCTTCTGTTCGGTTTTAAGTCGCGCGATCTCGGCCGCCACCACGGATCGCTCGCTTTCCAACCGTGATGCGGCCTCTTGCACCTGCTTCTGAATCTCCTCGGCTTCCAGCATCTTCTCCAGAATCTCGTCTTCGATCGCCCGCACTTTCGCCTCTTCGCCCTCGATCTCTTTCGTCATGGCGCGAAATTGGTCGTTGGTTTTTACCTGGTAAAGCTGGTCTTTGTGCTTGGCGATCTTCTCCTGAATAACTTTGATATCACCGTCCATTTCCTTGCGCGCATGTTGATTCGCGGCCAATCGCTTCTTTCGATCTTCCTGGGCGTGAATAAACTCATCCAGGCGGGAATGCAGGGATTGAATCTGCGCGGGCAAGGAATCGATCTGCTTCGTCAACTCCTCAATCTTCAGATCCACCTGCTGAAGTTCGATGACATTCTTGAGGTCCGGATGCACTTCCTCTCCTCGACTGACGCGTCGATTTCATTCTGGCACATTCCGGGGGATGGGGCAAGAAAACAGTCGGATTAATCGGGTGATCGGGAGATCGGGAGATCGGGTGAACAACAAACCTGCGTGCGAGTTGGTATTCAAGCTTGTAGCCGGGGGAGGAACACGGCCGGACCGGGTGTTATTTCTTGCTCACCCGATCACCCGATCTCCCGATCAACCGATTTACTTTCTCATGATCCTCTGAATGGACACGGCGCGCCCAGTCGCGGGATCGGCTTCGATCAGGACTCCATGAAGGCGCACGTCGCCCTTGGCGACTTCAAAGCGAGTGGGAAGCTGGTTGAGGAACTTCTGAATGGCAGTTTGCTTGTCGATGCCGATAACCGAATCAAAAGGGCCCGTCATTCCGAGGTCAGTAACATAAGCGGCGCCGTTGGGAAGAATCCTCTCATCCGCCGTGGGGATGTGCGTGTGCGTGCCCAGCACGGCCGTCACGCGCCCGTCCAGATACCAACCCATGGATATCTTTTCGGAGGTTGCTTCGGCATGCATGTCTACGATGCGAACCTTGATTTCCGGAGGAATCTTCGCCAGTTCGGCGTCCGCCGTCCGGAACGGGCAATCGATGGGGTTCATAAAAATGCGTCCTTGAAGATTCAGAACGGCGTAGTCGAACCCTGAGCGAGTTCTGCCCAGATATAAGCCGTGGCCGGGGGCGCCCGGGGGGTAGTTGGCAGGACGCAGCAGGCGGCCGTCGGCATGCTCGTTCATATAGGGGTAGATCTCTTTCTTGTCCCAGATGTGATTTCCCGAGGTCAGAACGGCAATCCCCATGTCGAGCAGCTCTTCAACCAGGGGAGGCGTGATGCCAAAGCCGGCGGCGGCGTTTTCGCCGTTGGCGAGCACCAAGTCAGGGTCGTACTCCCCAACCAGCGAGGGCAGCAACTCCTTCACGATGCGGCGGCCGGGATGACCGAAAATATCGCCGATAAAAAGGATTTTCATGCTGATGTGGAATCGGATTCCTTCAGGTAACGATCGAGCAGCCGCGTACACTCCTCCACTTTCTCATCTACGCGCCGGGTCTTTTCTTCATAGCGGGCTTTGATCTGGTGGAACTCGTCGGCGATATTAAGCGCCGCCAGCACCGCGATGCGCATCGAATCCACCGTCCGCGTCCGACCGGCGATAGCGCGCATTCTCCCATCCAGAAATTCACCCAGCTTCTGAATGTAGGCCTCGTCAAGCTGGCCCCGGATGAAGTATTCCTGGTCGAAAATAACCACCCGAATCCCTTCCGAATCTTTCGCTGCCATGACGATCGGTCTCCTTCCCTCGCATGCACTGGCTGCGGAAAAAGGGTTATCTGTCATGCTGAGCGGAGCGAAACATCTGCAGTATGTCCTTGAAAACAACCAAATGCAGATCCTTCGCTTCGCTCAGGATGACAGGCCTGGGGACTTTTTCCGCTGCGCGTTCAGCCCCGTCCAATCAATTGACGCGACTGGTCCCTTCTACGAAGTGGGACGATCATGCCAGAGATTCGCTCACCACTTGAGTAGGGGCGGGTCGCGAACTGCCGCGATTGCATGAGTGCTGAGCCCTTATCCACCTGACTCAGGCGCAGTCAACGCATCGATGCGCTGGAGGAGCTTCTCGATGCGCACTCGCACCTCTTCCCGCTCGCGCCGCAGTGCGACGAGTTCCCGTTCGTGAGCTTCAATCACCTTGGCCCGTTCTTTGGATTCCGCCCTGAGCTTTTCAAGGTCCTGCTGCAACCCAAGCTTCTCTTCTTGGGATCTCTTGATAAGCTCAAAGGTCTTCACAACTCTTTCTTCAAGTTTTCGTAATGGATCGTCAGGTTCGCTCAAGCGTTTCCCCCCATTCCAGAATTTCAGTGGCCACGCCTTCGTGGTCTTTCAGAACTCCGCTGACCCTTAGCCTCGCAACGAGACGCCCAGCGGCGCCAGCGCTGCCATTACCCTTTGACTTGTCGCTGAAATCGCCTCGCTCGTCAGCGTGTGCGCGCGGCTTTGGAAAGTTACCCGCAAGAGAATGCTGTAATGTCCGGCGGGTATCGAACCACCGTGGAAGAGATCTATAGGGTAAAGGCTCTGGATTTCCTCCAAAGCCAGATCTCGCAGAGCGGCTTGGAGGCGCGCATACGTCACCTGTTCCGGGATCACCAATGAGAAATCCCGCTCGACGGCGGGAAACTTTGAAAATGGGCGAAAGACGCTCGAGCGCAACGGAAATTCGGCGAGGCGCTCAAAGTCCGCTTCCGCAACCCAAGCCGGCTGGCGCAATTTGTAATCGCGTTCGAGGTTACGGCTGAGCCGTCCGAATATCACCAGGCTTTGGCCGTGACTCGTGAACCGGCCGCTCTGGCTTGGTTCGTAGTGGCCGCGCTCGGCAGTTTCAAATTCCACTCCCGGAATCTCAAACAAACCCAGCAGCGCCTCCAGATCACCTTTAAGGTCGAAGAGGTCGAGCGGCCTTTCGTTGTCGTGGATGGAGGGCGGACGCCGGTGCCCGGTGAGACCCAGACTCAGAACACGGCGCTCCTCGGGTGTTCCGCTCGACGACAACGCATACGTCTTCCCCAGCTCGAACAGGCGGACGTCGTTTTGGTCCCGATCGAGATTCCAGCGCAAAGCGTGGACCATGCTCGGAGCCGCTGACGAGCGCAAGGCGGAGGCGTCCTGGCTCAGAGGATTAGCTAGAATCACCGGAGTCCGGTCAGAGAAGCGGGAATTCTCCTCCGGGTCAACAAGCGAAGACTGGATCGTCTCATAGTACCCAAGGCTCGAAAGCAGATTCGAGACCGCCAATTCCTTTTCGCGCGTCGCATCACGCTCCGGGCGGGGGGGAGCGGGCCTCAGCCTGGCAGGCAAGCGGTCATAGCCGTATTGGCGGGCCACTTCTTCGACCAAGTCGATCTCCTTGTTGACGTCGAGGCGAAAAGAAGGCGGCGTCACTCGCCAGCCTACGGTGCCTCGCCGCTCGGTCATGAACCCTAGCGAGCGCAAAGTTCGCTCCACTTCTTCCCAGGGGATGTCCGCTCCCAAAATTCGCCGGATTTCACTGCGCCGCAGCACCAGGTCCTCACGCCGCCTGGGAGTTGGGTAAACGTCCACGAGGCCACGAAGGATTTCACCTCCCGCCAGTTCAGCAATCAACTCCGCGGCGCGGTCGATCGCCAGTGGCGCCATTTCAATGTCCGCGCCGCGCTCAAAGCGGTGCGAAGCGTCGGTGTGCATGCCGTGGGCCTTCGCGGTGCGCCGGATGGAGAGGGGGTCAAACCAAGCGCTCTCCAGCAGCACGGAACGCGTAGTGGAGAAAATCTGCGAATCTTCCCCGCCCATCACTCCGGCCAGCGCCACTGCGCGTTGAGCATCCGCAATGACCAGGTTGTCGGGGGTAAGAGCGCGGCTCGTACCGTCCAGGGTCCGCAACTGTTCGCCAGGAACGGCCCGGCGCACGATGACCTTTCGCTCCCTGAGCCGCTGCAAGTCGAAGGCGTGCAGCGGATGCCCCAGTTCCATCAGCACGTAATTGGTGACGTCCGCCACGTTGTTGATGGGCCGCTGACCCACCGCCTCCAGACGCTTGACGAGCCAATCCGGGGAGGGCTTAACGCGCACATTCTGAATCACCCGCCCGCAATATCGCGCGCAGAGGTCGGGATCGAGGATCTGGATGGAGATTTCCTCGGAACTTCGCACGCCCGATTCCTTGGCGAAAATCTCCAGCCGCTTCAGGGTCTTTCGGTAGACAGTCGCCACTTCGCGCGCCACTCCGTAGTGGCTGAGGCAGTCCGGCCGGTTGGTGGTGACCTCCACGTCCAGCACCCAGTCGCCGCCAACTTCCGCGAGCGACTCGACGTTCAAGCCGACCATTGTCAAGTCGGCTTTGAGCTGCCCGGGCTCAGCGGTGAAATCCACGAATTCTTTAAGCCAGTTGAGTGAGACTTTCATAAGAGTTCACAGTCGACAGTCAAGAGTCGAAAGTCAACTGTCGACTCTCGACTCTTGACTCTCGACTCTTGACTCTTGACTGTCGACTGCCCTCAAAACTGCCCCAGGAACCGCACGTCTCCCTGGAAGAAAAGCTGGATGTCGTTGATGTCGTGCTTCACCATGGCAAAGCGATCCACACCGAGTCCGAAGGCCCAGCCGGAATACTTGTCGGGATCGATGCCTCCGTTGCGCAGCACCTGCGGGTGAACCATGCCGCAGCCCATCAATTCGATCCATCCGCTCTCCTTGCACACCCGGCAACCCTTCCCGTCGCAAACGAAGCAACTAACCGCCACTTCGCCGCTCGGTTCGGTGAACGGGAAAAAGCTTGGTTGGAAACGCGTGCGAACCTTCTCGCCAAAGAGCATCTTGGCGAAGAAATCGAGCGTGCCCTTCAGGTCCGCAAACGTAATATCCTCGTCGATGGCCAGCCCTTCGATCTGGTGAAACATGGGCGAGTGCGTGGAGTCCGGGTTATCGTGGCGATAGCACTTGCCGGGGATGATGATGTAGAGCGGCGCCCCGTATTTCTCCATGGAGCGGATCTGTACCGGAGAGGTGTGAGTCCGCAACACTGTCTTCGCATCAATGTAGAGCGTGTCCCAGTCGTCCCGCGATGGATGACTCTCCGGAATATTGAGGGCGTCGAAATTATAATAGGTGCTCTCAATCTCCGGCCCGCTCTCAATTCTGAAACCCAGGCGTAGAAAAATGTCCTCGATTTCACGCTGCATGCGCGTTACGGGATGCACGCTCCCCCGCGGCCGGAGAATTCCGGGAAGCGTAAGGTCATGCGGCACGGCGGGACCGGCTTCCGGAGGAAGAGGCAGTCCCATCTGTATGCTGCGAGCTTGTTGCAGGGGCGTCGCCTCAACCAGGGGTTCGAATTCCAGGTTGACCGTGGCTCGACGCAACTCGTTGAACTGCCGCCCGACCGCTGGCTTCAATTCCTTCCCCGTCGCCTTTAGCCAATTCTCATCCACCTGCGAGAGAATCCCCCCTTTGCGCGCCAGCCACCGGTCGCGGAGCGCCTTCGAAAGCTTCTCGCGCTGAGCCTGGCTCGACGCGCCGCGGGAAACCAGGTCTGAGCGCTCCTTCTCTGCCGCCTTCCGCAATTCCGCGAAGAGGGACTCCACCGCTTGCGAGTCCGAAACGCCCAGTTGTTGAAGTGTCTTCTTTGTCTTTTCGAAAATAGTCATGGGATTTGTAGGGCCACCTGCGTAGCTGCCCAGAGCGGCCACGAGGGCCGCCCCCATGGATGGCAGCTTGCTTACGCGCCGGCCGTTGCGGGCTGACCCGCTCCAGCAGCCTGCTTCACTCGGCCCGCCAGTTCAGCAAAACCAGCCTGATCGTTCACGGCCAGTTCGGCCAGCATCTTGCGGTCGAGTTCGATGCCCAGCGTTTTCAATCCATGAATGAATTGGCTGTAGGTAAGCTCATGAGAGCGCGCCGCGGCTCCGATACGGATAATCCAAAGCCTGCGGAAATCCCGCTTCCGCTGACGCCGCCCACGATAGGCGTAGCGGCCTGCCTTGTCGGCAGCTTCCTTCATGAATTTGTAAAGCTTACTCTTGTTGAGAAAATAGCCCTTGGTGAGCTTGGCGAGTTTCTTCCGATTGGCACGGCGCACCGTGCCGCGTTTGACGCGAGGCATGGGTTTGCTCCTTTCGATTTAGTTCAGGGCGGCAGATCCCGCGTGGCGAGATGAAGGCACCCAGCCGTTGGCCTTCCCGCTCCTGTG
>JBELAJ010000257.1:0-11307 GCA_049508935.1 Terriglobia bacterium | reverse complement strand
ATAGGACCCGGTGGTACTCGGCTCAGGACCAGAAAGACGCCTTCTTCCGTCGGTTCGGCAGGACCGGAAGTATTCCGCTCAACATGTCTGGCGTCATCAACGATGTCAAGGTGTTCAAGCGCATCCTCATCCGTCAACGCCGCGGAACCGCGCACGCCAAAGTGAGGGAAAAGTGAAGACCACGCTCAGAACCGACATCACCGTCTCCGGCATCTGCGCCGGGTTTGTGTACAACCAATTAGAGGGAAGGGGGCTGTATGGGTTGGGCGGAAAGCTCACCATTCAGCCGGAATACCAGCGCAACTACATCTATGCTGACGGCGGCGGAAAGAAAGAGGCGGCGGTCATCGAATCGCTGCTCAAGGGGTATCCGCTCGGGCTGATCTATTTCAACAAAGTCGGCGAGGGCAAGTTCGAAGTCCTGGACGGCCAGCAGCGCATCACCAGTATCGGACGGTTCGTTACGAACAGGTTCGCGATCATGGATAACGGCAATCCGAAGTTCTTCGACGGCCTGCCCGCCGACCAACAAGCCAAGATTCGGGACTCGAAATTGCTAATCTTCGAGTGCGAGGGCACGGAGGGCGAGATCAAGCAGTGGTTTGAGACTATTAACATCGCTGGTGTGCCGCTCAACCCCCAAGAGCTCTTAAACGCCATTTACTCCGGACCGTTCGTGACACTTGCGAAGGCTGAGTTCAGCAATAGCCAAAACGCGAACATCCAGAAGTGGAGCGCTTACGTCAAGGGCAGCGCGAACCGGCAGGAGTTCCTGGAGCGTGCGCTGGACTGGGTGAGCAAGGGCGACATTGGCGGCTACATGAGCCAGCATCGCAACGATAACAACATCAATGAGCTGAGGACCTACTTCAACAGCGTGATCGACTGGGTTTCAACAGTATTCATCGACGTTCTCCCAGAAATGCGCGGATTGGAGTGGGGCAGGCTGTACGAGCAGTACCACGGCAAGTCCTACGATCCAAAGACGATGTCGGAGAATGTGAGAAAGCTGGCCGCCGATGACTACGTCAAGGGCCGCAGGGGAATCTTCGAGTATCTCTTGGGCGGTTCGCTCGATACGAAGTTGTTGGAGGTCCGGGTCTTCGAAACTCCGGTAAAGCGGGCCGCATACGCTAAGCAGAAGCAAGCAGCCGAGAGCAAGGGCGAGTCCAACTGTCCGCTCTGCGCGATTGGGTACAACGCGAACAAGAGCAGGATCTATAACTTCAACGAAATGGACGCCGACCACGTTTCCGCATGGAGCAAGGGCGGCGAAAGCTCGGCTAAGAACTGCCAAATGCTCTGCACCACCCACAATCGGGCAAAAGGTAATCGGTAATATGGGCGTGACACAGCCCAGTGCGTTGAGCAAGGGCGGCAAAAACATCGCAGCGGACTGCCAGATGCTCTGCAAAGAGGACAATAGAAAAAATCTTCAAAGTAGCCCACTACCCGCTATTGCACCACGTGGAGTTGCAGTTGCTCCTTGGCGGGATCAGCCTCAAGAGTGGATACCTCTACCAGATGTATGCGTACATTCGACCTCAAGAGGGTCTCGACCCGCGGTGGAATAGAGCTTCTGGGCTATTCTTGCATCCCGCTATTGACGCAGTGCTTTATGAGCATGCCCTTATTCAGAACCATTTGCTTGCTTTTGCAACGGTGGACCTAGCTCGCCCGACCGCGTCCGTCCGGCGGGAGTTGCGGGGAATTCTTCGCAGTTCGGTTCATGCGGAAAAAACAGCTTGCCCCAGCCCCCAAAATCCGCAGTGAGGGGACAACGAAATCATGTCCGCTGAAAACACGTAACCGGCCGGCTCAGGGCTCGCCATGGAAAGAGCAGTACGCAGTTACAGCAGGAGTGTTGACGCGATTGCCACTCGATCCTCTACCCGGCCGATAATTGTCTCTACGCGTAGAGACAATTCCCCGCCCGCACTTAACTACCGCGGAATTAGCTGCCTGAAGCGGTATCGGGAGCTGAGGGCTTTGGCTCAAGTTGTTCCCTGGCTCGCCGCACCGCCTCGTGGAGCTTGTGTTTCAATACCTCCCGGGCTGGCAGCGCGGTCCAGTATTCGGCGACTCGAATCTCACCTTGCGCAAGCTGTAACAGTTCGATTTGTTCCTCATCCTTCATGCTGCACAGGATCAAGCCGACCGGGGACTCCTCGGTCTCCGCGTGCCGCTCATACTTATCGAGCCAACGCAGGTACAGTTCCATCTGCCCCTTGTAGGCGGCTTCGAATCGTCCGAGCTTGAGTTCGACGGCGACGAGCCGGCGCAGGCCGCGATGGTAGAACAAGAGATCTAAGTAGAAGTCTTCGTCGCCGATCGTGAGGCGCTTCTGCCGCGCCACAAAGGTGAAGTCGGTTCCAAGTTCCAATAGAAAGCGTTCGAGTTCACGCAGGATGGCGGCCTCGAGGTCCCGCTCGCTGTAGGTATCCGCGAGGCCTAAGAAGTCCAGCAGATAAGGGTCTCGAAACACCATGTCAGGCGTAAGTCGGTCTTCGCGCTGCGAGGTTTCGAGCGCGTTCCGAATAGTCAGTTCGGGCCGGCGCGAGATCGCCGTACGTTCGTAGAGCATGCCTTTAACCCGCTCGCGCAAAGTGCGGACGCTCCATCTCTCCAGGCGGCACATCTCCACGTAGAAATCCCGTTGCAGGGGATCCTGCAAGTAGAGGATCTCCTTGATATGGCTCCACCCCAACGGCCCGGCCAGCTTCAGCACTTTGCTCTCGTCCGGCCAAACCTCGGCAAAGCGAACCATGTGAAAGAGGTTCTGTCGACTGAATCCTGCGCCGTAGTCGGCCGCCAACTGTCTCGACAGCGTAGAGACAATCGCTTCGCCATACGGGGCTCGTTCTCCGCCGAGGATCTCTGTCCCCAGGCGTGCGCCGATGCGCCAATAGAGAAGCACCAACTCGGAGCTCACCGCCTGTGCGGATCGCTGGCGTGTATTCTCGATGAGACCACGAAGTTCTCCAACTAAGGCGACGGTGAGGGCATTGGCTTCCGTGAGTTCCGTCTGTTTCCGCAGTGGGTTGTCCTCTGACATAGGTGGATTGTCCGATCTTCCCCCGCCGGGGGCTTCCGAATCATACTACGAGCGGGGAACTTGGCAAAAAGTCCGTCTCGACATCTGCGAGGCCGCGGGCAATTCCAATTCTGCGCAAGGGTCTCTCTCTGACAACTCCGGCATCTGGACTCCCAGGAGGCCGCGAGGCGCCATCTCACGCTGCGCAGCAGCGCGCGCTGTGATAGCTTGCAAGCGAATTTTCCACAGATTGCTAATGCCTACTACAGGTCACTGCTCACAGAAGGTCTTAAATACAAGCTTATATAGGGAGAGCTACTAACCACTTGAAAGTATGGGAGTTAATGCCATAGTGCGCTACCAAAGTGTCGCGTGAGCGCTACCAAACTGTCGAGAGGGGGCAGCTAAAGTGTCGTGGACAAAGTGTGCAAGTGATTGAAACCACCGGGTCGCTGGCCGCTACTAAAGTGTCGTGGATTATTCCGCATGCGGAATGCATATTATTCCAACTTCCAGATTATTCCAAACGGGGGTGCGATTTCGCTTGGACTGCCTTTGCTGAGGCATCTGTAGCCGACGCAGGCGATCTACTGTCAGCACCGGTCAAGGGCGCCGAAATCATCATTCTGGTGGGAACCAGGTTGGAGTGCCTCATCGGCGGGGACGTGGTAAAAACTCTACAGCAGACTCTACAGTTCTTAGAAATGGCTCGTGCCGCATGAATTCCAAACCGGTCGTCCATTAGATTACGCGACCAGCGAGAATATATTGGGGGGGCCGTGTACAGCAGCGGCCAGTTTCCGACTTACCCTCAACTTAGCGCCCGCATATTGTCCGAGCGACCATCCGGGAGTTGGGCGGTTCGTAAACGCTGCGCCGTTGATCGCGGCTAATAGTCATCGGGAGCACGTCGACGTGTTGCGGCGGCCTTCAGTCCCCGCGGAATCAGACTGCAGGCACTGCCCTTGACAACTCCCCCAGGTCGGCACATATTTTCGGGGGGAGCGCGTCCTGCAAGCGCGCGCTATCATTCATTTGTCGGCGAATCGCGGCTGAATTGCTGTGTCGGAGAATGTCTTCGCGCTAACTGGCACGTGATGCGTCCAGAGAGGACGACCAGTGGGCAAAACGGCTGCCTCCGCCGTTCGATTTCGAGAAACCGTCTAGAACGTGGCGTTAGGACGACGTGGTCATGGTCCTTGGCCTTGCGCACTTATGCGGCGCGCCTGAGTTCACAGCGGGCCGTCTTTTCGGAGAGCAGTGATGGCTGCTTACCCAATCGAGATTGTGAATTTCGGTGAGCCGACTTTCGACGAGCACAACGGGGTCATCGCGAAGCTAAACTCTCTCCAAGCCGACTTCGCCTTCTGTTTGCCCCCAGAGAGACATAGACTATGGGCGGCGCCGTTTGCGCGTGAAGCATATGACACGGGCTATGTCTGGGATCGTCTGAGAGCGTACCGAAACGCATGCAAAGGCTTCCATCCATTCCTGATCGCGCTAATCCACGGTTCATTGTCGTCACCTAACCTCGGAAACCTCTTTGGATCCCATGAAGCGCGCGAGGGACTCGCTGTTGTAACAACGAAGGATTGGGACGCCCTCTTCGCGCCGCCGGGCCTTGCCGTATTCCTCGCTTACTACTTCGTGCGCTATACGATGAGTTTCGTGTGCCCGGACGTGAGAAACCACGAAGAGACACGCAACTGTTTCTTCGACAAAAAGCTACATAAAGAGGATATCAAACTCTCCATGAAGTCCGGGCGAATCTGTGATGAGTGCCACAACGCTTTCGAGAATGCAATTGACGGCCATGCGTATGATTCACTCCTAAGGCTCGTCACGCTTCTCAGAGAGCAAGCCAGTGGCGTGGTCGTCCCTCGTGAAAAACCTAAGGTATTCATTGGATCTTCGTCCGAGGGATTGCCGATTGCCGAGCACCTGCAGGCTGGGCTTGAGCGCGCAGTTGAGTGCACGATCTGGTCACAAGGGGTTTTTGGCCTCTCGCGCGGGAACCTTGAGAATCTTGTGAACGCTACTTCTCGGTACGAGTTCGCGGTATTGGTTCTAACCCCGGATGATTTGGTGACTACCAGGGGTAGAACTGAGAACAGCGCTCGGGACAACGTCCTGTTCGAGCTCGGTCTGTTCATGGGTGCTCTCGGTCGGGAGCGGACGTTTGTCGTTCATTCACGAGACGTAGCTTTGGAGCTGCCCTCCGACCTCGCTGGAGTGAGTGTTGCCACATTTGGAGCGCGCAGTGATGGTAATCTCCAAGCTGCGCTAGGCCCTGTGTGCACATCCTTAAAGCAAGCAATGGAGGCAGCGCAAAGTAAATAATCTCGTGTTACCCGGAATATGCGTGGTCTCGGATGATGGCTCTGGCTGGGAGATAGTTTGTGTACGTAGAGCCGGTCGCCACAACTTCAAATAGAAACCGCCGGCACAGACATTTTCAGTAAATCGGATAGAAGCTGGCTGCCAACTAGCCACCAGATAATCCGCATGCCGAAACACCATTCTGAAGCGATCGGGCACGGGTCATTTTCGCAGTAGATGGAGCTAGACTGGAGGGATACAGACTTGGCGAGAGAGAACATGTATGAGGCCTTCAAGAGAATTCGAGGGCAGCGAGTGAAGCTCCTTCTCGAGTCTCCGGGTGACACTACCGGAACGACTGAACTGCCATTTCAAGTTGGTATCATTGGCGACTTCACAGGCCATGAACGAACCACTTTACCGCCTTTAGAGAATCGGGAGTTTGCCGACCTGGGTCAGAATTTACTTCCGAAGACCATGGCCGACGTTAACCCTCTTCAATTCTCTTTGTGTCAGTTGTAACATGACTGGAGACGCGCCTGATGAAACCAGACCCTGAAACCCGCGTCCTTCAGGCGAGCATCTATCGCTTTGGCCTGAGCGAGGTCCCGCGACGCGTAACTGATGAAGCAATCGTGAGTCATAGACATCCGGTGTCAGGCTCCCGGCACTGGTCGCTCGAAAATGGTTCTATTGTGTCATGAGGCAGGAAGCGCGCCTCGGTTCGAAGATCATCAAAGAACGACCGGCTGGAGTATGGTGCTCAACACGATAGAATCGCTTCACAACGGGAGAAAGCGACATGGCGATTCGCCTCTTCCTCTCTTACGCGCGTAACGACGATGAGCCCTTCGTCGGACGGTTATGCGCTGCTCTCAAGGCGACTGGCTTCGAAGTCTGGTTCGACCGAGTCTCGATGCCCTCGCGCCAACTAACTTTCCATCAGGAAATCCGCGACGCTGTAGCGGCCTGCGACCGGCTCGTCTTGATCGTCGGCCCCAACTCGGTCGCATCCGATTACGTCACACAGGAATGGCGCTTCGCCTACTTTGAAGCTGTCAAGTGCGTCAATCCCATCGTCCGGCTCAACGGGGTCGATGCCGCGGGCAAGAAGATCGACGCGTACAGCCTGATTCCCGAAGACCTCCGCCTCATACATGCCGAGGACTTCCGTGATGACTCCGAATTCAACACGCACGCCGCCAATCTGATCCGCCAACTCAACGATCCGTTGCCGCCCGTCGGCAAACTGGTCGCCGTCCCCGAACTCCCGCCGCACTACCTCGCCCAACCCGCTCGACTAGCCGCACTGCGAGATATCCTGCTGGCTGATCTGCAGAAGCCGATCGTCATCAGCGGCGCGGCGGCGCGCGTGGGTTTGCAGGGCATGGGCGGCATCGGAAAGAGTGTGCTTGCGAGCGCGCTGGCCCACCGGCCCGAGGTGCGGCGCGCGTTTCCGGATGGCGTCTATTGGGTGACGCTTGGACAGGAACCGAACGTCGCCGATCTTCAGCGCGGACTGGCGCGCGCGTTGGGAGATGGCGGACTTTTCAACGGGGTCGACGCGGGCAAGGAGAAGCTGCGTGAACTGCTGGGCGGGAGCGCGACGCTGGTGGTGCTCGATGATGTCTGGCAGCGCGGCCACGCCGAGGCGTTCAACGTGCTGGGCCCGCGCGGACGGCTACTACTGACCACACGCGATGCCGGACTGGTGACCGCTCTGGCCGCAAAGGAGAATCACTACCAAGTGCAGTTGCCCACAGTAGCAGAGGCGGTGGCGCTGTTGGCGAAAACCGCTGGTGTGTCGGTGCAGGAGCTTCCGGCCGAAACGCCCGACATCGTCACCGAATGCGGACGGCTCCCGCTTGGACTTGCGCTGTGCGGCGGAATGGTGCATGGCGGCCGGACATGGCAGGACGTGCTGGAGGCATTGCGAGAGCATGATCTTGAGTATCTTTCCGACAGCCATCCGGCGGAGGAACAGCATCGAAGCATCTGGAAGGCGATAGATGTCAGCGTTCGCGCGCTGACGGAGGATGAGCAAGAACGTTTCGCCGAACTGGCGGTATTCGCTCTCGATACGGGCGCGCCAGAAGCTGCGGTTGAGACGTTGTGGGGACACACAGCAGGATTGATTCCGCGCCGATGCCGCGATCTGCTGATGAGTTTCCGGCAGCGTTCGCTGATCGACTTTGACCAGAGCACGAGGCGGATGACGCTGCACGATCTGCTGCACAACTTCGCGGCGGGTATGGCGGAGAGGCGGTTCGGATCGACGGTGAAACTTCACCGTCGGTTACTCGATGCTTACCGAAAGGTCTGTCCTCATGGGTGGGCGTCTGGCCCTAATGATGGGTATTTCCTGCAGAGTCTCATCGGGCATCTGCTAGCTGCGGACGAGACCAAAGATGCAGTAGCTCTGCTCATCGGCTCGACGAGCGAATGGATGACTGCACAACATGCCGCCAGCGGGGGCAGCGTGGCATTTGCGGATGATCTTGCGCTCGCGTTGGAGATCAACCCAGATGTGCTGACCCGGATTTCTCTTCACGCCGCGCGAGAGGCTGCCCCGGCGCAACCCCGGCATTACGACGATGACGATTTACGAGTGCTGGTCTCTCTGGGAAGGGAAAGGGAAGCCAGGGACTCGGTGCGATCCCGGGTAGATCCAGAGCAGCAGTGTAAGGGCTGGATCACACTGTACAACACGGTGCGCGGCAGGCAGCCCAGTCTCGGGCTTCTGGAACTTGCCGTCCAAGAAGCGAAACGTATCCTCACCGAATATCCCCGCGGGACCGTGATGGAGGAGATCACGACCGTCCTTGCCCGAGACGGCGCGATCGAGCAAGCTCGGGAAACCGGGCTCGCCATCGGGTCACCTTGGCATCGCGCGAGTGCGTTGAAGAAGATAGCAGCATCGATGGCTCAAGAAGATCAGCGAATCCAGGGGGTGCTCATTGATGCCGCGACGGCGGCCCGGGAAGTAGACAGTCCCTCGGATCGAGCCCGCCTGTTGGCGGAGATCGCTGAAGAATGCGTTCGGATCGGGGATAGCCAAGCCGAATTCCTGTTGGACGAAGCACTGAAGGCCGCCACCGAGGAAGACGTGCCCTGGAAATGGTCCTCGGCGTACAAACAAGTGGTCAGCGGATGGGCCCGCTTACAACGGGTGGACCGTATTCTGGAAATCGTTGATCAAATCAAGCACCGCGAGGATGTTCGCGACGTACATCAATGTCTCGTGGAAATAGCCAAGCTATTGGCCGCTGAGAAGATGCCTGATGTAGCTCTGCAACTTAAGGAGTGGGCCGTGAGCACTTCGAGTACCGCACTGCCGAGGCACCAGGTACTCTCGGAGATTGCATTAGCCCTGTCTCAGGCCGGGGACGACCGCGCGGACCAAGTCTTCTCTGAAGCATTGGAACAGGCAACTCACGTTGAATTCTCTCAGCGAGCGGCGGCGCTAAAAGATGTAGGTGTCAATATGTACAATGCCGGGGATGGTCGAGCCGCCGGCACGATGCTGCAGGGACAAATGGTGATCCAGAATGGCGAACTAGATAAGTTCGCCGAGGCATACGCAGATATTGGCGAATTCGATGCCGCAATGGATTGCGCCACAAGAATTTCCGAGTACTGGCGTTTTAGTATCACCGTGAGCCGGATATCTACTGCCGCCACGTTTTCTGCCACACCCGGTCGAGCCTTAGCAGTGGTCGAGCGCATCGCCCGAACCCGAGCGGCCGAAAGGACGCTCGACGATGTCAGAAGGCTCTCCTATGAATTTGCTCACATCGCGAGTGATTTGGCGGACAGTAACGACATTACGTTGGCGATGGAAACAATAAAATGTGTGGACATGCCATTACCACGGGCTGACGCGTTGGGGCACATCGCACTCGCGCTCGCTAAGCAAGGGGATCCCGCCGCGACCTCCACGTTCACCGAGGCATTACGTGAACTGACCCAAGAAGAGCCTTTAGAACACCCT
Organism: Terriglobia bacterium; assembly: GCA_049508935.1. GTDB lineage: Bacteria > Acidobacteriota > Terriglobia > UBA7540 > UBA7540 > CAVROP01. The sequence goes on along the minus strand of JBELAJ010000257.1, from coordinate 1,963 downwards.
TACGAGATGAAGCAGATGTCGAAGCTTCTCGTTGCGGCGAGCGATCCACGGGCATCGGAAGTATTCGACCAAGCTTGCGCCGCAGCAGATAAGGACCGGGACGAAGAGAAAAGCGCCGATGCCCGGAAGCACGTCGCCATCGCTCTGGCATCTACGGGCTTGTTTTCAAGAGCGCTGGCTATTGCGAATTATCTGCCTGAATCGACGAAGCAACGAGCGGAAGCTCTTAAGGAGATAGCGATATCCTTGGCGGAAGCATGCCAGTTTGACAAGGCTATATCGGTCGCACACTCGATCAAAGATGGCATTTCCGGGGGAGCGACCGTATGCAATTCGGACACTCGGGCTGAAGCTCTGTGTCGGCTCGCCAAAATTTTGAGAGTCGCTGGCGACGTGGGAAAGGCACTTGAGGTGCTGGATTCCGCGCTAGGCGCTGCCGGCACGATTGCCTCCGTCTTCAGTTGGCATCAAGCTGCCATCCTGGAAGACGCAGCTATTCAATTTGCGCAATCGGGTAGGACTGATCAGGCGCGTGAGGTCGCCTACCGGATTCCCCACCAAGTCCGCGTTCCCCGTACGCTCGCTGCTGTTGCGATGGAGATGGACCGGATTCATAGCGGGTGTGGATCTACGGTACAGAAAGAAGCAATCAAACTGGCTGATCAGATACAGGATGCGGGCGAACGCACGGAGGCGCTTTGTGACACGGCATTGGTGATTTCTAAGGCCGGAGGCCGGGGGGCGGAACGCTTGCTGGAACGGGCATACGACAGCGCTTTAGCGACTGATAAGGACAGAAGGGCGTACCGCTTGGGCCAAGTCGGAAAAGCGCTTGCAGAATCCGGTAATGTCAAAAGAGCGCTGGAGCTAGCGCAACGCCCCGAAGTGGGGTGGCAGGGTGCCGAGGTGCTCCGCATCGTGTTTAAGTCATTGCGACTCGCGGGGGATCATCGAGCGAACGACGTATTTCAAACCCTATCGGCGGAAGTTCACGAGGTTGACACGTACATGGGCGCAAGAGACCACGCGTTGAAAGATGCCATCAACGATTTGACCGAACTGGGAGATATCGAGGCGGCGATTGAGTTACTCGGCGAAATGTCGATCGACAGTTATTCCAGCCTTTCAACTGATGCAGCGAACCTGATCGCGAGATCCGTTGCGAAAACAGGCGACTTCCAAAGAGCGCTGTCGGTCCTTGACCTCAAAGAGCCAAGGTTGTCGGATTTCATTGGAAATATGGGTACGTGGGCAGAAGCATTCGAATTGGCAGAGAAGGGTCTGTCTTTCAAGGTGCTTCTCGCCGTTTGTCGCATTGGCGGATGGGTGAGTCCAGTGTGGCAACGAACGCATCAAATCCTGAGCGGTAAGCGCAACGGAACCAGAGACGACTCGGTCCCCGTTATGCGAGGGTTCTCGTCAATTCCACATCCGAGCGCCGACCCGGAGCGAGCGGTGCGCATGAACCTTGAATATCAGACCGCGAAGAGAGAATGGGGAAATCTGCCCATTTGGAAACGAATGTTTACGAAAAAGCCGCTGCCTCCCAGTGGGATCTGAAGCATTGCATGTGATCAGTACGCTAAGCTGGCCGCCACATAACAGCGGCAACCGCACTGAATCCGGTCGTACTTTACGCACCCCACCCGAAAACTCACGCTACATCGGAGTACTTCCTCAGGCTACAGGCCAGCCGCGGCACCGATTGCTGGCGAACTTCTGGCTGAAGAGATGATGAGGAATAGGCCATCAGGGGAGGCAGACGCAGGGCATTCCGGCCACCAAGCCTTAACCTCTCGCAGCCATTGGGCGAGCTTCTGCCGGAAATTCCGCGGTCGATTGTACTCTTTCGATCCCAATTGCCGGCCCAAGCCTGCGCTTCCGAAAAGGGGCACGCGAGCCTGCCGGCCTGGTGGGAGACTCCAACTTCTCCAAACGAGCCAGACATATAGATCAAGCGTGC
>JBELAJ010000256.1:0-11346 GCA_049508935.1 Terriglobia bacterium | reverse complement strand
TGGCCCAAATCTCCAGCGGCAAGATCGACGAACTGATTGCCCAGGCTTACAAAGGCGATCACGAGAAGATGAAACAGGCGGTGAATAACGTTGCCGTGGTGCTGCAAGGGCTACAGAAGGAATTGGTGCGCCTCATTGAGGCTTCCAAGGAAGGGCAGCTCGGCGAGCGCGGCAAGGCGGAGCAGTTCCAGGGGACGTTCGCGGAGATTGTGCGGGGCGTCAACGTGATGCTAGACGCCATCTTGCTGCCGATTGGAGAAGGTAACCGCATACTGGCCCAAATCTCCAGCGGCAAGATCGACGAACTGATCGCGCACACCTACAAGGGCGATCACGAGAAGATGAAGCAGGCAGTGAATAACGTAGCCGTGGTGCTGCAAAGCCTGCAAAACGAACTGGTGCGCCTGACCGACGCGTCCAACGCGGGGAAGCTCTCCGAGAGAGGAAAATACGACCAGTTTCGCGGCGCCTACGCCGAGATCGTACGCGGCGTGAACAGCGTTCTCGACGCCGTAATTACTCCTCTCAATGTTTCCGCCCACTACGTGGACCAGATCAGCAAGGGTAGCCTCCCACCGCAGATCACCGACACGTACTATGGCGACTTCAATACCATCAAGAACAACCTCAACGCTCTCATCGCCGCCATGAACGACGTAACCAAGGCGGCGGAGGAAATTGCGAATGGCAATCTGACCGTGACCATCCGGGAACGTTCCGCGGAGGACAAGCTCATGCAGGCGCTTAGTTCCATGGTGGCGGGTCTCACGCGCACCGTCTCAGACATTCGCACCATCGCCGGCGAAGTGGCTGCGGCCAGTCAGGGGATCAGCACCGCTTCGGTTCAGGTCTCGAACGGGGCCAGCGCGCAGGCCGCCTCGGCGGAGGAAGCGTCCTCCTCGATGGAAGAGATGGTCTCCAACATCAAGCAGAACGCGGATAACGCCCAGCAGACCGATAAGATTGCGAACAAGTCGGCGAAGGATGCGCAGGAAAGCGGCAAGTCGGTGGCGGAAGCGGTGGCGGCCATGAAAGAGATCGCGAGCAAGATCTCGATCATTGAGGAAATCGCTCGCCAGACCAACCTCCTGGCGCTGAACGCGGCCATCGAAGCGGCGCGCGCCGGCGAACACGGGAAGGGATTCGCGGTGGTGGCGGCGGAAGTCCGCAAACTCGCCGAGCGCAGTCAAAAGGCGGCGGGCGAAATCAACCAACTCTCCGGCACCACCGTGAAGGTCTCGGAGAAGGCGGGGGAGATGCTCGAGAAACTGGTGCCCGATATCCAGAAGACGGCGGAGTTGGTGCAGGAAATCACCGCCGCCTGCAAGGAGCAGGATACCGGCGCCGAACAGATCAACAAGGCGCTCCAGCAGCTCCAAAAGGTCATTCAGCAAAACGCTTCGGCGTCCGAAGAGATGGCTTCGACAACCGAAGAATTGAGCGGCCAGTCCGATCAACTCGTCAGCGCGCTGGGATTCTTCCACATCGGCGACGAGAGGCAGGCTGCGGCGGCGAGACCCGCCGGGCCGAAGCCTGCCAAGCGGGCCGAAGGCGCGCCGGCAAAGCCCTCTAAGCCCAACGGCCAGGGCGCATTGAAAGCCGCCAGTAAGGCCGGGGTGACCCTCAGTCTCAAAGAAAAAGGCGATGACCTTGACAAGGAATTCGAGCGTTACTGACGGGATGCGGCGCGGACTGCCGCCGGTCCGCGCCGGCCTTCAGAATGCGAAAGGAGCTGATTATGAGCGTTAGCGAAATAACTGAGACACGGCAATATCTCACCTTCAAGCTGGGCAACGAGGTTTTTGCCACCGATGTCGCGAAGGTGCGGGAGGTCCTTGATTTTACGACCATCACGGCCATTCCCAGAACGCTCGAATTCATGAGCGGAGTCATCAACCTGCGGGGCAGCGTGGTCCCGGTTGTGGATTTTCGTCTCTGTTTCGGGATGTCGAAAACCGAGCGCACCCGCAACACCTGCATCGTCGTCGTGGAAGTGGTGCTGGACAACGAATCAACCGTGATCGGCGCGCTGGCCGACTCCGTCGAGGAGGTGATCGATCTCGAACCGGACCAGATTCAGCCGGCGCCCAGGATCGGGACTCAGATTCGGACCGACTTCATCAAGGGGATGGGAAAGCGCGACACTCAGTTCATCATGATCCTGGATATCGATCGCGTCTTCTCGACCGAAGAGTTGGCGGCGGTGCGGGCGCCAGACGGCGGCAAATCGCTTGCTGAGGCCGCCGCCTGACGGAGGGGGGCGGAGAGGAATCCGCCCCGTCCATTTGATGAGCCATCGTGAGGAAACGATCTCGAACGCGGATTTTGGCCGGCTTCGCCGCTTGATCTACGAAGAGTCGGGCATCAACCTGAATTCCGATAAGAAGACGATGCTCGAGCTTCGCATCAAGCGGCGAATGCGGAGCCTGAATTTGAGCTCTTACGCCGAGTATTGCGAGTATCTGTTTGGGAACCGGGGACAAAGAGAGGAGGTCGTACACTTAATCGACGTTGTCACCACCAATAAGACCGATTTCTTTCGCGAGGCAGCGCATTTTGAGCTTTTGGTGCAAAGAGTTATTCCGGAAATCTGGTCGGGGCGGGAGAACGGAGGACAACTGTTGATCTGGAGTGCGGCCTGCTCGACCGGGGAGGAACCCTACACGCTGGCGATGGTGCTCAGCGACTACGCGGCAGCGCATTCGGGGTTTCGCTTCCGGATTCTGGCGACGGACGTTTCCACGACAGTACTGGCGAAGGCCAAGCTGGGGGTTTACAGCCTGGAGGCGGTGCGTCCCGTCCCGCGCAGCCTGCAGCACAAGTACTTCATGCGCAGCCGCGATCCCGAATCCGAGTTGGTACGAGTGGTTCCGGAACTGCGGCAACGGGTGGAGTTCCGTCGACTGAACTTCATGGAGGAAGACTTCTGCCTGGCGGAGAAGGCCGATGTTATCTTCTGCCGGAATGTGCTCATTTACTTCGACCGGCCGACCCAGGAGAAGATCCTGCAAAAGCTGACGCGCTACCTGCTTCCTGCCGGATACGTCTTTGTGGGGCACGCGGAGACTTTGCACGAAATGAATATTCCGTTGGCGCCCGTTGCGCCGACCCTGTATAGGAAAGCCGATGTCAGACAGTGAAAACGAACTCGCGGAGGTCTACTTGCAACCCGGGGAAGTCTATCTCGCCCGGAAGCCGACCATTATTCGGACGATCCTAGGCTCCTGCGTGGGGGTCACATTCTGGAGCTCGAGCCTCGGCTGTGGAGCGCTTTGCCACGCGTTGTTGCCGAGGTCCCCCAAGAGCTCGCGCTGCGGCCTCACACTTGCGGATGGCTATCGATTCGTCGATTTCTCGATTCGTGAACTCGCGCGTCAGTTTGACAAACTCGGGGCGCTACGCGGGGAGGTGGAAGTCAAGCTGTTTGGCGGGTCCGACGTCCTTCCCATCAACGGTGGAGTGGCACGGCCGGCGACAGTGGGCAGACAGAATTGTGATGTCGCGGTAGAACTGGTAGAGGTCGAAGGGTTTCGGTTGGCGGCCTCGAGCTTGGGCGGTACGCGCGGCCGCCATATTGAATTCAACACCAGGACCGGCGAAGTGCGGCTCCGCTGGTTGTCGGGAGCGGTCCTGGAGCGGAGTTTCGAGCCATGACGCTGTCGCGGGCTTCGCAAGAGATTCCCCGCAGCCGGGGTCAGCGCGGCGGTGCGGCGGGGCCGTCTCGACCGAAGTGTCATGAGCAGTTCCGTCCCCAGGCGATCGCGGAATGCCAGCCACGCGCGAGCGCCTGAGGGAAGCTGCTCTCTTGACGGAGCAGCCGGATGCAGTTTATGGGCACACGGAGAATTCGCGTCCTGATCGTGGATGATTCCGCAGTGGTTCGTCGGACCTTGAGCGAGATCCTGGCGAGCGACCCGGAAATCGAGGTCATGGCAACCGCTTCTGACCCCTTTGTGGCGGCTGAGCGCCTGCGCGAAGAGGCGCCAGATGTGATTACACTGGATATCGAAATGCCGCGCATGGATGGGCTGACGTTCCTTCAGAAGCTCATGACCCAGCATCCCATTCCGGTGGTAATTTGCTCCAGCCTTGCTGAAGAGGGAGCACAAAGCACGCTGAAGGCGCTCGAATACGGCGCGGTGGAGATCATTACCAAACCCCGGTTGGGCAGCAAACAGTTCCTGGAGGAATCGCGCGCCGCGCTCTGCCAGACCGTTAAAGCGGCGGCTGTGGCGCGGTTGCGTCCCCTGGCCCCAAGCCGCAAGGTCGAGCCCAAGCTGAGCGCAGACGCCGTACTGAGTCCCGGCACTCATGCCATGTCCGAGACGACCGAGAAAGTGGTGGCTATCGGGGCCTCGACGGGAGGAACGGAAGCGCTCCGGAGCCTGCTGGAAGTTCTTCCCGCCGATTCGGCGGGAATCGTCATCGTGCAGCATATGCCGGAGCTGTTTACGCGCGCCTTTGCCAACCGTTTGGACAGCCTATGCAACATTACCGTGAAGGAGGCGGAGTCGAACGACACGGTTATCCGCGGGCGTGCGCTGATTGCGCCGGGTAATCATCACATGCTGCTCAAGCGGAGCGGCGCGCGTTACTACGTCGAAATCAAGGATGGCCCCCTGGTCTGCCGTCATCGCCCCTCCGTCGACGTGTTATTCCGATCGGCGGCGCGCTACGCCGGCCAGAACGCGGTGGGAGTGATCCTGACCGGAATGGGTGACGACGGAGCGAACGGGCTGCTGGAGATGAAGCAGGCGGGAGCGGTGACCATCGCCCAGGATGAGGCGACCTGCGTGGTCTTCGGAATGCCTAAAGAAGCCATCAAGCGCTCCGCGGTAAGCAAAGTCTTGCCCTTGCATGCGGTGGCCGGGGCAATCCTCGCCCACGCGCACTGAGGCGGGGTGGGAGGCGTGGAATCGTCTGGACGATACGGCCGCATAACAGAGGTTTGAGATAACACGCGGAGCCCGTGGCGATGAATGGAGACCGTAAAACCGAGGTCCTCGAACTCCTGATGAGCGCCAAAGACGAACTTGCGACGCTCGAGCGCACGACTGCCACGGAGGTCGATTCGCTGGTGAAAGCCTTCGAAAGCATTGCCGGTTACGCAGAGAAAATTCTGAGTTTAGCCGGCGCCATTGTGGGCTGTGTCGAAGGTGAAAGTGTAAGTTCGGTCTCGGCCAAGGTACAGAGCCTGGGCGCCACTGCCAAACGCTGCATCGGAGACCGCGTGCAGGCGACCGCCAGGATACTGGAAACGGTATCGACGGAGGGGCGGGTTCTGAGGCAACTCTCGGAAGTCACTCGCGGCCAGGAAGCGATCGCCCTCGAGACCAGGGCTCTGAGCATTCTCACCAATGTTGAAGTGGCGCGATTGGGAGAGGAGGGCGAGGGTTTCGAGTACCTGGCGCGCGAGTTGGCCGGCTTTTCGAAATCGGTGACGGAGGACACGCACGAAATCTCATGCCATAGGGACGCGCATGCAGTAGCCGTCGAAGAAACGCGGCGCGTGCTGACGTCCGAACTGCCCCGCCTGCGCAAAGAGTTCGCCCGCATGGAAGAGGCTTTGGGCGAAGCTCTAGTGGCGGTCACCTGCGGCCTGGAACATCTCTCCAGGACGCCGCTGCAGTTCCGGGATTGCGTGAAGGACGTCGCCCGCGAGATCGGCGGCGTGGTGACGGCCGTCCAAGCTCACGACATCACTCGCCAGCAGATCGAGCACGTGCAAGAGGCGCTTGCGATCATCGCCGCCGGTATTAGCCGGAGCGGAGACAACGAAGACGAGACGGCAAAGGAGTTGGGCCTTGCCCACGCCGGGCTGACCATCCAGGTTTATCAGTTGCAATCCATCAGAGAGACCGTGTCCAGTTGGGCGGCGCAAATCCGCCTCTGCATCGAAGGGATCCTGAAGGTGAGCGCATCCGAGGTCATCGGGATAGGGCCCGCGGTCCTGGATGGGGAACGGAACGTCTTCGCGGAGCTTGCGCACGTCGAAAGGCTGGAACGCGAGAGCATGGCTTACAGTGAGAAGATCCAGCACACCTTCGGCGGGCTCTCGAGCCTCGTGCAACTGGTAAGTGACCATCTCAAAAGGTCAACTTCGATTCGCGATCACCTGCAATTACTCACCTTCAACTCGATCATTGAGGCCAGCCGGTTGGGCAGGCGGGCCGCAGCGATCCTGGCGATCGCCAACAGCATTAAAGGCATCTCGGCTGGATGGGCACAGGTGACCGCGCAATCCGAACACTCCATGCAAGAGGTCAAGAACCTGGAGCACCGGACACGGAAATTAATGGAAGCGTTTTCCGCCGACCGGGACGCCCAACTGAGGGCAGCCGAGAAGGAAACGGGCGCGGGGCTTGAGGCCTTGAGGGTGGCGGCGGAGTTCGCGGCCCGGCAGGCGCAGGAAACACAAGGCTCCACGGAGAGAATGCAGGCCAAGACCTCGGAGGTCGAACGGAGTGTGGCTCTTCTGGATGCGTGTTTCGGCCGCATCGATGCCGTCGTGAACCAAATCCAAGGCGTACGGCAGGAGTGGGAGACGCACCAACCCGATGTGAAAAGATCTCACGACGCCGGACAAGTGGAAGAGGTGTTTGGCGCCCTCTACACGACGGAGACGGAGCGCGCGGTTCTGCGCGCCGCGCTTGCCGGCGGGCCCCTGCCGGCGGCGCAGTCCCTGTTCGAGGGGAATAGCGTCGAGCTGTTTTGAGCCCTGCTTGGACTTGGTCACAACGGTTTTACGCCGCCCCAGCCGCGCCAGGGCGCCTACTCGGGCGGCAAACCGGGCAGGCTCGGAGCCGTGAGGGTTGAAGGTTAACGATGAAACGAATCTTAGCCGTGGACGATTCCGCCAGTATCCGGCAGATGGTCAGCTTTACCTTGTGCCAGGCGGGGTATGAGGTAGCAGGTGCGGTCGATGGCAAGGATGCCCTCAGCCGGATCGGGAAAGAAAAGTTTGACTTGATTATTACAGATCTTAATATGCCTAATATGGATGGTATTCAACTTATTACAGCCGTTCGTGGACAGCCGGGATGCTCGTTTGTGCCCATTCTCATGTTGACCACAGAGTCCCAGGCGGAGAAGAAAGCCGCAGCACGGAAAGCCGGGGCGACCGGATGGATCGTGAAGCCGTTCAATGCTGATCAGTTGGTGGCCACGGTCAAGAAACTAGTGAGATAGAGAAGCAGACGGCCTGCCCCTTGGGCACCCGGAATCATCCTCATTCAATTTCCTATCCCGGGCTTGCGGCGCTTTCGCGACGGCGAACGGCCTGCGGAATTGGCCGTCACATATTTGTAGGCCATGCCGAGCAAGTCGCGCAACACACCGGTATTGACCCGCGAAAGGCGAACCAGAACCGAGTTGTAGTCAACGTAATGATCCGTAACGTAGTAGATGTCGGGGGCTGCTCGGAGCAACTCGGCGCGGTCGTCGAAATCCACGCGAACCACAATCGAACCAGGTTCGGCCGAGGGATTTGCCGGCACGCAAGCCAGCAGTTTTCCACGGACCTTGAGCGCCGGAACCCCGTACGCAGTGCCGTCCTCGACGCCGGGCAACCCCAGTCCGATCTGCCGTACAGTGTCAAAGTCGATCGTGCGTTTGGACATTGGTCAGTCCGACTCCCTCAGGCCCAATCTTTCCATCTGTAGGGCGATATACCCACGATTATCCGCGGTAACCGGAATCCTTTCAAGACAGGTCGTGATTTAGAGTAGCGCAGGCCTGCTGCCCCCCAGAGCCCGGCAAACCGGAGCTCGTCTAGCCGACTATTTGTCACTTGTCCGGCCTCGCCTTTCAGCTTGCAGGTTTTAGCTTCGTTTTGCGCAAAATGCGCAGTTTTTGCTCCTTATCAGCGTCCGATTTGTGCAAATCTGCGCCCGAAATGTGCGTAATTTGCGTCAATCAAAAAAGTGATGTCCTTTGTTTTCAAGTACTTCTTAGCTTCGTTCCCACTGTTTTTCATTTTTTCAGCTTCCCAGCCCTGCCCTGCTGGCGGAACCACCCTGCCAACCGTCGCGTCTCGCGGGTTCCCGGCGCCCGCCTACGACAATGTGTCCATAAAATGACCACACCTATAGGCTACCTCGCGTCTCTGGGTTTGTCAAGTAAAAAACACCCAAAAAGTGAAGGGGCTCTTCCAAATCTTGTCGCCCGGCCAGGCCGGACCCCACCAAGACGATTGACCGTGACCCAATGTCGTCGGGCGGCGCGCTGCCTGAAATTGTGGCCTTGTTTTTTCCCTCAAAGGCTAGTTAGTTGGCCGAGGCCATACCCACAGTTGTCCAAGCCGGCCTGTTGACCGAGGGCATCATGGTGGGCATTCTTTTAAGGGCTTCGTCCCCGACGCCGATAAAGCGTATGAGACAGGCTGCACTCTCGTAGAGTGGCGCCTTGGCCGCTTGGCCGCGGGCGCCCGTCTTTTCAACCCGCTTTAGGGGAGCGCACAGCGCAGGCGAGCGATGCCGGTGAGAAGGCGATTTGCAAGCGACCACTACAGGAACGAGACGGAAAGGGCATTACGTTCGGCAAACGGGCGATGCAAGGGCGATGGGTGTCCGAGCTAGGCAACCTCTTGCGATCGGCAAGAGTATGAAGGTGCTACTGTGCTCGCTGATCGGTGTCGCCGCTGCTTCCGGCCAGTTGCTAACTGCGGCGAACCTGCCAACCCTGACCCGAGTAGAACAGATCCGAAGGATGACGCGGGAGGACGCCGCGCGGGGCTATCCGACTCGCATCCGTGGGGTGGTGACCTATTACAACGTGCTCGCGAGAGACCTTTTCATCCAGGATTCCACAGCAGGAATATGGGTTGATTCCGATTATGCCAAGCCCGATCTGCACGTCGGCGAATTCGTGGAAGTCCAGGGCGTAAGCGGAACTGGCGACTTCGCTCCTGAGATCGAGCGCTCACACTTCCGAAGGCTTGGCGAGGCGCCCATGCCCAAACCGGCGAGGCCCGGCAGCGACGAACTGGCCTCCGGCAGGCAGGACAGCCAGTGGATCGAGGTGCAGGGCGTGGTTCGCTCGACCGCGGAGCATGACGGTGGACTGGTGCTGAACTTCACCTCTGGGGCGTTCGAGTGCACCGTATTCGTCCTCAAGTATCCTTCGCCTCGACCTGAGATCACGGACGCGCACGTGCTCATTCGCGGCGTCTTCGCCGGGCTTTACGATTCAACTTCTAGCCATTTTATCGGTTTCCAGATCCTCGTCCCGAGATGGGACTACGTTCAGGTTCAGAAGCGGCGGCCGCAGGCTCAGTTCTCCCTACCGGTCCGTCCAATTCCATTGTTTCTACGCCTGACCCCCGAAGGCGCATTTACACATCGGGTGCACGTACGAGGCACGGTACTTCTCCAGCAAACAGGTCTCGTCAGCGTGCGTGATCACGGACAAGCGCTTTGGGTCAGGACGACGCAGTCGACCACTCTCAAAGCGGGGGACTTGATCGACGCGGTAGGTTTCCCGGCGATCGGAGACTACACCCCGGTCATGCGCGACGCGATCGTTCAAAAGATCGGCTCCGGCCCCGCCCCCGAACCCGTTAAGGCGACCGCCGAACAACTTCAAACCGGCGCTGACAGTGGAGATTTAGTCCGGCTCGCGGCGAGGCTGCTGAATCGCACCACTCGGCCTGGGGAGGAGGTATTGGAGCTGCAGGCGGGAGAACTCAACTTCCGTGCCGAGCTCAGCACAGGGATCCAAATGGCGCCGCTCAACTCGATACGCAACGGCAGCCTTGTGCAGTTGACGGGGGTTTGTCTGGTCGAGACGGACGAAAGCCGCGAGCCGAAGGGCTTCAGAATTCTGCTCCGCACCGCCAACGATGTGGTTTTGCTGCAAAGCCCCTCTTGGTGGACCAGAGGCCGGATCGCCGGGCTGGTGACGATGCTGGCTGGAATAATCCTCCTGAGCGCGCTCTGGGTGACAATCCTGCGCAGGAGAGTCAACGAGCGGACGAAAACCCTGCGCGCCTCGGAAGAGCGCTATCGCGAACTCTTCGAGAATGCCAGCGACCTTGTCTACACGACTGACCTCGAGCTCCGCTTCACTTCCTTAAACCGCGCAGGGGAGGAGATCCTCGGGTTTACCCAGGCGGAAGCCATCCAGATGAGTGCCTTGCAACTGGTGCCGCCCCAACAGCGGCAGCAAGTCGAGCGGGTTGTGCAGCGGGCGCTGGCGGGAGAATCGATCCCCAAGCTCGAGCTGGAAGTCACGGCTAAGGATGGCCGCCGAGTGATTTTGGAGGTGAGTCCCCGCCTGATTTACAGGGACGGGAAACCTGTGGGGGTGCAAGGCATCGCTCGTGACATCACCGGTCGGCAGGAGGCGGAGATGGAGCTGCGGCAGGCCCAGAAGCTGGAAAGCGTGGGTCGCCTGGCATCCGGGATCGCCCACGAGATCAATACACCGATCCAGTTCGTCGGTGACAATGTTCGTTTTCTGCAGGATTCTCTGGGTTGCCTGCAGGCCACTCTGTTGAAGTACCAGGAACTCCGCGACGCCGCGGCTTCGGGCACTGTCACTGCCGGTCTACTCGCGGAGATCCGCCAAGCGGAGGATGAGTCGGACTGCGCTTTCTTACGCGAGGAGATTCCCAAGGCCCTCAACCAATCGCTCGAGGGCGTCACGCGGGTAGCTACCATTGTGCGCGCCATGAAGGAGTTTGCCCATCCCGAGAGCAAGGACATGGCTGCGGCCGATCTCAACAAGGCCCTGCTGAGTACGCTGACGGTGGCGCGTAACGAATTGAAATACGTTGCCGATGTGGATACCGACTTGGGCGATTTGCCCCTCGTGGTCTGCAATGTCGGCGATATAAACCAGGTGATCCTGAACCTCCTGGTGAACGCTGCCCACGCCGTAGGGGACGTCATGAAGGAAACAGGAAAGAAAGGCAGAATCTCTGTGCACACCCAGGTGGACGGTTCCATGGCCCTGATCGCAATCGCGGACACCGGAGGAGGCATCCCGGAGGGAATCCGGAATCGGATCTTCGACCCCTTCTTCACCACTAAAGAGGTGGGGCGCGGGACAGGACAAGGTCTGGCTATCGCGCGCTCCGTTGTGGTTGACCGTCACAAGGGGAGCTTGACCTACGAGAGCGAAGCCGGCAAAGGCACAACGTTCTATGTCCGCTTACCCCTCGAGCCTGCAGATTGTCCCAAAGAGGCAAAGCCTGCGAAGGTCCTTATCCAAGGTAATGACTCCTGAATCGTCGGAATTAACCGGCCAATCTTTTTAATCACACCTCTAAGTGCTGTAGCTGCGAAGCGTTATTCTTCTCCAGTTGGGATTTTTCTCTTCAGGAGGAGGGGCTCTGCTTCCAGCTCA
>JBELAJ010000255.1:0-11394 GCA_049508935.1 Terriglobia bacterium | reverse complement strand
AGTCGAGGCACGTCAAAGAGGTGGTGGCCTCGGCAAGGGAAGGCGGCGCGTCGCTGGACATCCTCTCGGGCTTTGTAGCCGGTAACTTCTCCGCCTACTATTTGGGGCTGACGATGATGGTGCTCATGGCGATCGGTTCCTGGGTCAGCCTCCAGGGTTTGGGAAACTTCATGCTGGCGGCGCCGGTTTTCGCCTTTGGCCTTGTGGCCTTTGGATTTCTGGGCATGGGGCCAGTGACGATCGCAGTGGATTCCTATGGCCCGGTGACCGACAACGCTCAGTCGATTTATGAGCTGTCCCTCATCGAGCAGGATCCAACCGTGGTGCAGGAAATCAAGAAGGATTACAACGTGGACGTGGACTTCGAGCACGCCAAAGAAATGCTGGAAGCCGCTGACGGCGGGGGCAACACGTTCAAGGCCACAGCCAAGCCGGTGCTGATCGGCACGGCGGTGGTCGGCGCCACCACCATGATCTTCTCGATTATCATGGCCCTCACGGACCGCCTCACGGCCAACGTGGACAAGCTATCGCTGTTACACGCGCCTTTCGTCCTGGGCTTGGTCACCGGCGGGGCCATTATTTATTGGTTTACCGGGGCTTCGACCCAGGCGGTCACCACCGGCGCGTACCGCGCGGTGGAGTTCATCAAAGCGCATATCAAGCTGGAGAGCGCGGAGAAGGCGTCGGTTGCGGACAGCAAGAAGGTGGTCGAAATCTGCACGCAGTATGCCCAGAAAGGGATGTTGAACATCTTCATCGCGGTCTTCTTCGCCACCCTGGCATTCGCTTTCGTCGACCCGTTCTTCTTTATCGGCTATCTGATCTCGATCGCTCTTTTCGGGCTCTATCAGGCCATTTTCATGGCCGACGCGGGCGCAGCGTGGGACAACGCCAAGAAAATTGTCGAAGTCGAGTTGAAGCAGAAGGGCACGCCCCTCCACGACGCGACGGTTATTGGCGACACGGTGGGCGATCCGTTCAAAGACACTTCTTCGGTCTCTTTGAACCCCATCATCAAGTTCACCACCCTGTTCGGCTTGCTGGCTGTCGAACTGGCAGTGCAACTGACTTCGACCAGCGGCTCGAATCTCGCGCACGGCCTCGCGGCGGTGTTCTTCATCGTGTCGTATATTTTCGTGTATCGGTCGTTCTACGGAATGCGCATTGGCGGGCAGAAAGAGGAGTAGTGAATGGTGAATAGTGAATTCACCATTCACTATTCACCATTTTAGAACCCTCGCGCCGTGCTCTTGATCTTCCTGGCCAGCTTTTCGATCTTATCCGCCTTATCGACAACACCCAGCGAGAGGACATTCTCGTTGGACTTGTCGAGCTGTTCCTGCAGGTCCTTGGCAAGGTCGGACAGTTCCTTGGCGTCGCGCTTCATCTTGTCGAAACTAGCCTTTAACAGGTCGCGCTTCTGCTTATCCGAGAGCGGGTTCGGTTGGGATTCCGGGGTGGCTTGCAGGTCTTGAACTGATCCGGCTGAACTCGCGCCGCCGGAGGGCGTCCTTGCCTGAAGCGGCCCAGCGAGCGCCGTCGCAGAGATTCCGCGCGGAGTGTCCAGCCACGGTACGGCAAAGGCCACAAAAAGGCAAAGCAGTATTGTGCTCCGGCAGAAAGACGACTTGCAGAGAAAATTCTTCATCCTGATGTCCTTTCCGGCGTCCAACGGCGGGTGGCGCATACGACCCGACGCTGGTTGTCGGGATGTATGCGCTTCTCTGACATTCGAGGGGCGCAGACATGTCAAAGAACGGCACGTCTGCGCCACCCGCGGAAAACTGCCACTCCACACCGGAATCCGCTGCCCTCTCCCCTGGGGAGAGGGTGTCGCGCGACGGCGTTTTCATCAGCCGTCGCGTGACGGGTGAGGGGTCTTTCTCACGCAACGCGCTCCTCGCGCAGGTGTACAGTCCTTTGGTGTGTTTGTGCTTCCTCGGCGCGTGGAGCGTTCGCGGGCGGCCACAAGGGCCGCCCCTACAGCGGGAATTCACCGCGCTACGCGAAGATCACGGCCCAAGGTCGTTCAGCGCTTTCTCCATATCATCGAAGGCGGATTTCGCTACCTCGCAGGGCAGGGGGTCGGTGGAAAGCCGAGCGTAAACGTGGTCGCCGACCTTGGAGATTTCGAGCGTCTCCGTCTGGTTTTTGTCGCCGAACCGCACTTTGAACTGATAGGACGGTTTGTTCAGCCCCAATGACGCCGGATCAGAACTCTTAGGAAACGTCGTGACGCGAAGATCCCGCAAGCGGGAGAGTAAGGTGTCCATCTTGGCGGAAGGGACGGTCTTCGATCCACCCTCCGTCTGCTTCCACTGGTTGTCTTTTTGCTGCTCGAAGACGCTGTGGCCCTTGGGAGAAGTGATCTCGACGTGTTTCACATCGAAGCTCGAGTAGGTGAACAGGTCTTTAGAGCGAAAGTCCGCGGGGTCTTTCTGGAAGTCGGTCAAGAACGAGGAATTGAGTGTGAAAACAGGCGGGAGCGCGGAGTTCACGGCGAAGTAACGGTCGCCCTCCTTGTCTTTCTTGCCGAGCAACAAGGTCTGCGCGCCACTGGGCCCCGTCAACTCGAGCCGCAGCTCCGGAGAGCTCAACCCATATGTGGCCTGGCTCTTCTTATCCTCGGCGGCGATGGATTGCATGGAGAGGCCGCGCAACTGGTTAAGGAGGCCGTCCACCGCAAAGCGGTCGGCGCGCACCGAGGGCGGCAGAACCAGGTCCCAGACTCCTTCGGGATTCTTTTCCAGGGTGTACTTCTTCCCTTTGGATTCCACTTCCATCTTGCGAAGCTGGTCCGCCTCAACCGTCAGGGCGCGCCGGTCGCGGAGATCGAAGAGAGTTTTTTCGAGATTGGATTTCAAGTAGCTCGCCACGGTAACCACGCGGGGATTGCCCGCCACCTGCGCGTACAGTCCGCTGCTGGTCGGAGTGTCATCACCGAGCAGAAGGGTGAACTTGGGCGGATTGGCGTCCGTCGAGACTTCGATGGAGTAGGCGGCAGGATCGAGCCCGAATTGTTTCACGTCGGAAGCGTGCGGCTCAACCACCTCGTCTACCGTCGCCGTCGTCAGATTGTTCAGCACCGTCGAAAGCGTGCCCTGGTCGGCGGAAAGCTTCTTGGGTTCGACGATCGCCCAGGCGCCTCCCGCATGTTCGCAGGTCACCGCATCACCCGAGCGCGGACGGAAGGTAATGGCCGTGATGTGCTTGCTGTCCAGGGTGAAGAGCTTCTCCTCTTTAGAGGGTTCAATCTTTGAGGCTTCGCGGCCCTGGCGCCGGTTGTAGTAGGTAAAGGCGCCCCACAGCGCCGCAAGAATCACCAGTGCGATCAGGGTGTTGATATATTTCCTTTTCATCGGCGTTCCCACCAGACCAGAGTGCCTGCAATCACGATCAGGAGCGGCAATCCAATCACGCCCAGCCAGAGGAGCTTACCCATCTGCGCGGCGTTCAGCATCAGGTGCTGGGACTCGGGCGGCTTGGGCCGAACCGAAATCAGGTCGACGTCCGCCGACAGCCAGTCGATCATGTTCATGAACAGGTCGCGATTGGACTGAAATCCCAGAAAAGCATTGGCGGCCAGCAAGGAGGTGCCCATAGCGATGAACCGGCCCTCGTTCTTTTTCTCGCCCTCGCCGGTTAGCGTGCCGGAGAGCGCAACAGTCAAAGGACCCTTAATGTCCTTTCCCGCGCGGAACGAAACCTGGTGCATATTGGGATTGAAATCCGCCACGCCAAAGCTTGCATCGGAAGTGTCACAGAGGGACGCATCGCTCACCCCTGCTTTGAAGTCCTTGCCGATGGCTAAAGAACGCGAGAAAGGAAACAACGAGGCGCGGCCTGAAAGCGGCTGCGTAATGGGGCTAGAGCCATACTTGAGGATGAGCGGCATGGTGGGCTCTGTCCCGAAAATCTGCGCCACTGGGTTTTCGTCGATCACCAGATCGTTCCGGACCGTCACGTTCCAGTCCGTCAAAAGCTTGGACAGTTCCGGCAACTGCACGCCCGGGTCGAGCATGAACATGGCCCTGCCCCCTCCGGTTACATATTTGCGTATGGTGTCGACTTCCTGAGGAAGATAGTCGTTCTTGGGACCCGCCACGACCACCATCGAACAGTCGGAAGGAATTTCCATCTTCTGCAACAGGGTGATGGACTTGGTCTGGAAGTTCTCGTTCCCGAATTCTGTCTTGATTTTCGAATAACCGACGCGCTCGGTGTTGTCAAGTTCGTGCTCGCCGTGGCCGCCGATGAAGCAAGCGGTGCGCTGTCCCTTGAACAACCGGATCATAGCGTTGCTGATCGCTTCCTCCGAATCGCTCTGAGCCTCGAAGTGGCGGCCACCTGAAGCCACCACGATGGTCCCATAGCTCCGCACGCCGTATTCCTTGGCGAGTGAGGGCTGCCGGTCAACGTCCACGTAGCGCACCGTGACCCGGTGCGACACCGAAGTGAACATATTCAGCAAATCGCGCCGCTCCCCAAAACTCCGCTCCCGGTCGAAGATGTAAATGGTCACATCCTGATTCAAGTCCTTCAACAACTTCGCGGTCTGCGGCGACAAGCTGTATTTCTTGTTCGGCGTCAGGTCCCAACTGTGATCGTGATTGGTCACAAACCAGTTCGCCACGGCGAGGATGGCGATGACGATCACCGTGTAGACGGCAAAGTTCGCCCCTTCTAAGATCTTCCGCCCGCTGCGTCCTGTGATCTGATCTTTGAGAGCCATGGTTACGGCCTCCCTTTCAGGGCATCGACCGAGCGGGCGGTCATAAAGATTCCGAAAACGATCACGGAAAGGTAATAAGTCAAATCGCCCAGATTGATAACGCCCTTCGAGAAATTATCAAAATGTGTAGTGAGCGCCAGATAAGACATTACGCGGCCAGCCACGCCGGTCGAGTAAGCCGTGACCCAATCGAGCAGAAAAAGCAGCAGGAAAACCGCCAGCCCGACGGCCCCGGCGATGATCTGGTTTTTCGTAAAGGTCGAAAACCACATGCCCAGCGCCAGCAAGGCGGCTCCGTAAAGCAGGAAGCCCAACGCGCCGGCGATCAGCGGCTTGGCGTTCGGGTTGCCATAAATGAACAGCACGGTGAAATAAAGGAAAGTGATGGCTTCCAGCACGGCGAAGAGCGCCAGCGCCCCGAGGAACTTACCCAGAATAATTTCCATGTCGGTGAGCGGGGAGGTAAGCAGCAATTCGATGGTGCCGGATCGCTTCTCCTCGGCATACAGCCGCATGGTGATGAGCGGTATCAAGAACAGCAGCACCACCGTCATCACGCCCGCCAGGATGGGGCGGATGATGTTTTCATTCAGGCTCATGGGCGGCGCGCCCATGCCTCCCATCGACTCCATGCGAAACGTCTGGACCATGAAGAACGCCGTCGAGCTGTAAAAAACATAGCCGCAGATCAGCGCGTAGACGGTCATGACGAGGTAAGCAATGGGCGAGTGGAAATAAGCTCGCAATTCCTTGCCGGCAACGGCTAGCATGTTGCGCATCTCAAATCATCCTTTCAAAAAAGCAGAAATCAGAACAAATGTGAAATTGCTTTTCCCTCTCCCTGGGAAGAGGGTGTCCCGCTGCCGGCGCCTTCACCAGCCGGAGCGGGACGGGTGAGGGGTTGGTTGCGTAGCCCGGCGGAGGTGGATGGACCATGGAGTAACCCCTCACCTGGCTCGCTACGCTCGCCACCCTCTCCCCACGGGAGAGGGCCACTTTCTGACTTCTGCCGAGTTCTGCTTTCTGATTTCTAATTTTCCTCGCTCAAGTCTTTGGTCGTCAGTTTCAGGAAGATGTCCTCGAGGCTCAGCCCGCTGCCTTTCAGTTCAAAAAGCTTCCAGCCGGATTCCACCACCGCTCGCGCCAACTCCGCGCGCACTTCCTTGCCTTTCTCCGCGTGCACCTCGTAGGTCACCCGTCCCTCCGCAGCGTCGTGCGCTTCCACCAGAGTCACTCCTGTGACGCGGTGCAGTTTTTCTGTGACTTCCGCCGATGCGCCCTCGATGGTGAGCAGGATAGTCTCAAACCCCTGCAGGCGGCGCGTAAGTTCGTCCGGAGTTCCCACCGCCACAATCTTGCCGGCGTTGATCACCACCACGCGCTGGCAGGTCTTGGAGACCTCCGGCAGGATGTGGGTGCTGAGGATCACCGTATGCTGGCCCGCCAGGCCCTTGATGAGCTCGCGCGTCTCGATGATCTGTTTGGGATCGAGGCCCGCCGTGGGCTCGTCCAGAACCAGCACTTCAGGGTTGTGGATCAGCGCCTGGGCCAGGCCGACGCGCTGCCGGTATCCTTTCGACAGCTTGCCGATCTGCCGGTGGCTCACGTCGGCAATCGCGCATTTCCCCAGGATTTCGTCCAAGCGGGGTTTCAGATCGCGGCGCGATATACCTTTGATTCGCCCCACGAAGGCAAGGTATTCGCTCACCGTCATGTCCGGATACACGGGAGGGGCTTCCGGCATGTATCCCGTGCGGCGCTTGGCCTCCAGAGGTTCTTCCGCCACATCGAATCCGGCCACGCGCACCCGCCCCGCGCTGGGCGGCAGATAGCCTGTGATCACACGCATGGTGGTGGTTTTCCCCGCGCCGTTTGGTCCCAGAAACCCCAGAACTTCACCTTTCTGAGCTTGGAAAGTCACGTCGGAAACCGCCAGGGTCGGCCCGTAACGCTTGGTTAGATTTTCAACTTCAATCATAGGTGATCCTTCCTGAAGAAAGGGCAGCCATTGCAGCCGCCCTGAAAAGTGTTTTGTGCCGCGAGGTCGGCCACAAGAGCCAGACTTAAAATGCGGCGCACTCGCCACTCTTCGCCGCAGCACCGCTCCGGCCGGTCCATGGGCATAAGCTGAACCCTCCAATATATAACGAATATTCAAAATCGCACAAGGTTGCCAAGACGGTTCGAGCGACTCACTTTGATGTGGCACGGCCATCTTGGCCGTGACCGTCGTGCACGGCCGGGATGCCCGTGCCAGTTGAGAGGCCCTCCTCTTTGCGGCCTTTGCGTGCTTTGCGGTTTTGCCTGAAACTCTTTTCGTCAGCAGATCACTTCACACTTTTCTGCTGCCGCAACTCAATTCCGCCGTAGTGTGCATAAAAAGATGTGGAGCACTTACAGCCCTAATTGACGCACGGATGGCGCTAATTCCCACCATAAAAAAGTTTTTCGTTTCTTCCCTTTATCCGGGTAATAAAAACATTGAATTTCATCAGCAGAGAATTCTCTGCGATGATTGGTTACAAAAGGACGCCCATCAAAACATAACTTGCGAATTTCCGAATGGGCCTCCTTTTATATATTCGAGCCTCGCGAATGGTGCAGGCCTTGGTTTCCGTTCTAGGCAAGCCGGCGAAACAGAAGCTACTGGCCCACTCGCGATTTTCGAGTTCCGAATTTCGAGTTTCGATTGTCCAAATGGAGGAGCGTGATGAAAACCAGTGTTCGCGTTTCGGTGCTAGGTGTGCTTGCGTTACTCGTTTTTTGTGGCATCCCTGATAGAAGGCTCGAAGCCCAGTCGACTTTTGGCAGCGTGCGCGGAGCCACGATGGACCAGACGGGCGCGGCGATCCCCGGCGCCCGTGTCACCTTACGCAGTCTTGATGAGAGCACCGAAGTCACCGCCAACAGCGATAGCGAAGGCAATTTCCTCTTCGAGAATCTCAAGCCGGGCCATTACACGCTGACCGCGATTCAGGAAGGTTTCGCGAAGGCGGTCATAGACCAAATCGAGCTGGATGCCCGGCAGACCTTGCGCGTCAACGTTACGTTGAGCGTAGCGGCGCAAGTGCAGGCGGTCGAAGTGAGCGCCTCCGCGCTGGCGGTCAACACTGAAAATGGCACGTTGTCCCACACGGAGAGCAATAACGACATCACCCAGCTGCCGATCAACTCCCGGTCAGTGTCGAGCAGTCCTCTGGCGGCTCTCGCCGTATCTCCCGAGGTAACAAGAGACTCGCAAGGGAATATCGCGGTCGGGGGCGCGACGTCGGCGCAGACTGGCTTCTCGGTGGATGGAATTTCGACCGCCAGCGTGCGTTTCAACGGCGCGCTGCAGGACGCCTACCCATCCCTGGAAAACATCGCCGAGATGAAAGTCACGGCGTTCAACAACAACGCGGAGTTCGCCCAGATCGGCGACGTAACCTTCGTCACCAAGAGCGGAACCAATCAATTGCACGGCAGTGCGTTTGAATATTTTCAGGACAGCGGTCTGGACGCCGCCGTTCTGAATTTCAACGTCAAGGCTCCCCGGACCTTTAACACGTTCGGCGGCAGTTTGGGCGGGCCTGTTACCATCCCCAAACTGTACAACGGAAAGGACAGAACGTTTTTCTTCGTCGATTACGAGGGAAATCGCAAGACCCAATCCGATCCCGAGCAGCTTCTCGTCCCGACGGCGGCGGAAAGAAGCGGCAACTTGAACGGCTTGGTGCAGGCGTTAGGACTGGGCGCGGTGATCAATCCCTACACGGGCACAGGGTTCCCCAACAACACGATCCCGACCGGATCCTGCCCGGCTTGCATCAATCCCGTCGCTCAGGCCCTGCTGAACTACTACCCGCTGCCGAACGCCAACCTGGGTGTCTTGAACCCCTCCTACAACTATCAGACCTTGGTGCCGATCCCCTCGAATTCCAACGGCTTTGATATACGGATCGATCACAACTTCAACTCCAAGCAGCAGCTCTACGTGCGCTACAGTTTCAAGAACGCGTACTATACCGAGTACAACGACGCTGGAGTTATCGCTCCGGCCAACAATTTTCTGCCCAATAACGGAGCGAATGAGAAGAATCGTAGTCTGGTAGCGTCCTACAACTATTCGATTACCCCGACGCTGATGAACGAATTCCGTTTCGGGTTCACCAATTACAACGAGAATGACACTTTCCCCATCGAGGGGGCCACGGCCATTTCTCAACTCGGGCTAATCTTCGATCATCCGGTAGGCATTGCCTCGCATCCCGCGGCTGATGCCTTCCCGACCTTCAACTGGGCCGACGGCACGGTCACCTCGATCGGGCAGGACCGGGTTGGACCAACCATTTCGGGGAACACCCAATTCACCGACAACGTGACGAAGATTCTGGGCAAGCATACGCTTCGATTCGGACTCGATGTCCGCAGAGAGCGTTTCAACGCCCTCATGTATTACCTCCCGTCCGACGACTTTGGCTCCTTCACCTTCAGCGGTTCACTCACCGGCTACTCCATCGGCGATTTTCTGCTGGGCATGCCGAACCCCTCTTACTTCGCGGTCACTGGCCCCCAAATGAATGCACTGACCACCCAATGGGGCGTATACGGTCAGGACGAATGGCAGGTGAACAGTCATCTCACGGTCAATTTCGGATTACGGTGGGAATTGCTTCCGCCGTTTCAGGAAACCAATGGCGATATAGCTACCTATCTGACGTCGGGAAACAACGTGACCGTGGTCGTCCCGAACAAATTCTATCCCTTTATCGCCAACAATTCGACCTACCAGCAGATCTACACGGGATTTCTGCAAGGATTCAACGCCTGCGGGCTTGCGGATAAGACCGCGTTGCTGCCGTGTTCGAACATCGAGACGGCGAGCCAGGCGGGGATTCCTCAAGGCCTTCGGGATTGGAATTGGCACGATTTTGACCCGCGCGTAAGCTTCGCATGGCGGCCCTTCAACAACAACAAGACGGTCATTCGCACCGGCTTCGGCATCTACACCATGACGACTCTTGGCCCCATGTCTTTCAACAGCGGCATCATCGCCCTCTCGGATCTACTCACCTACAACAATTCTGTCAGGAACGGTGTTGCGTCGTTCCAGTTTCCGGATACGTCCCCTCCGAACGCGGCGGCAACTTTAGGCGGCGGCGATTTCGAGGAGGCAAACAATCCGCACTGGAAGGATCCTTCGTCAGCGCAATGGAACTTGACTTTGGAACGGGAACTGACACCCAACACGGTGCTTCGGTTGAGCTACACTGGCCAAGGCGCCTACCATCTTCCCATGACCATAGACCGGAACCAGATTCCGGCGAGCACCACCCCCTACACCATTCCGAACAACGGATACTCAGTCGTCGATCCCCGTGCGCCTTTCCAGAACTGGCTCCTGTTGATGGAGTCGGAAAGTATCGGCAACCAAAACTATGAGGCGGGTATCGCGGAATTGACCCATAGAGTGGGGCATGGGATCGCGTTCCAGGCGAACTACACGTGGGCGAAAAATATCAGCAACGCCCAAGGCACTGATGCTCCAACCGCCTACGCGAGCGAGGAGCCCTACGCCGTGGAAATGGCCAATGCTTATAACATGAACTACGACCGCGGCAACGTGGTGGGGATGCCGCGCCAACGGTTCATGCTCACGGGCACCTACCAATTGCCGTTCGGAATGGGAAAAACTTTCGCCGGGCCTCACTTCCTGAATCCAGTGATCGGAGGCTGGAATCTCAGCACGGTGACGACGTTACAAACCGGCCAATGGCTGACGCCCACGATGCCGGCGGCCGACG
This sequence comes from Terriglobia bacterium, assembly GCA_049508935.1. GTDB lineage: Bacteria > Acidobacteriota > Terriglobia > UBA7540 > UBA7540 > CAVROP01. Next base: position 876 of record JBELAJ010000255.1, on the reverse strand, counting down.
ATCAATCGAACACCGATATGATCGAGCGCAACACCGGCGGGGCCATTGCGCGGCCGGACTGCGTAGGCGACCCATATGCTAACCAGACAACTCAAAATCTCTTCAACCTGAACGCGTTCGCCCTGCCGCCCACCAACGCCGGACGGTTTGGGAATTGCGGTGTCGGGATTTTGCGGGGGCCCGGTATGATCGACGTGGATACGGGTCTCGCCAAGCAGTTTCTCATCGGGGAACGTTTTCGCTTGCGCTTCGAGGCTACCTTTACCAATGTCCTCAATCACACAAACTTTGCGCCGCCGGCTTTAAACATTGGCAACCCCAGCACCTTCGGGGTATTGGATGCCGCCCTGCCCCAAGGACAGGGTGGAAATCGCACGGGGCAGCTCGCATTGCGCTTCGAGTTCTGACATCGTGTTGATACGGCGGTGCGCGCACCACCGATATCAAGTGCGCCGCTCCACTTTTTGGCGCGCCGCGCGGAGGAAAAAGTGATCGACATAACCGCGGTTCAACGAGGCAAGACCTGCCTCGTAATTTTGCTGGTGCCGTGTCTTGCGGCGGCGTTTGCGGGCACGTCCCGGGCGCAGGATCAAGCGCGACCGAACGTTGAAATCAAGAAGGTTCCAGTACGCCCGACGACTATGGTCCAAGGGGAGCAGTTGTATCGAACTCACTGCGCCACCTGTCACGGTACCGCGGGGAAAGGCAACGGCCCGGCCGCCCCGGCGCTCAAAACCCCGCCCGCCGACCTTACGCTGCTCGCCAAGAACAACGATGGCAAATTCCCCGACCTCCAGATCATGCACGTCCTCGAGAGCGGGACGGAGCTATCCGCGCACGGTTCCAAAGATATGCCCATTTGGGGCCCGATCTTCC
>JBELAJ010000254.1:0-11394 GCA_049508935.1 Terriglobia bacterium | reverse complement strand
GCCGCACCGGAAGATTGTTGTAGTCACGCGCAAAAAACTGCCCGAGCGTCGCAAACCTCGTTAGCTTGCAGCAACTTGCACGTAAAGCGTCACTCCAACTCAATGGTGAACACCCGTTAGATCGCGGCGGATTCGGACTACGCGCCGCTTGAAAAGGCTGTGCGGAAGATCCGCGAGGAATACGACGTGCGGGTGGTTGCCGACATCATCGGGAAGATGGCCGACCTTGCCCTCCAAGCTGCCGGGGTGTTGGTCGACGACACCGAACGGGTGCATCTCAAAGACCTACTTGGTACCGCCTGGGTTCCGAAGGGAGCAGCCGCGGTCATTCGGGAGGCGGTTCAGAAGATGGTCAAGGCCGGCGACATCGGCCAAACGAATCGCTGGCAAGCCCTGGAATTCTGGGCAGCGGAGTATTTACAGCGATGAGCAACGAAGAGAAACACGAGTGGGATCGGCAACCTGGTGAATCCTCAAAGGCTTACAGGCACTTCTGCCTCTACCGGGACGCCGGTAAAGAGCGGTCACTCCGCAAGCTGGCGGCAGTCGCCAACACCACGTCGAACCTGCGCCAGTTGCAGCACTGGTCATCGCGATGGCGCGGGGTGGACAGGTGCACGGACTACGATGATTACATGTACGACCAGATGCGCCTGCAATGCGAAAGGGAGCGCCTGGACATGCACAAACGGCACGCCAAGATCGCGGTTCTGGGCCAGGGCATTCTTATCAAAGGCATGGAGGAGCTCCTGGCCAAGGTTCAGACCGGCAAACAAGACTTGACGCCCTCGGACCTGGCCCGCCTCATGCATGTGAGCACTGAGCTTGAAAGGTTTGCGAGAGGAGACGCGGTCGACGAACTCACTGGCCCCGAGGGGAGTCCAGTGGTAAAGATTCACGTTGTTTACGGGGATGACAAGCCGAAACTGCTCCCCAATCCGAAGGAACAACGCGATGGTGAAGATATGATCCGGCCGCTGTACTTGCAACGATGAGTGACGAAGAAAAGCAATTCACACTCGAAAACGACCCCCTCCAAGAACTTATCGATGAGTTCCGAAAGGAACATGAGCAAGTTGTGAAAGAAGCGGAGTCGCGTGCCCCGACAGTCGCGCCGCAAGAGGGCGAGGAGTCCGCGTGACGAGGGGCGCCGCGAAGGCGAGCGGCGCGCGCCTTGCCCCTTCGCATCGAAGTCGGAAATCCCCGTCGCGACGCCCGCCGAACGCTTCGCGACATGGAGCGGAACGGACAGTCCAACCAATTGCAAGCGGCCTGACTAAGCCGTGCAGTCTACAACCCACCCCATTCGTTGTCCCCTTTCGGTTTAGAGTTCCCCTTGCGTGGCAGCTATTCTGGCATAAGTGTCAAGAGTTGAGCCCCTCGACAATGCCGACCCCTCTGGCGGACCCGCCTGCAAACTGTTGACACTGTGTTGACATGAGGTTGCCTCTCAAAGAGCGAACATTACGGAAGCAGCATGAATACTGGCTGGGAGGCAGGGATTCGAACCCCGATACGCAGATCCAGAGTCTGCAGTCCTACCGTTAGACGACCTCCCAGGATCAATGATTTACATTACCATAGCCAGAGATTTGAGTCCATTGTTGAGGCCGTGATGGCGTGAGGCACATGAGATGGGAGGAGGTTCAATTTACTCTGCTCTGACCGTTGAATGTCAACCGCGACAGTAATCCGCTCCTCAAGCTGTCGACTGTCAACGGTTGACTATCAACTGTCCTTCAGAACAAGCGGAAGCTGACTTCGACGATCACTCGCACTGGAACTGGAGTGGCGTTACGCATAGCGGGCTTGAATTTCCAGGTCCGAACAGTTTCCGTAGCCTTTTCATCGAGCCCCAGGCCGAGGGGCCTCACCACCTTACAGTCGGTAACGTTGCCTTGGGCGTCCACGACAATCATCAGGACCACAGTGCCCTGATATTTGGCCTTCCGAGCTTCCTCGGAGTACGGGGGTTCGGGCTTAAAGATGGGAATAGGGGCGCTGACACCGCCGCCAACACTATAGATCCCGCCGCCGGTTCCGCCGCCCTCTCCAGGGCCTAAGCCGCCGCCTTTGCCGGACCCGATGCCGGTGCCTTCACCGGAACCGATGCCGCCACCCGTTCCAGGTCCGTTGGAAGGCGGGCCTGCAACACCTTGAGGGTCACCCCAGTTAGGCAAATTGGAAGCCATCTGAGGGAGTTTCAACTCGGGCGGACCGAGCAAGGTAGGCTCGACCTGTAAAATGGGGTGAGGATTTCGAATGACCGCCAGAGGAGGGGTGATTTGCGTCCTGGCAAACCTGGGTACTGCGCCCTTTGAGGCCGGTGTCGGTGAGCGGTCGCCGCCGCCCCCCCCACCGCCAGCCCTCTTGCCCGCCGCCTCGATTTCGGCCAAGTAGGGCGAAATGTCTATCACTTCACTCTTCGCTGACACTTTGGCCGGCTGTCTCATCCTGGAGATCAGAAACGGCAGCATGATGACCGCAACTCCCACCAAGTGGACCAGCAGGGAATTCATCCACGAGCCCGACTGGGGCTGATAGTCCTGCCACATATTGGGCACGTCAACGGGCTGGGAGGTAATCGGGATCGAGGGGGGCTTTGGTTTCTCGAAGAGCGCCCTTATTTGGTTGGGGATATCCAGAATCCAGGGGCGCATATCCGTGGCGGGCAGATCCATTTCGCCACGGTAATATTCGCTCGAAATGTTGTTCTTCGGCTTCTCAAAGAGCGACTTGAGCTGGCTGGGGAGATCCAGAAACCAGGGACGCAAGTCCGTGGCCGGCAAAGTGACCTTTCCGCGGTAGTACTCTTTCGGAACAGTAGTCTTTGGTTCGTGGAGCAACTGCCAGATCTGCCGGAAGAGAGAAACCGGCGGAAGCGCGGAATCCACAAAGGTGAGGCGATACTCGGGTTCCGGGTTGTTGGCGGCCGCGGGAGGGTTGCCTCCGGCGCTGGCGCCGACCTGGGTATCGCTCGTTGCCGTCACACTCATGTCGTGTCCCCTGGGCGTTATCGAAAAACTCTACAGCACTTCTCCTGTCCCTAGTCTAATGATGGCTGTCGGCCCTCTGAAGTTGCATCTGAAATCAATTATTCCTTTGTTTTCTTCTCAAATCCATTCTACCACAGCCTGACTTATGTCAACTCAGCAGATGCGGGCTCGGTAGCGTTTCAGCTTGAATTTGTAGCGGCGAGTTTACCTCGCCGTACGGCGGCGTAAAGCCGCCGCTACGCCAAAGTAGTTAACGCATGAAAGCCGTTCGAAGTTGCATCTCAGCTAGACACTCTCTTTACACGTTCTCTATAATACTCGCTGACTCACTCAGCGGAGGACGAATGCAGAAGACGCTCGATCTGAAGCACACACTTAATCTCCCCCGAACTCATTTTTCGATGAAGGCCAACCTCCCTCAAAATGAGCCCAGGTGGCTGGCCGAGTGGGCGAAAGTCGATCTATACGGTCAGATTCGAGGCGCCCGGAAGGATGCGCCAATCTTCACTTTGCACGATGGGCCGCCCTATGCCAACGGCCGCATTCACCTGGGGACGGCGCTCAATAAGATTCTGAAGGATTTCATTGTCAAGTCAAAGACTCTGGAGGGATTTAACGCCCCTTTCGTCCCGGGCTGGGATTGCCACGGGTTGCCGATCGAAATATACGTCGACAAAGAGCTTGGAGGACGGAAGGCGCAGATGAGTGTGGTGGAAATCCGGCAGACTTGCCGACGCTACGCCGCGAAATACGTTGATCTTCAGCGACAGGACTTTATGCGACTGGGAGTCTTTGGAGATTGGGGCAACCCCTATCTCACTATGAATTTCGAGTATGAGGCGGAAATTGCCGAGGCCTTCCTGAAGTTTCTGGGGGGTGGCTATGTCTACCGCGGCAAGAAACCCGTGTACTGGTGTATCTCCTGCAAGACCGCGTTGGCGGAGGCTGAGGTGGAGTACGAAGACCACCGCAGCCGCTCGATCTATGTGCGCTACCCCGTACTGACGGATCCGGCGAGCCTGGACCCGGCACTCGCGGGCCGCAAGCTCTACGTCATCATCTGGACCACCACGCCGTGGACGCTTCCTGCCAGCATGGCGGTGGCGTTTCACCCCGAGTTTGAGTACGTGGCGGTGGCGGAAGATGGCGGTGACGCGTACCTGGTAGAAAGCCGGCGGCATGAGGCGGTGATGCAGGAGACGGGCCTTGACGCCACCAAAATCCTGGCCACAATTCCCGGCCGCAGGCTGGATCGCCTTGAAATGCAGCACCCGTTTCTGGACCGTAAGATCCTGGGTGTGCTGGCGAATTACGTGACGGCGGAAGACGGAACCGGATGTGTCCACACCGCTCCCGGCCACGGGCGAGAGGACTACCTCACGGGTGTGCAGTACGGCCTGGACACTTACTGCCCGGTTGGGGACGGAGGAGAATTCACCGAAGGCCTTCCGGAGTATCTGGGCAAGAAGGTCTTCGACGCCAACGAGCCGATCGTAGAGTTGCTCAAGAGTCGGGAGATGCTGGTGGGGCCGGCAGGGTGGCTGAGTCACGCCTATCCGCATTGCTGGCGGTGTCACAACCCCGTGATTTTCCGCGCCAACGAGCAATGGTTCATCAATATCGACCACCGAGAATTGCGTGAGAAGGCTCTTGAAGAGATCAAGAAGGTGCATTGGTTGCCGACTTGGGGCGAAGAGCGCATCGCCAACATGATTGCCGAGCGCCCGGACTGGTGCATCTCCCGGCAGCGCATGTGGGGAGTCCCCATTACCGTCTTCCACTGCGAGACCTGCAAGAAGCCCTTGCTGGATCCGAAGTTGGCGGAGCACGCGGTGGAGTTGTTCCGAAAAGAAGGCGCAGACGCCTGGTACGCTCACGGCGTGGAGGAACTTCTGCCGCAGGGGGCCAAGTGTCCGGAGTGCGGCGGCACGCGACTGCGAAAGGAGACGGATATCCTGGATGTCTGGTTTGATTCCGGCTCCAGCCATTACGTGGTGCTCGGCCATCGCCCGGACCTTCCCTGGCCCGCGGACGTTTATCTCGAAGCCGGGGACCAATACCGCGGCTGGTTTCACAGTTCGCTCCTGGTTGCCCTGGGCACCCACGGTATGGCGCCGTATCGCGCCGTCCTCACTCACGGCTGGGTTCTCGACGCCGAGCGCCGGGCCATGTCCAAGTCGCTGGGCAACGTGATTGACCCCAATGAAGTCATCAAGACACATGGAGCTGAAATCCTGCGGTTGTGGGTGGCCTCAGTGGAGTTTGGTGAGGACGTTACCATCTCGCCCGACATGCTTGCCCGGCTTTCCGAGGCCTACCGTAAATTGCGCAATACGTTTCGATATTGTTTGAGCAATCTTTATGACTTCGACCCGCAGAAAGACTCCGTGAAGAACTCTCAGCTCGAAGAGTTGGATGCCTGGGCGCTGGTACGGACGGCGGAATTGCTGGAGCGAGTCCAGGCCGCCTATGGGGAGTACGCTTTCCACAAGGTGTATCGGGCAATTTACGATTTTGCCACCGTCGACCTGAGCGCCTTTTACTTTGATATCCTCAAAGACCGCCTCTATACCGCGCCTGCCCAGTCCACGCGGCGGCGCTCGGCGCAGACAGCGATTTGTTACATTGCGGAGGCCTTGGTTCGGGCCGTGGCTCCTCTGATGCCGTTTACGGCCGACGAAGTCTGGACGAATCTTCCTGGAGTTGAAGGGCGGGAAAAGAGCGTGCATCTCACCCGGTTTCTCCGGCCCGGAGAACTGCGCGCGCAAGTTCCGCCCGAGTATTCCGAGCGCCTGGAAAAGTGGCCGCGCTTGATCGAAGTTCGCAATGCGGTCCTCAAGGCGCTCGAAGTGGCGCGGCAAGAGAAGTTCATCGGCGGCTCGCTGGAGGCGAGGATTTGCCTCTCGGCGGAGGGCGAGCTTAAGAGTCTGCTCGAGGAATATGAAAAGGCGCTTCCCACGATCTTCATTGTTTCGCAGGTCGAGCTCTGCGCCAGCCGTGTGGCAGACGCGCTGGAAACCGAAATCCCGGGACTCAAGATCAAGATCGAAAATGCCCTGGGCAACAAATGCGAACGGTGCTGGAATTATTCCGAACAAGTAGGTAAAGACAGCCGCTACCCGACGGTGTGCGAGAGGTGCTCGCAGGCGCTGCGTGAAATTGAAAGCAGTAGTCAGTAGTCAGTCGTCAGTGGTCGGTTCTCAGTTCGCGATCTTAACTCGACGCTGGTCCGGTTTCTGTATTCACTGCTCATGTCTGTTCAGTCGACGACGGACTAGGATGGACTGAAAACTGAAAACTGACGACTGAAGACTGATTTATGTCAACTCGAGTCAAGCGCTTCTCACGCCTGCTTTGGGCGGTTATCGCCGTCGCAATATTCGTTGCGGACCAAGTGACCAAAGCCGCAGTCGAAGCCTCAATTCCCGAACACACCACGGTGCCTGTGGTCCCACACTTTCTCAACCTCGTTCACGCCAAGAATGCGGGCGCTGCCTTCGGTTTGTTCTCGGAATCGCCATCGGCTTGGAAAACCGTGCTGCTCATTGTCGTCTCAAGCTTGCTGCTGGCCATGGTCGTCGGCGTCGTCTGGCGGAATCAGCAGCTTCGTCAGGTGGCGGGCGTGGGGCTTGCTCTGATTCTCGGCGGGGCGCTTTCAAATCTCTTCGACCGTATCCGATTCGGCCGAGTTGTGGATTTTGTCGACGTTTACTACAGAGCGTATCACTGGTACACCTTCAATCTGGCTGACGCTTCCATTGTCGTCGGGGCAGGGTGCCTCGTGTTTGAGTTGCTTTTCCTGGACTAAAGCTAAAATTGGAAAATGGAAACTGGAAGATGGAAACTGGAAAATCCAAATCCGAGAGGTAATATTGGAAACCCCAAACCAACGATTTTCCCATTTTCCATTTTCTATTTTCCAGTTTCCAAGCTCGACCCATGACCGACCTGCGATCAAATTTAGATCTCGAGTTTCGAGTTTCTGATACGGGCGAACGCCTGGACATTTTTCTCACCCGGCAAATGCCTGATTGGAGCCGCAGTCAGATACAGCGGCTGATTCGCTCCGGATTAGTCCACGTTTGCGGGCGCCCGGCCCGCAAGGGCGGGGAAACGGTCCAAGCCGGCGATCTCATTTCGGTGCGCGCGGAACGCCAGGAATTGGCGGCCACGCCGGAAGCCTTGCCTCTTTCCATTGTCTTCGAGGATGAGGATCTGCTCGTAGTAAACAAGCCCGCAGGAATGGTTGTGCACGTCGGCGCTGGCGTAAAATCAGGCACCCTGGTTAATGCGTTGCTATATCACGTTGGGACCCTGTCTTCGGGCGGCGACGTGTCCCGTCCGGGCATCGTGCATCGTCTCGATAAGATGACCTCGGGGTTGGTCGTCGTCGCAAAGAACGATGCCGCCCACCGGCGACTGGCAGAGCAGTTCAAAGCGCGCACTGTCCACAAGACCTACACTCTTCTGGTTCACGGGAAGGTCACAAGCGACCAGGGCCAAATCTCGAAGCCCGTGGGACGCGATCCGGTGCGGCGTACACGCATGAAAGTTGGGGGACTACGACCGCGCGCGGCGCTGACCCGATACGAAGTGCTGCGGCGATTCCCTGATTTCACACTGCTTGCGGCACACCCCGAAACCGGCAGAACACACCAGATCCGCGTGCACTTCGCAGCCGCCGGACACCCCATTGTCGGCGACACAACTTACGGGGCGCCGGGCAAGCTGCGTGTTAGAGGTCGCGAATCGCCGACGCTTTGGCGCACCTTTCTTCATGCAGGGTCCCTGGAGTTCGAGCATCCGCGCTTGCTCCATGCGGTGAGCTTGTCGGCGCCACTTCCTGCCGAGTTGTCAGACTTCCTTCAAGACCTGGGCAAGTAGCACAGCCACTCTTGGCTGTGCTCGTGGTCGTGGGGACGTAGCACAGCCACTCCCCTGGTCGCGGAGCACAGGCAGGAGTCCCTGTGCTACCAATAATTCTGACGGGGCGGGACCGCTCGCTGTATAATGGCGCGAAGATCCAAAAAACCAAGGAGGGAAAATGAGAAAACTTCTCATGGGGGTTCTGGCACTGGGATTGCTCGCAATTACGGTGGAGAGCGCACTTGCACAACGCAATCCGCGTGCAACAACGCAGATCAGCGTTGGCGGCAAGATGGTCTCCGTGGAATACGGACGTCCTTCGCTGAAGGGACGAAAGGTATCCGAGTTGCTCGACCAGTTGAAACCAGGGGATTTCTGGCGGCTCGGAGCCGACAAGTCCACCACATTTTCGACTGCGGCTGATCTCGAGTTTGGCGACACGACGGTGCCGAGCGGAGAGTACAGCCTTTGGGTGGAGAAGGCAGAGGGCGATACTTGGAAGTTGGTGTTCAACAAGCAGCACGGGCAATGGGGAACGGACCACGACGCTGCGCAGGATCTGGCTTCCGCACCGCTCAAGGAAAGCAAGGCTTCGAACTCTGCCGAGACGGTCACGATTAACCTCACGAAATCGGGCGCAGGCGGCATGATTGCGATTCAGTGGGGTGATATGAAGCTGACAGCAAGTTTTAAAGCGAAGTAGAAGTGCACCGTCATTTCGAGCGCAGCGAGGAATCTCGCCGTGGCTCGTTGCACGGTGCGACTCGAAGCAAAGCGGGATTCCTCGCTGCGCTCGGAACGACGCAGTTTCGAAGAAGTTTCTGGAACAAATCGCCAGAAAGTGTGTCGATGTGCTGCCTCACCACCGTCGAACGCTACTGGCCACTGGCGGCGGCTGTCGTGGCACTCAGCTTTGGGGCATAGTAACCGGGACGGGTGCGGACGGCCAGCTTCGAGTGATTGCCACTGGCGAAGGCATCGACGCGAACATTGCGGAAAGTCCCGTCTTTTCTGGCGTTGGTGGGATAGTACGCCAGAGTGTACTGGTTGCGAATGTCGTGCGCGATCTGTTCGCAGGTGCTCTGAACGTCATCGAGAGATTTCGGAAAGTAGGCTTCTCCCCCCGAGACTTCAGCGAGCTTTTCGAGTATTTTCTGCGCCCGATGTGCGCTACCGCCGTGGATTTTGAACAGGCCTCCGGGCTCTTCCGACCCCAGAAGGCCAATCGTATAGATGACGGCATCGGATTTCTGCGCGTAGCGCAATAGTTCGTCGAACGTGTAACGGCTGGCGTTATCTTCACCGTCCGTAATGACCAGCAAGGTCTTCTTATCGCGATTGCCAAGCTTAACGTGGTCAAGTGAAGCGTAGACGGCATCGTAAAGCGCCGTTCCCCCTCTGGAATCGATCTTGTCCAAAGCGCTCTTCAGATCCTCGATATTGCTGGCAAAATCTCCCGGAGTGTCGAGGTAATAGACATCATTGAAATTGACCACGAAGGCCTGATCCTGAGGATTGGAGGTCTTCACGAAGGTCAAGGCAGCGGCGTTTACCGCCTGGCGTTTTTCACGCATGCTGCCGCTGTCGTCGATCACAATGCCCATGGTCACGGGGATGTCGGCGTGGCTGAACACCGAGAGCTTCTGCAGCGCGCCATCCTCGTACACTCGGAAGTCCTCGGACTTGAGATCATTGACCATTCGCCCCTTCTTGTCCACGACGGTGGCGTGAAGGACCACGAGGTTTACATCAACATTAATGGTGTATTCGCGGCCTTTCTTTTCAGCCGGCGGAGTCTGCGGATTGGCTGGCTGAGGGGCTTGAGCGAGAAGGCAGTTCGAGAAAGTGAGGGCCAGGCAAAGGGGGGCTAAACCGCGAAACGTCTTTCTGATCCTGAAGTTCATACTATTGTGTGGGTGCATAGTAGCCAGTGCGCGCGTAAACCTGAAGCGGGGGTAACCCCCGGGGAGGATCGAGCTTCACCTTGATTCGCCTCCAGCGACCATCGCGAACAAGGTTCGAGGGGTGATACCCGATCACATACTGGTTCCTTAGCTCAATGGAAATTTTCTCAGCAATGTCGGGTAGCTCGTTCGCATCCTCGACACTGAACATCCGGCCTCCCGATACCTCCGCCAAATCGGCGAGCAGGCCCGGTCCGCCTGCTTCCTCCGGCGTACGCGCACGAGAGGATAGCGGCTCGAATATACCGACCGCATAGATCTGCACGTCGGACTCTCGCACTGCGCGCTTGATGTCATTCTCCGTATACCGGCTGTGATTGTCGCCGCCGTCCGAGATTACCAGCAAGGCTCGCCGGTTGGTTGTGGCTTTCTTCATTTCGCTCAGCCCCAGGTAGATGGCATCGAGCAAGGCAGTTCTGCCGCCCGCTTTCACAAATAGCAACCGGTCCTGTATGTTCTCGAACTTCGAGGTGAAGCCCGTGATCAGGTTAGGACGGTCGCTAAAGTTGATGAGCATGAACTCATCCTGAGGGTTAGATGTTTTGAAAAACTGCAAGGCTGCTTCCTTGGATTTTTGAATCTTGTCACTCATCGAGCCGCTGCTGTCAAAAATCAAGCCGACTGAAATGGGGGCGTCTTCCGTAGAAAAGGAGGCGATCTTCTGTACAACTTTCTCATCGAAGACCTGAAAGTTGTTCTGCTCGAGACCGGTAACGATCCGGTCGAACGGATCGGTAACGGTCACATTGACCACCACCAAATTTACGTCCACCAGAAAAGGCGCAACATGGATATCGGGCTTGCGGACGGTAATTGGATTCGATTCAGGGCCGCCAGTCGATTTCGGTGCGCCTTGCTTATCAGCCGCTGGTGGAGGCGTCGCATCCGGCTGTTGGGTGCTCTGCGCCGCAGCCGCGTTCATTGCGGCAATGCCCAGCGTGCTTCCCACGACAAGGCTGAGTATCCAGAGTTGGGAAACTCGGTGCGTCGATAGTGCTTTCATCCTCGCGGCCCCTCCCCTGGCAAGCAAATGGGAGGCGCGCTCCCGGCCTACCCCTAGGCTTGCAGCCCTTCTTGAAGCATTGATTCATTTTAGCACAGTTCCAACTTGCCGTCCGAATAGTCCGTTGCTGGGTAGTGTCCTAGTTTCGGTGTAGCGCTGGCCTTTAGGCCAGCATTTGCCGACCCTTCGCTCTGCTCAGGGCAGGCTCTAAAGGTCGGCGCTACGTCTAAATTAGGACAGTGCCCGTTGCTACAAGGAGCGGCGGCGCGCCCTCCACCCTGGTTTGGGAAGTTCCAGCAAAGATGTGAAAGAACCGGGAATTTGTGATTGACAAACCACCTCACCACCCGGATAATTGACCGTACCGATTCCTTCCGAAAACGTCCAATTCGGTACAAACGACCTGGCTACGTATTCAAAGACTGAAAGACGCAAGCGGATTTATAAAGCACAGGTCGCAAAACCTCCAGCCCACTAGACATTGCCAAGGAGGATCATGGGTGCAAAGTACATCTTCGTCACCGGTGGTGTAGTCAGTTCACTGGGCAAAGGTTTGGCTGCAGCT
>JBELAJ010000253.1:0-16244 GCA_049508935.1 Terriglobia bacterium | reverse complement strand
AACCACACCGGACTTCAGTGGAGCACGGTTCGTAACCTTGCCATGGCCTGGGTGCTGACCCTGCCTGCGTCCATTATTTTGTCCGCTTCACTCTTCTGGGCGTTCCGCAGCATAGCTCGATAGGGCGGCGAGTTTCGCGCCCTCAAAGGAGATTACGAAACCATGGCAGAGACGCCGTCTTTCCACTTTGAAATTGAAAAGTCACCCGACGATCAAGCAGGGAATAAAGTCACGACGGTCAAGTGCCATGGGCGAGTGACGGCGGAGAACGCAGGTGAACTGAAAGGTGCTGTTAAGTCTCTCATCGCGCAGGGCGGCCGCATCGTGATCGATCTTAGCGATGTCCATTTTGTAGACAGCTCCGGCCTCGGAGCCTTTGTTGCTCTTAAGGTCACCGCACTCAAACAGGGCCTCTGCATATTGGAATTTGTTAATATGACATCCCGCGTTCTGGAATTGCTGCGCCTGACCCGTATCGACCAGTTGTTGTCTTCATAAGGACCCAATTCATATTCGCCGGCCCCTGCGGCAGCGCTCTGAAATCGTCACGCACGACGAAAGACCCGCGCCCCCGGAGCCTGGCCAGCCATCCGAGGCTGCGCAACCCTTAGCTCTAGACTTGCCTCTATTTCAGCGGTTCCCCATTGGCCGTCAGTTGAGTCAACAGCGCCTCTCCTTGCTTTTCAACAACGTCCGGCAACTTTGCGTAGGCAAGCTCTTGCGCGGAGTCCTGGCCGGTTGAAAGCGCGAATCCAACAAAGTCCTTGATGGCCGCCTGCTGGCCCGAATCCGGCCGATCCTTCGGGATGAGAATAAAGCTCAATCCGGTGATCGGGTAGGAATCGGGTGCAGAAGCAGGAGGATCGACGATAGGCGAACGCGCGTCCTTCGCCAAAGCTGCGCTGAAGGCGGTGATTGCCGCAGCAGCGCTGTCCGGCGTGGGTTGAACGAACTTGCCGGCTTGGTTCTGAATCGAAGCAACTGGCACGCCATTCTCCTTGGCGTAGTTTAGCTCCAAATAGCCGATCGTCCCCGGCGTCTGTTTGACTATAGCCAGCACCCCTTTGCTGCCATCGGCGCCCAAGCCGATCGGCCATGTAACAGAGAGACCGTGCCCCGATTTCCACGCCCAATCTTTGCTGACCTGCGAGAGATAGGATGTGAAGATATTGGTGGTGCCGCTGCCGTCCGATCGGTGCACGACGATGATCGCTCCCTTTGGCAGGCTGACTCCCGGGTTGTCTCTAGCGATGGCAGGATCCTGCCAGGTGTAGATGTTCCCGAGATAGATGTCACTCAAGGTTTTGGCGCTGAGCCTGAGTGGCGCGCTGACATGAGGCAAGTTGTAAACGACGCAGACAGGGCCGGCGCTGACGGGAACTTGAATCACTGGCACCATGCCCTTGAGTTGGTCGTCATTGAGCGGCGCATCGCTGGCGCTAAAACTAAGATATCCCTGCTTCAGCTCTTCGATACCGCCTCCGCTGCCAATGGGCCGATAATTAATCTGGACCGCAGGGTGGGCCTGCTGGTAAGCACTTGCCCATTTGGCCATGAGCGGAGCGATGAAGGTGCTGCCCGCACCGCCCAATACTGCCGTAGGCTCGGCTCCCGAAGCAGCGCCGCTCGCGGGCTTGGAACTGCACCCGGATTCGAAGAGCAGATTGAAAAGCGCCGCAGCGGCGATCAAAGCGGCGAAAGCTAAGCGTGGTTTACGCATGTACATTTCTCCTTTGAAGTCCAAGCGAAGCGCTGGCCCCCTGGTCCCCTTCCGAAAGGGACGAAACAAATCCATTGCTCAAATCTGACGGGAAGACCTAGCCCGGCGGCCATGGGTACGAGAGCATCGTATACGAAGGACGTTACAGGCGTGTTACAGTGAATGCTGCGTTGGGGACGGAGAAAAAATCTGCTCGAGTGGCAACGAGAATCCGGGAAGCAGTTCCGGTTCTTCGAGCGAATGGTGGGCAGCGGCGCTGAGAACTTGAGGTTCCAGCTTGTCAGGAAGGTAGCGATAAGCAAGCCGCGAACCGGGATAAAGGAGCCAGACTGCTTTCGCTCCGGCAGCGAGGTATTGCTGCACTTTGACAAGCACGTCGCCAGCGCTGTCAGTTCTGGACACAATCTCGATTACGAGGTCCGGGACAACCGGCAAGGGCACTCGATCAAGATCGATGCCTCGCAGGCGGCCGGTGCGGAAAAAAGCCACATCGGGCCTGCGCACAGTTTCACCAACGAGCTTGATATCCGTTTCTCCGGTTACGCTTCCAAGCCTTCGGCTTTCAGTGAAGACTCGTAGCTGGGCGTTGAGATAGTCACGGATATCATTGTGAAAGAAGCTTGCGGAAGGCGTCACGATCAGATCCCCCTCGCTTAATTCGTATCTCATGCCCTGGGGTTCTTCGAGTGTGACGTAATCTTCGCACGTAATAAGCGTCTTACTCGCCATCCGAACCTCTCTACACAGACTACCATAGCCAGCGCCAATTTTCAGCCCTACTCTCCAGCCGGATGAGGGCACTGCCACCGTCTGAAACCTATAGTCATTCCGTTCGCACCGCAGTCATGGGGTCGATGTGCGCGGCGCGGCGCGCCGACAGGTACCCGGCGACCAGCGCCACCATGAGCAGCAGAATCGCGACGCCGGCGAGAGTGGGCGCATCGTGGGGTGAAAGCCCAAAAAGCGTACTGGCGAGGAGGCGGCTGGCGGCCAGCGCGCACGGAATTCCGAAACCTAATCCCATTAGAACCACCACCAGCACTTCTCGCAGGACGGCACCGAGCACCGTGGCCGGTCTCGCGCCCAGCGTCATGCGAATTCCGATTTCACGCGTACGCTGTGTAACGGCGTAGGACATCAGTCCGTACAAACCGATCGAAGCCAGCAGGAGCGCCAAGGCTCCGAAGAAACTCGAAAGCACGGCAATGACCCGCTCTTCCACCAGCGCCTGGCTGACCTCTTGCTCAACCGTCTTCGTGCTGCCGGCATACTCGTGTCCAAGCGACTCAATTTCGTGCCCTACTGACTTAGCCATCGCTTCAGGAGCTTCCCCGGTGCGCACAAAAAGATGGCCCTCTTGAGTGTATTGCGGATATTGAAAGCAGGGAACGTACACAACCGGAGCGGCTGCATTGTGGAGATCGAAGAGTCGCGAATTGCTGGCGATGCCTACGACCTCAAGGTTCTGAAGTTCGGGCATGAAGCCGAAGCGAAGGCGTTGGCCGAGCACATCGCCCGAGGGAAAGAGGCGCCCGGCAAGAGCGTTGCTGATGATGGCGACGTGCGGGTGGTGCTCATCATCGCTCCAAGCAAAGTCACGCCCGCGAAGCAGGCTGATGCCGAGGGTGCGAAAGAATCCGGGCGAGACCATTGCCGCGGCAGTCGCCACGCCAGTGCCTGGGCCGGAGGTATCTGACATCGCTGAAGCCGTATCCTGCCAACTTCGGTCGGTGCTGAGGGAGACGTCCGAAAAGGCAAGAGAACGTACGCCGGGCAGGCGGGAGATCCCGTCGATCAGTTGCCGGTGATAACCGCTAACGTCCAAGTCCTTGTAACCGCCCGGCCGGGGATAAAGGTCAACTTGAAGCACGCTTTCTTTTTCGAAGCCAAGGTTAGCCGTGCACAACTTCTGGAAGCTTCGTACCAGCAGGCCGGCCCCCAGCAGAACTACAAGCGAGAGGGCCACCTGTGTGACGATGAGCGCCTTACCCAGCCTCCCTGTGCCGCCCGCCAGGGTGCGCCCAGTCTGCTGAATCACGGATGCGGGATCTTCGCGTGACGCGCGCCATGCGGGCGCGAGACCGAAGAGGATGCCGGTCAGGATAGCCACGGACGCCGTGAGCGAGAGCACATGCCAATCAGGCCTCAGGTCAAGAATCACCGGAGTGAGATATCCCTCCGTAAGAAGACTCACGAGCAGGCGGCTTCCCCAATACGCGAAAACCAGGCCCAACAGCGCGCCCGAGGCAGAGAGCGCGAGGCTCTCAGTCAACACTTGGCGAGCCACCGTCCAGCGATTCGCTCCCAGCGCCACGCGCACGCTCATTTCGTGGCTGCGCGCGGCGGCGCGCGCCAGCATCAGGCTTGCCAGGTTCACGCAGGCGACCAGCAGGATTAATCCCACAATGCCCATCAGCACGTAGAGCGGGCGCGTAAAATGGGACCGCAATGAGGCATTCACGCCCGTGGCGGCGGGGAATACGTCCAAGCCCATCGAGAAGAAGAGTTGCCGGCGCAGTCCGGGGGTTTCGGTGGAAGCTGTGGCTCGCAGCACCTCCGGCCAGAACGATTGCAATTGGGCTCGAGCTTGCGCGACGGTGACGCCGTCCTTGAGCCGGCCGGTAATAAACACCCACAGCATCGCCCGATTGTCGTTAGGCTTCATCGGAGTGGTGATATCCGGCGCCTGGCCGACGGTCATTCCGGTGAACCACTTCCTCGACACGCCGATGATCGTGAAGGGCTGCCCGTCAATCGCCATCTGTTTTCCGACAACGTCCGCAGCCCCGCCAAAGCGACGCTGCCAGAACTCGTAGCCAATCACGGCCACCGGCGAGGATCCGGTGCCCGCCAGGTTCACATCTTCCGGCGCAAGCAGTCGTCCCAGAAGGGGCGCCGCGCCCAGCTCAGAGTAGTAATTTCCCGTGACCGAGCGCACCTCGGCCTGCGAGAGCACGCCATTGATCTCAACATCGGTCGCGGCGCCGAAACTCCACCCGATCAAGCCCGAAAAAACCTTCTGCCCCCGTTCAATCTCGCGAAACATCGGAAACGAGAACATGATTTTGCTACCGCGCCGAACTACGGAAAGCTCCACAAGGCGCTCCGGTTGGCGCACGGGGAGGTCGCGAAGCAGCAGAGCATCGAGCAACGAAAAGATGGCAGTGTTGGCGCCGATTCCCAACGCCAGCGACAGTACCGCCACACACGTGAAGCCGGGATTCTTGATCAGCACCCGCGCGCCATATCGCAGATTCCGCCAGAAGTTCACGGGGAAAGTATAACATCGCTGCGAGCGGCTCCGCCGCCCGGCTTTGCGGAAAGGCTGGGCCTTTTCGGCGGCGGCCCCAGATGAGGTTCTTGGGTTGAGGCTGCGCCTCAATCGGCGAGGCGCAGCCTTGCCGAAAAACCAGTAATTGGGTGGCGAAAGCACGGAAAGGCAAAACCCTTCCGCAAGACAGTGCGGCAGAGCCGCACATGCCAACCGAACGGAACGTAGAAACTCTCTGCCTTCTCGCCAAACGCGAGGGCCGGCAACCGATGTCGACTTCTGATGAGAACTCGGATAAGTCGCGGCGCGAGAAGTATGATAGACTGCGCTCGCTCGAGCGGCGGGGGACCTCAAGAATGAATTCAACTCAAGCCAACCCGTTTATTCTCAGATTGGGCAGCCACCAAGCAACCCTGGAAATGGTGGGCGGCAAGGGCGCTTCGCTGGCGCGTATAGCGGCGGCAGGCCTGCCTGTGCCGCCAGGCTTTCATATTACTACCCATGCCTATCGACGATTCGTTAGCGAAAACCGTCTCGAGGAAGCCATTCTATCAGCAGTTGGACGGGCGAGCGGTTCGTTAGATGCGCCTTCCGCTCCCTCTGTCATGCTGAGCGACGCGAAGCATCCCGGCGGTTCTTTGGACGCTGCTGAGTACACAACCAACTGCGGCGATTCTTCGCCCCAACAAGTCGGGGCTCAGAATGACAGAGGTGACGATCCAGCCACATTCGAGCGCGTCGCGGCACAAATCCAATCGCTCTTCGAAAAAAGCACGATGCCTGAGGACGTCGCCGCGCTGATTCAGCGGTCTTATGACGAACTGGGGGGAGACAACCTGCCGGTTGCAGTGCGCTCCTCGGCCACCGCGGAAGACTTGCCGGGGATGTCCTTCGCCGGCCAAATGGAAACCTATCTCAACGAGTGCGGTGGCGCGAGCGTGCTCGCTGCCGTCAAGCGCTGCTGGGGTTCGTTGTGGACGGCGCGCGCCCTCAGCTACCGCGCGCAGCACGGCATTCCTCCCGAAAGCGTCAGCATCGCGGTCGTGGTGCAGCAGTTGGTTCCGGCGGAAGTTGCGGGCATCCTCTTCACGGCCAACCCGCTCACCGGCGCGCGCGACCAGATCATGATCAATGCGGCCTGGGGCTTGGGCGAGGCGATTGTAGGCGCGCAAGTCACGCCGGACACCGTCATCGTCGCGAAGCAGACGGGCGAGATCGCATCACAAGACATCGCCGTGAAAGAAGTCATGACGGTGCGCGTGCCGGGAGGAACCCGCCACGAGCCCGTGCCCGCTCGAATGCGCCGGCAGGCTGCGTTGCAACCGGAGCAAGCCTCGGAGTTGGCGCGCCTCGGCCTCGAGATCGAGCATCTCTATGGGCAACCGATGGACATCGAATGGGTGATCAGCGGCGGGCGCGTCTTTATCCTCCAAGCGCGTCCCATCACTGCCCTGCCGGAGCCCCGCGCCACGCTCGAATGGAAACTGCCTCGCGCAGGCGGGCAGTACGCGCGAAACAGCGTGATCGAGTTGCTGCCGAATCCGCTTTCACCGCTTTTCGCCACGCTCGCGCTGCCCATTTGGAATGAAACACTGCAGGCATTGGTACAAAGGATAGGGTTCGATCGCGGGCTGGCAAAGCGATTCCGTCTCCAGACCATCAACGACTACGCCTATGCCGAGTTCGGCTTAAGCACCTGGGAATCCGCGAAGCTCGCCTTTTCTTTGATAGTAGTGCTCCCGGCTTTTGTTCGGCTGTTGCGCTCGGCGCGAACGCGCTGGGCCGATGACGCGCGACCGCACTACGCAAACGTCGTCGCCGCGTGGGCGGGGCGTGACTTGGCTGCGACCCGGGCAACCGATCTGCTCGCCGGCGCGCGCGAGATTGTGAAGGCGGCAGCAATCCATTACACAACCATCCAAAGCGGCATTCTGCCTTGCGCGTTCATGAGCGAGCCTGCGTTTACGAACTTTTACAACCGCTTCGTCAGGCGGCAAGGCGATCCGGCGGCGTTGACCCTCCTGCTCGGGTTCGATAGCGCGCCCATTCAGGCTGAGAAATCGCTCTACGATCTGGCTTCCTGGGCGCGCACACTGCCGGGGCTGGCCGAGTATTTGAAAAGCGCTTCGAGCAAGGAGATTCGGCAGGCCTTCACTTCCTCCCGAGCTCCGATTCCCGATGCGAACGAGTGGCGCGATTTCGTAATTCGATTCACGCAGCACCTGGAGCGCTTTGGCCACGCGGTCTACGATCTGGATTTCGCCTCGCCCGTCCCCGCAGACGACCCGGCGCCGCTGGTTGAAACTCTCAAATACTTTCTCTCAGGGCAGGCGCGCAGTCCCTACGAGCGGCAGGCAGTTGCGGAGCGGGCGCGCCAGGACGCCACCGAAGATACATTGGCTCGCTTGAAGGGCCTCCGGTTGCGAATCTTCCGCACTTTGGTGCGAACCGCCCAGCGCTATGCGCCGTTGCGTGAGGATGCTCTCGCCGATGTCGGGCTGGGCTGGCCGATCCTGCGCCGCATGCTGCGGGAAATCGGTCAGCGGATAGCTGCCCCGGGCGCAATTGCGCTGCCCGATGATGTATTCTTTTTGGAGCGCGATGAGGTTCAGGCGGTTGCCGCCGACCTGGACGCAGGCAGTCCGCCGGAAAACTACGCTTGGGCGGTGGCCGAGCGGCGAGCCACACACGAGACCGAGCGCAAGGCGACTCCACCCGTCGCTCTCCCTGTCAGGGACCGCACCAAGTTCCTGGCCATTGATTTCAGCCGCTGGATGCCGGCCCGGGCGAGTCAGGCGACGGGGAAGATGATTGCAGGGATCGGCGCGAGCCCGGGCCGCGTTACCGGCATCGCCCGAGTGATTCGCGGACCCGACGAGTTTCACGAGATGCAGCCGGGCGATATTCTGGTGGCCAAGATTACCACACCCGCCTGGACCGCGCTCTTCGCGCTTGCCTCCGGCGTAGTCACCGATGTGGGCGGCCCCCTCAGCCACAGCTCAATTGTGGCGCGCGAGTATCACATTCCCGCCGTCCTGGGGACGGGCTTGGCAACGGAACGTCTCCGCAGCGGACAGCGTATCACCGTGGATGGCGATAACGGCACGGTCACGATTGTCGACTGACGATTGGCGGACGCAGAACTTCCGATCCAGTTATTCTAAATGAGGACATTACGATGACCATTGACGAACAACTTGAAGCCCTGACCCGATCCGTCCAATTGATTGCCCAGATGCAAGCCAAGTCAGAGGAAGAGATCCGAACTCTGGGCCGCTACATCCGCGCCATTGTGCTCGACCACGAAGCACGGCTGCTGGTGTTGGAGCAGGAAGGCCAAAGCAAGGATTGAGAGCCGGCGCCGGCTTGACTGCTCAATGCGTCTCTCTTGGAGGCTCATGATACGAAAACTTGTTCTCGCCGCATTCCTCGGGGTAAGCGGAATCGCCGTGGCCTTCGCTCAAACCCTGGAGGTCATTCCCAAGCAGGCCTTGGTGGACGAATCGCCGGCGATCCGAGCCACGGGCTTGCAGCCCAACCAGCGCGTTTCCATTCAAGCGGAACTGGTGGATGGCGAAGACCATGCTTGGGCTTCCCAGGCGGAGTTTGTCGCTGACGGACAAGGCGTGGTCGACACCTCCCTCGAAGCTCCTGTGAACGGCTCGTATCGCGGCGTCTCCGCGATGGGCCTGGTTTGGTCCATGAAGCCGGCGGAGAAACACGTGGCAGCCTACCGGCCTCCGCAGAACCTCGGCGCGCAGATCATTGACTTCCGCCTGGTGAAAGACGGACAGCAAGTGGCGAAGGCACAACTCGAGCAGAAGAGGGTCGCCGACGGGGTGCAGCGGATAAAGCTCGAAGGGCAGCTTCACGGCGTGCTTTTTCTGCCTAACTCGAGCGGGCCGCATCCGGGCGTGCTGGAGTTGGGAGGGTCCGAAGGAGGAGCGCCGCTGGGCAAAGCCGCATGGTTGGCTTCTCGCGGCTATGCGGCGCTGGCCCTGGCTTACTTCCGGTATGAAAATTTGCCGCCTCTCCTGGAAGGGATTTCGCTCGAATATTTCGGCAATGCGCTCGAATGGATGATGCACCGGCCGGAGATCGCGCCGGACCGCATCGCCGTGATGGGAACATCTCGCGGGGCCGAGCTGGCGCTCCAACTCGCGTCAATGTACCCGCAGATTCGGGCCGTGGTGGCTTATGTGCCGGCAAGTTCGCGCATTGCGGCCTGCTGCGGCAACACCCATGTTCCGTACGCCTGGACGTGGAGGGGACAACCGCTCTCGTTTGTGTTTCCGCGATTCCTGAATAACCCGATGGCCATGACGAGCGCCGCGATAGCTGTCGAACACACTCGCGGACCGGTGCTGTTGATATCGGGTCAAGACGACGCGGTATGGCCGTCGTCAATGATGGCGAACTCGGTGGTGACCCGGCTGAAACAATCTCATTTCGCGTACCCAGTCGAACATTTGAAATACGCCCACGCGGGCCACAGGGCGGGCCGGCCGGAAGTGGTCCCCACTATGCACGGCAGGGTTGTAAACCCCACCTCGGGACGGGAACAGAACTTGGGCGGAAACGTCGAGGGGGACGCGCAATCCTCGTTGGACGCAATCCCCAAGGTGCTCGAGTTCTTGAGGCAGAGCTTACAGGCTGGCCCGTAGCAGCGATGAGGGCGGGACGAAAAGCAAAACATCTCACGCGCAAAGGCGCAAGGCGAAGAGTGCGTTCTTCTTTGCGACCTTTGCGTACTTTGCGCCTTGGCGTGAAACCGGTTTCGGTCAATACGGAAGAAACCCCTCACCCGTCACGCTCCGGCTGATGAAGACGCCGTCGCGCGACACCCTCTCCCCAAGGGAGAGGGCTTTTTCTCTCGAATCCAAAATCCCAAATCTAAAATCCAAAATCGCTAAAGGTTTTGTTTAAAGAATGCCAACATCCGTTGGGCGAGGTAGAGCCTGGCGGATTCGCTTCCAAATCCGTGCCTCTCACCCGGCTGGATGTAAAGCTCGAATGGCGTGCGTGCCTTGACAAGCCCTTCCACGAAGTTCAGGGTGTTCTGCAAGTGCACGTTGTCGTCGTCGGTGCCGTGAATCAGCAATACCTTGGCCTTCAGCTTATCTGCGACCTCCAAAGGTGAGGCGGCTTTGTACCCCTCCGGATTTTCCTGCGGGGTGCGCATATAGCGCTCGGTGTAAATGCTGTCGTAGAACTTCCAATGCGTGACGGAGCCGCCCGCCGCGCCGCACTTGAACACCTCGGGTGCGTGAGTGAGCGCGTAGAGCGTCATGTACCCACCGTACGACCAGCCTGTGATTCCGATGCGGGCAGGATCGACGTAAGGCAGAGATTTCAGGTAAGCAACGCCGGCGAGCTGATCCTCAAGCTCGTAGTGTCCGAGGTTCTTGAAGACCTTTGATTCCCAGGCATGTCCTCGTCCCCAGGAGCCGCGGTTATCGAGCGACCAGACAAGGAAGCCCTGCTCCGCGTAAAGGTGGTCGCTCAGGGAAGTCAATCCCCAACGGTTCTCGATCACCTCAACATGCGGGCCGCCGTACACGTCGATGATGACCGGGTATTTCTTCGCCGGGTCGAAGTCCGGAGGCTTCACCAGGCGCGCGTAAAGCGTGGCGCCGTCCGAAGCTTTCACTTCCACCAATTCCGTCTTACCCAGCGCGTATTCATCCAGATGCGCGGCCTGTTTGTTCAGGGTTGCGACGGGTGAACCGTCCGCCTTGAGCAGCCGGGTCTCCGGCGGATCGTTGAGAGAAGAGAACTGATCGAGCAGGTACTGGCCGTCCGGCGAAAGGTCAAGTCCGTGCACGCCGGGCTGCGGCGTGAGAGGCTCTGGAGCCCCGCCGGCGATCTTTACGCGATAGAGATGGCGCTCGCGCGGATCGGGCGTGGTGGCCGCGAAGTAAACCCAGCCGCCCTTCTCGTCCACGCCAATCATGCGAGTGTTCGAAAACGTCGGCCGATCGATCATCCAGTCACCGTGCGTGAGTTGCTTCTCGAGCGTTCCGTCGTTGCCGTAGAGGTAGAGATGCAGCCAGCCGTCCCGCTCCGAGAGCCAGAGGAACCTCTGGCTGTCGGCGAGGAAGCGAGGCGGCTCGAGGGAATTGATCCAGGTCGCATCCTTTTCCGTAAGCAGCACGCGGTCGCTCCCCGCCGCAGCATCCCAAAGATGAACCTGCAAATTGTCCTGGGCGCGATTCAAAGTGAGGAACGCGACTGCTTTCGAGTCCGGCGTCCACGAAAACGAGGGGCCAAAGTACTCGACGGATTTCGGCACGCTCGCCGTCCAAGTTTGGGGCCTGCTGCTCTCAAGCGAAACGTTTGGGGCCTGCTGCTCTCAAGCGAAACCACGTGGAACGAAGGAACGGGATTGGGGTCGCCCGATTGAGGGAAGCGCTCCTCGGTGAGGTCCACGTGGTCGGACAAGTAATGTGTGAGCGGGTACTGCGGCACGGGCGCGTCGTCGAGACGAAGATAGGCAATCTTCTTCCCATCGGGCGACCACTCGTAAGCCTGGCCGGTGGCGCGATTGGAAAGCTCCTCCTCATAAACCCAATCGAACTTGCCGTTCATCACGTGGTCGTTGCCGTCGTTCGTGAGCCTCTCTCGATGTCCTGTCTTGATATCAAGCGTGAAGAGGTTGTTCTCCTCGACAAATGCCACACGTTCGCCGGTGGGAGAAAGCGTGGCGTGTTCGATGGGCGCGGAGGCTTTGAGAAGCGATTTCATCTGAGCCGTCGCGAGGCTGTAAATCCAGATCTCCTTTTCACCCGCGAAGAGCAGCGCGTCGCCGCTCGGCGACCACTGGTAAGAAGCGAGGTTGGGTCGCTCGCCCGGGGTCGTTTCGCTAGGAGGCGCGAGGAGCACGCTCTCCTTGCCGCTGGCGACGTCATAGACGTAAATGGCGCCGCCTGCGCCCGCGCCTCGGCCAAACCCCTGGCGCTTGAGGTAGCTGATCTCACGGCTTCTGGGACGCCATTCCAGGCGGGCCAGGCCCGGCCCCATCAGCCCTTGTGGCCGGGTTATCAGTTCGACGGTCAATGCCTTCTTTGCCTGCTGCGCAATGGCGACGGCCCCGGCTAAGAAAAGAAGTGCGAACAAACAACATAGACGTTTCATAATGACCTCGCGAAAGAACCCGTCGGTTGTCATCCTGAGCAAAGCGAAGGATCTCCGTAGTTTCCTATGATTCAAAGATTCGCGAACAACTGCAGAGATCCTTCGCGCTGAAAAATCGTGGCGCGGGCGTCTCGCCCGCGGGGGCGCGGGCATTCCTTCGGTGCGCTCAGGACAGGCTCTGCCCGCGCGCGGGAGCGGGACGCTCCCGCGACAGCGGGCGGGACGCCCGCACCACAGATCACAAACGATTCGCGTAACCCACGACACAGATGGCCAGGATCAGCATGGCCACGCCGGCGACCGCAAAGCCAAATGCCTTGCGGCTGGCGCCTTTCCACTCTCCGGTTATGAATCCCAGGACGTTCGCGGTGATCACCATGGTCGACATCATCACCGCCCACCCCACCGAGGTCCCTAGAGACCCGAGGAGCCGTGCGCCAGGGGCGTAAACGGCAAAGCCGGCGATCCACATGAATCCCATAAGAGTCGCGAGAGCCCAATAAGCGCGCGTCCCCTGCAAGGCGAGCAAGCCGCCTGTCCGGTTCTTCTTCATTAACCAGACACAGTAGCCGGCACTGCAAATAAAGAGCGGCAACGTCAGCGGTGCCCAGAGGGCATTGCCGGCCATTGTCGGCGCCGCACCCTGCTCGATGGCTCTGCGTTGGTATTCTGCCCCAAACGTGAACCCGAGGTTTGCGGAGGCAGAGAGAAGTCCCGAGGCGATGCAGATTGCCAGTCCGACGCCAAAAGAGCCGTGGACCTCAAGGCCAGAGGTCCCAGTGCCTTCGGCGGCCTTTTTCGCTGGAGCACGAAGTTTGCCTCCCCAGGCACCGAGAGCCAGACCGACCAGAACCAGCGCCAAAGAAACGAGCGTCATCAACCCTTGCGGCTGGGTCAACTTCTCCGGGGAAAGCACGATCATCGGAATCAGCGCACCCGCGGTTGCCGCGAGCCCGATGATGATCGTAAATCCCAGCGCCATGCCGAGCCTCGACACTCCTAAACCAAATGTAAGTGATCCGATGCCCCATCCGATTCCAAACACCTCAACCAGGAACAGAGAGCGGAGGGAGGTTGTGGTCAGGACGTTCAGAGGATGAGGAATGGTCAAGAGCACAAACAGCCAGGGGAAGACCAGATAGCCTGCGGTGCAATAGACAAACCAAGTGTTCTCCCACGCCCATTTCCTCATGGGCTTCATGGGCAGCATAAAGGCGCCTTGCAGAATCCCCGCGAGCATTACGAGTGCGTATCCCATGGTGTGATCCATCCTTTCGAACGTCACTGCAGGTAATCTACTAGAGCTTCCGCGACTTCCCCAAGGTTCCGGTCCCCAAAATGAACCGCGAGCCCCAGGACTTCCCGTCGGCCGAGAGGGTTCGTGGGTGCAACCGCCGAGAGCCGAATCTTCCCCTCGGTATGCGGCGGTATAGTGATTGGGTCTGCTTCTCGAATTCTCCATCCTGTGGGAGCGCGCAGGTCAGCCGAGGCTTGGCGGGGACTCGCACCATGGTTATAGATCCTTGCCTCGATGGTCACCAGTTGGCCCGGGAGGATGAACTGTCGGTACGGGTAAGCGCGAATCCAGGAAGGATCCAGGCCAAAATTCGGGTCGTCCCAGGGAAACAGTTTGGAAAAGAGTTCCCTGCGTTCCGTGAACAGGTTAAGCCCCTTCTGCATGTAGTCGTCCGAATAAGGTTGCGGGCCCCAGTGCGACGCAACCAGCAAGTCAGGCTTCAACTTAAGGAGCAGCCGGAAGCATCGCTCATAGCCAGGCTCGTCTTTGCCAAGGAAGTTGCGGTTGTAGCTGCAATAGTCGTCGATGCCGAAGTCGGCAAACGAGTCACCGGTCATGAAAAGGCGAGTGCCGTCGTGCTCAATCAGCAGTCCGTCGTGGTAGATCGTCTGCCCGGGGAAATAGTACCCCGTCAGCTTGTAACCCTTCCAATTGATGACCTCCCCTTCCTGGAGGGGATGATCCACATGAATGCACTCCGGCGTCAAGGCGGGCATCGAGTAAGCATAAGGGTTCTCGAGAACATCCTGGAGTTCTTTCTGCACGTAGAACTTCGCGCCGTACTCGCGCCGCACGGCATTGATCGATTGATCGTGGTCGTCATGATAATGGGTGATCCAGATACCGTCGATCCCCTTGATGGTTCCTTCTTTCTTCAGCCGGGCGAGGGTTTCGAGCAGAGGGTAGTAACCGCAATCAAGAAGGAAAATGTTCCCGTCCTCGGCTTGTATATACCAGGAAGTCGAAGACGCGTAATGGAACCACGAAGGCGCCTTGGGCAAAGGCAGAGGAGGCAGCATCGGCACGGCAAGGTCCGCGGGCGGATGCGAGTTGTCCGGCAGAGTGATGTTCTCGGGAATGTCGTGGAAATCTCCCGAAAAATAAAGCCGCCAGGCAGCCAGCGTCATGTAGCTGGCCATCGCCGCATGCAGGTTCTCCTTCAACTGCGCAACTGCGCCGGCGGGGTCGCGAATGACCACGCCATGTGCGGAAACCAGCATGTCAGGCGCATGCGAAAGGACCAAATCCAAGCTCTTGAGCAAATCCGGCGAGGCCCCGCCAAATCCCCAATAGTCCCCGCGCATTCCGGGGAAGCGCTTCTGCAACATATAGAAGTTCCAAAGCTGTCCCGGGCCGTAAATCAGGTCGCCGGTGAATGCGATTTTTTTGCCGTCAATATCCACAAGGTAGGAAACGCTCCCGTCGGTTGGGCCGGGGGTTGGAACAATTTTAAAGTCCAGGCCTTCCCATCGAAGCACTTCGCCTGCGCTCAGTTCGCGGTCGGGCACGACGGAACTGCGGAGGATGAACAGGTCGGGGCGGAAATCCATGCGGTCGTAAAGAATGGTGTCAGCGCCCTCCCAGACTGCTGTGGCGTTCTTGAAGAACTCGGCTTCACCGGCAGGCACGGCGATCCTCGCGCCTGCCTTCTTAAGCACGGTGGCGCCGGCGCACTGGTCGCGATGATGATCGGTGTAGAGCACCCAGTCAATGGAACTGATTCCCAACTTCTTTGCCGCCGCCAAGACCGTTCCATCACCCGACCCAATCAGCAGGCTTTTGTCGTTGCGCTGGACCACCACCACGTTAGTCGCTTCGCGATAGATACCCACGTGGGGCGTGACGGGCTCGAGTTGGGGACTCGGCGGTTGCCCCGGCGTTTGGCAGAGTAGAGAGGAAGCAAGCGAGAGGCAGAATACGAGCACGAAGGTCGTTCGAAGCTTCATGGCGCGCCTCGACGCAGATGTTTCACAAATGCATGGTTACAAGTCAGAGCCGCCCATTATAACCTGGGAGCCGGGAAAACGCGGGGATGAAACGAAAATGAGGACGTGTCGATTCCGACACCGTTAACCTAAAGACGCGAGGGTTACTGGAGCCGCGGAGCGGCGCCAGAAGGTAGCCCACGGCGTAAGCCGTGGGACCCCGCACGGCGTTCATGTCCGCAGCCCCGGAGGGGCGACAGAGACAGTGCCGAGGAATCTGTCGCCCCTCCGGGGCTTACACAACCCGGGGCCGCTCCTCGATCCCACGGCTTACGCCATGGGCTACTCTCTGTCGGCCCTCCGGGCCTCTGGCAGCGGCCAGTGAGTGCTTCGTAACGCGAACTGAGCCGTTACGTCAACGCCTATGGGCCAACGGTCTCGGCTGTGATAGGCCGCCCCTTCGGGGCTCACATCGGCACCGGCCGGAGCGCGACGAGTGAGGGGTTTGTCGACTGCGCATCAGATGGTGCGCAATGGAGAATCATCACCCAGTCCGGCCTACTCACGCGGTAGAGGCATGGCAGCCGGCATGGGAGCGTCAGGCCGTGGAGTAGGGGCCATCGTCTCAGGCCCGTAATGAAACGTATTGACTCCCGGCATGTCCCGAAGCTTCTTCCATTGATCTACGGTGAGGACGCGGCGGATCGCCAGCAACATCATCGCATCCGACTTTTCCAGGCTGGCGCGGGCCTGGGCGACCTTATCGATCTGGGCGGCCACTTGCGACTCCACCGGCTGGTCGGCCTCCACCAGAGGCTCCAGGATCGCTTCCTGTTTCTCCAAGTCAGCGTGCAGATCGATGAGTTGCAGGCGATGATCCTGGAAGATCTTCTCGAT
>JBELAJ010000252.1:0-11426 GCA_049508935.1 Terriglobia bacterium | reverse complement strand
CGTGTGCGGGAAAGCCGTTTGCGCTTTGCCGCCAAGCCTCCGCGGGAAGAGCCGTATGCGCTAAAGAGCGCCCGTACGGATCCGTGCGGGGGGCGCCGGGTAACCGGCGTCCCTACCGCAACGCGTCAGCTGTCGGGCGCCAGGGTGTTAGGGGGAGGGAACAGGGAATAGGGAACAGGGAACCGCGTCTTCATCAGACGCGCGGGCCGGGTGAGGGTTTTTTTCTGAGCGTGAAGGAGGAGCCATGGCTAAGCTGGAACGTGTACGCGAAGTTTTGAGCAAGCCGCTCGAGCCGGAGTACATCAAGCTCAGGGCGGAGGCTGGTTGGAAACTCGTGGCCGTCGAGTGGGAACGCGAGGTTGAAGAACCCCAGCGGGAACCCGGTCGCTCCCTCGAAGAAATACCCTATGGTCTGCGCGTGAGCGACGACTGCCTGCACCTCGTCGAGAACCCCGCCGAAACCCAGGTCCTCATTCAGATGCTCGACGGTATCGTGCAGGATATGCCTTTCTCCAAAATCGCAGAAGAATTGAATCGCAGCGGCCTTCGGACCCGCGGCGGGACCAGGTGGGAGCCCGTTCTCGTCTACAACATGCTCCCGAGACTTATTCAGGTTGGCCCGCGTATTTTCTCCAGCGGGGAATGGCAGGCGCAGAAGAAGCACGTGGTTAATTATGGTGGCTAAGAGCAGTGCTTAGTGGCTAGTGCCGAGTGCTGAGTTGAGGCCTACCAGTCGAGAACTCGCGGAGTGTTTTGCTGTCATCCTGAGCGCAGCGAAGGATCTCTGCAGTTGCCTTCTGGCTGGGAACCGCGGCGATTCTTCGCTTCTCTCAGAATGACAAGTGCCAGCCAATAAGCACTAAGCACTAACCACTTGCTTGCACATGGGAAAACGATGACTACCCTTCTCAACGATTTACGCTTCGGCCTTCGCACGCTGGTGCGGAAGCCGGGGTTTGCGGCGGTCGTGGTGCTGACCTTGGCGCTGGGTATCGGCGCCAACACGGCCATGTTTTCGGTTGTCGACAAGGTGCTCCTCAATTCGCTGCCTTTTCCCCAGGCCGAACGGCTGATTTCACTTCACGCCAGCAAGCCGAACTTCGAGCGGGGATCGATCTCCTACCCGAATTTCCTGGATTGGCAGAAGGACAATCACAGTTTCAGCGCCATGGCCGTCTGCCGATCGAACGACATGACCCTTACGGGCGCCGGCGAAGCCGAGCGCGTGCGGGTGGAGTACATCACCGCAGATTTCTTCACCCTGCTGGGCGTTAGGCCAGTTCTCGGCCGCTCATTCGCCGAAGGCGAAGATCGGATTGGGGCGGCTCCCATCGTGCTCGTCAGCGAGGGCTTCTGGCAGCGTAAGCTCGGATCGGCTCGCGAGGTCGTGGGTAAAACGCTAACCCTGGATGGCCGCAGCTTCACCGTTGTTGGTGTGATTCCCTCATCATTCCGCATGGAAACAGTATCGGCGGGTCTGCTGGATCGAGACGTGTACCTTCCGATTGGCCAGTGGAACAATCGCGCGCTCTCGTATCGTGGCGCGGGACTTGGAATCCACGGCATCGCCCGGCTCAAACCCGGTGTAACGCTTGTGCAGGCAAGGGCGGACATGGCCCTGGTGACGCGAAACCTCGCTCGAGCCTATCCCGATACCGACAGGGGCCTTGGCGCGACGCTGATTCCGCTGAAAGAGCACATCGTCGGCGAGGTTCGGCCGTTGCTGCTGATTCTGTTCGGTGCGGTGGGATTCGTGCTCTTGATCTCCTGCGTGAACGTGGCCAATCTCTTGCTGGCGCGCTCCACTGGACGGACGCAGGAATTCGCCATCCGCGCGGCGCTGGGAGGCGGCCAGGGGCGAATTGTGCGGCAACTTCTGGCGGAGACTTCGCTGCTCGCCGTCATCGGCGGTGGGCTTGGACTCTTGTTCGCTTCCTGGAGCACACGGGCCGCTCTCACCTTGCTCCCTGACGCTTTGCCGCGCGCCCAGGAAATCAACGTCGACTGGCAAGCGCTGCTTTTCACTCTGGCAATCTCGCTGCTCGCCGGGATTTTATTCGGACTGGCGCCGGCGCTGAAGCTCTCGAGGGCTGACTTGCACGCGCAGCTTAAGGAAGGGGGCCGCGGCGCGAGCGGGACACGCCATCGCCTGCAGCGAGCCCTGGTAGTGGCCGAAATGGCGATGGCCTTCGTGTTGCTGATAGGCGCCGGCCTCCTCATTCGCACCCTGGCGCGGATCTGGAGCGTCGATCCGGGATTTGACGCCCGTAATATTCTGACCTTCAGCTACGGTTTTCCGCCCTCGATGAACACAGCCAGCGCCGAGGCGGTTCGCGCCGCTTGCCGCGAACTCGATCGTAAACTCGAGTCGATTCCAGGAATTCAGGCGGTGTCACTCACCTGGGCCGCATTTCCGCTGAGCGGCGAGGACGACGAGCAGTTCTGGTTCGAGGGCCAGCCAAAACCGCAGAGCGAGAACGAAATGAACTGGGCGCTCAGCTACGTGGTCGAGCCGGGATATTTGAAGGCGATGGGCATTCGGCTGGAGAGCGGCCGCTTCTTCTCGGAGCAGGACAACGAGCATTCGCCACCCGTGATTGTGATTGACGACGTGTTAGCGCAGAAGTTCTTTCCCGGCCAGGACCCGCTTGGAAAACGCCTCCATCTTAACGGATTCGATCAGCTTGCGGAGGTTGTCGGTGTGGTCGGCCACGTAAAGCAGTGGGGGCTCGATTCCGATGAGGCCAACCCGCTCCGCGCCGAGATGTATCATTCCTTCATGCAGCTCGACGATGCACCCTTAAAGCTGTCGGTGCCGGGAATCGGCGTCGTGGTGCGGTCTTCGAATGCGCCTGCGGGCCTGGAGAACGCAATTCGGCGAGTGACCGGCGAGATGAGCAATGACCGGGTCCTGTGGGACTTCGAGACCATCGAAGAGATAATCTCCGATTCCCTCGCCGCCAAACGTTTCGCCGGGATGCTTCTGGGAGCCTTCGCCGCAGTCGCCGTACTCCTTGCCAGCGTAGGCATCTACGGCGTGATTTCGTATTTCGTCGGACAGCGAACGCACGAAATCGGCGTGCGCATTGCCCTCGGGGCGCAAAGGCTGAATGTGCTGGGAATCGTCGTGGGGCAAGGTTTCGCGTTGACTTTGGTGGGCATCGGTTGCGGTTTGGCCGGAGCGATGGGCATGACCCGATTCCTCTCGAGCCTGCTGTACGGAGTGCGTCCCACCGACCCGTTAACATTCGCGGCCGTAGCGGCACTGCTCACGGGAGTCGCGCTGCTGGCCTGCTACATTCCCGCTCTCCGCGCCGCTCGGGTTGATCCCATCGTGGCGCTGCGGCATGAGTAGGGAAGTGCCTAGTGCCTAGTGAAACGGGACGAATTAGCACGACTGTAGAATTGGTTGTCATTCCGAGCGCAGCGAGGAATCTCGCTCTGAGTTCTTGTTTCTTGGTTCATCCGAGGCAGAGCGAGATTCCTCGCTGCGCTCGGAATGACATTTCATCTTTTCCGGCTGTCGCCTGGGGCACGGGTGACTGCTTTCAAGAAAGGACGTCATGACGAATCTCATTCAGGACCTTCGCTACGGCTGGCGCATGCTTACCGCCAATACGGGCTTCACGGTGGTGGCGGTGCTGACGCTGGCGCTCGGCATCGGCGCCAACACCGCGATTTTCAGCTTGATTGACGCCGTCATGCTTCGCGCGCTGCCGGTGCGCGACCAGTCAAGGCTGGTGGTGATGAGTTGGAGCGCGCATAAGGCGCCTCGCCGTAATGGCACGAGCTCTTTTGGTGATTGCGCGCGTAAGGAGGGCGCGGACAAGAACCCGTCGGGCTGCTCGTTGCCTTATCCTTTCTTCGAGCTGATTCGCTCGGAGAAGCGAGCGTTTTCCAGCGCGACGGCGTTTGCCGGGCCCGCTCGGCTCGTGCTCAGCGGTAACGGGCCGGCGCGCATGGCACAGGGCGAGCTTGCATCCGGAGATTACTTCTCTACGCTGGGCGTGAACGCCTCGCTGGGGCGCACGCTAGGCCCGGCCGATGATTCGCCTTCTGCTCCGCCGGCTGTCCTCCTGACCTATGCGTTCTGGCAAGACGCATTCGGCGGCGACCGGTCCGCCATTGGCCGGACCATCGTGCTGAATTCCACCCCTTTCACGATCGTGGGCGTGACGGAGCCGAACTTTACCAGCCTGACACCCGGAAAAACGCAGGACCTTTTCCTTCCGCTTTCCATGGATTCCCGCCTGAGCATTCCATGGATGGAGGACCGCGGCCAGCGTAGCCTCGATACCTGGTGGCTGGTCGTCGTGGCGCGGCTGAAGCCTGGGGTGACGCTCGAGAGCGCGCAGGCGGCGGCCAGCCTGCTATTTCGCAATGAAATGTTGAATGGTCAGAATCCGCGGTCGAAGGCTGCGGACGATCCTCGCATCGCCCTTAAGCCTGCACAATCGGGCCTTGACGGGATGCGGAGCAACTTCTCAATGCCGCTCTACGTCCTGATGTTCGCGGTCGGCCTTATACTCCTGATTGCTTGCGCCAACGTGGCGGGCCTTCTGCTTTCACGCACTGCGGCGCGACAGAAGGAGGTGGCCGTTCGTCTGGCGCTGGGCGCGGGGCGTCTTCGGATGGTTCGACAGTTACTGACGGAAAGCGTGATGCTATCGCTGGCCGGAGGCGCGCTCGGAGTGCTCGTGGCGATCTGGGGCGTGCCCGCCTTGACGTCCCTGATCTCGAGCAATGGTGATCGCGATTTTGGTTTTGTCGTCGGGCCGGACTGGCGCGTTCTGGCTTTCACCGTCGCGGTTTCTCTCTTTGCCGGAATCCTGTTTGGCGCTGCCCCCGCGCTGCGCAGCACTCGGCTGGACTTGACGCCGGCGCTCAAAGAGAGCGCCACGGGGCTGCCGGGTGGTGAAATGCGCTTCGGCCGGCGGTTCCACCTGGGCAATGCGCTGGTGGCCCTCCAGGTTGCGCTTTCGATCGTGGTGCTGATCGGGGCGGGTTTGGTGGTGCGGACACTGGGGAATCTCCGCAACATTCGCCCGGGCTTTGACACCCGCAACCTCTTGCTCTTCAGCATTGACCCCACGCTTCAGAAATACTCGGACTCCAAGATTCAGCGTCTATTCGGCGATTTGCAGGAGCGGCTCGCGGCGCTGCCTGGTGTGATGTCCGTGAGCTATTCCTCGGACTCGCTCTTGAGCGGGAGTCTGTGGACCAGCGACCTCCATGTGGAAGGGCAGGCGGAGAAATCGACACAGGAAGTGGATATGCTCGCGGTAGGGCCGGATTTTTATAAGACCCTGCGCATTCCTGTGCTCGGGGGCCGCGCTTTCACCAGCGCCGACTTCACGCAGGCGGCTCAGGCCGCCGCGGCCGGAAAATCGCCGCAACAAACTGCGACTCCGTCCGGCGTGCTATCGGCGGCGAAATCGTCGGCCACGGCGGGCCCGCCCATCCCCGTGCTTGTGAATGCCAGCTTTGTTCACAACTATTTTGAGGGCCAAAATCCGCTGGGAAAGAGGCTGACTCAAGGCGACGACTCGGAAACCACCGGCAACGCGGCGGAAAAGCCGAGGATCACCAAGGTCTGGGAGATCATTGGCGTGGCGGGCGATACAAAGTACAGCGACTTGCGGCGCGAGGTCCATCCCACCGTTTACGTGCCGGCAACGGGCGGCGGCGCGACTTTCGAGTTGCGTACTGCGTCGAGTTCGGCCGCACTGGTTCCACTCGTGCGCAAAACCGTGAGCGATGCGGATTCGAACCTCCCCATCTTCGGCGTCAGCACACAGTCAAAGCGAATTGACGAATTGTTGATCCAAGAACGCCTGATCGCGCGCCTGGGCAGCGCTTTTGGCGGCCTGGCGTTGCTGCTCGCCTGCGTCGGGCTCTACGGCCTGCTTTCTTACGAGGTGTCGCGCCGCACGCGCGAAATCGGCATTCGGATGGCGCTGGGAGCGGAACGGGCCGACGTGTTGCGCGGCATCGCGGTGCAGGGGCTTCGGATAACAATTATCGGGGTCGTAGCGGGCATCGCCGGCGGCGTGGCCGTGACGCGCTTCCTCTCCAGCCTGCTTTTTGGCCTCAAGGCAAACGATCCGGCCACGTTCGCGGGTGTTTCGCTCATCCTGATTGCCGTGGCGCTCGTGGCCTGCTACCTGCCCGCCCGCCGAGCGACGAAAGTCGATCCCATGGTGGCATTGCGGTACGAGTAGAACAGGGAACAGGGAACAGGGAACAGCGAATAGGGAACACATGCTCAAAGGCTGTCGTCGTGAGCCCCGTGCTGTCATTCTGAGCGAAGCGAAGAACCCCTGCAGTTGCTCGCAGGTCGTCACACCGGCAGGAACTGCGGAGATCCTTCGCTGCGCTCAGGATGACACGCGTTTCCACTTTTACACTTTCTAATTACTGCCGCTAGCCCTTTCGAGGGAAGAACGTCTACCCTGGATGTGACTTTTATGGTAGAATGTCTACCATCATGAAAAAGACCACTACGGAGCGAATGGAATTGTTGCAAGGGACGCTGGATATGCTGATTCTCCGCACTCTTCTCTCGGGGCCGGCACACGGGCACGAGATCGCCAAGCACATCCAGCGCACGACGGACGATCTCCTTCAGGTCGAGCACGGCTCTCTTTACCCCGCCTTGCATCGGCTGGCGCGCAAGGGCTGGGTGGTCTCCCGCTGGGAGGCAGCCAAAGACAGGAATCGCGAGTTCAAGTACTACCGCTTGACGCCGATGGGCAGAAAACAGTTGGCGCGCGAAAAATCGAAATGGATGCAATTGGTCGCGGCCATTTCGAGAGTGATGGCGCCGGTCGGCTGAATTGCGCGAAGCGCCTTGGAGTGCGGCGGCTTGACGCCGCCTTCCCACACCCTGGACCAACGCCATCTTGAGAGGCGCCGTCGTGGCCCTCAGTTTCCCGGGCGGCGAAACGCCGCCGCACTCCAACGGGCCTTCGGCGCAAACGCAGTTCGAGGATGAGACT
Organism: Terriglobia bacterium; assembly: GCA_049508935.1. GTDB lineage: Bacteria > Acidobacteriota > Terriglobia > UBA7540 > UBA7540 > CAVROP01. The sequence continues at coordinate 4,428 of JBELAJ010000252.1, read as the reverse complement.
GACGGAGGCATCTATGAAACTCTGGCGCAGTTGGCGCAACCAGCGGCAAGCGCGTGAAGAGGACATGCGGAGAGAACTCAGCGCCGATCTGGAACTGGAAGCGGAAGAGCGACGTGACGCCGGCGTTGCGTCAGAAGAGGCCAGCTATGCGGCGCAGCGCGCACTGGGGAACCGCATCCAAGTCGAGGAGGAAATCCGTGATCTGTGGGTCTGGACATGGTTCGAGAGTCTCGGGCACGACATTCGCTACGCGTTCCGCACCTTGCGGAAGAATGCCGGATTCACTCTGGTCGCCTCGCTCTCGCTGGCGCTCGGCATCGGCGGCAACGCAGCGATGTTCAGCCTGGTGGATGGCGCGCTCCTTCGGCCGCTTCCATATTCCGAACCGGACCGGATGGTGCGGCCGACCGGGTATTACCCGATGGGTGCTTTCCTCGCCTTACAGCAGTTGAGCCGGAGCATGGAATTCGCGACTTATTCCGACAGGCCCGAGAATGGTTCGGATTTCAACCTGACAGGACAAGGCGAGGCCGTGCACCTCGCGGGCAGCGCCGTTTCAGCGAATATCTTCTCTCTGCTAGGGGTGGGCGCGAAACTGGGCCGAACCTTTGAACCCGGCGAGGATCACGTCGGACAGGATAACCTGGTGATTCTCAGTCACGCCCTCTGGCAGAACAAGTTCGGTGGCGACCCCAGTGTGATTGGTCGCATGATCGAGCTCAACGGAATCGGCCGGCGCGTGATTGGCGTAATGCCGCCCAACTTCAATTTCCTGATTCCGGAGGCGCAACTGTGGGTGCCGTTGCACATCGATCCAGGCAACCCAGGTGAGAATTGGAACCATGGATTTAAGCCGCTTGTCGGCAGGTTACGTCCCAACGCGACCTTGGCGCAGGCTCGCGGCGAGATTCGCAGCATGATCCCCGAAGTGATTCGGATGTTTCCATATCCCATGGCGCACAGTTGGAACGCCGACGCCACCGTGGTCCCCTTGCAGCAGGATCTGGTGGGGAACGTCCGTACGAAACTTCTGGTATTGATGGGCGCGGTCGGCGTGGTCCTGATGATTGCGTGCGTGAATGTGGCGAGCTTGCTGCTTTCGCTCGCGGCTTCGCGGCGGAAAGAAATCGCCCTGCGGACGGCGCTGGGAGCGGCACGCGGAAGGCTCGTGCGGCAATTCCTGACCGAAAGCGTGGTGCTGGCCATGGCCGGAGGCGCGCTCGGCCTGGCGCTGGCTTTCGCAGCCTTTTCGGGGTTGAAGACTCTTCTGCCGGCGGATATACCCCCCAGCGTAGAGGTCGGCATGGACTGGCGCGTGCTTGCGTTTGTAATGGCCCTCTCCCTTCTCACCAGCCTGGCGTTTGGTCTAGCGCCGGCGCTGCGGGCTTCGAAATCGGGCCTGGCGGATTCCGTGAAGGCCGGCGGACAGCGCTCCACCGACGCTGCCGGGATCAGCCTTCGCAGTTCGTTGATCGTGGGCGAGGTGGCGCTGGCGGTGGTGCTGGTGGTCGGCGCCGGGCTGCTGATCAGGACCTTGTGGCGATTGATGGAAGTGAATCCCGGCTTCCGAGGGGAGCACGTTTTGAGCGTCCGCGTCACGCCGGATCAGTCCTCGTGCCGCGAGCGATCGGCGTGCGTGGCGCTTTATGACGAGTTATTGCGCCGGGCCCGAGGGATGACCGGAGTTTCCGAAGTGGCGGCCGCGAATACCGTGCCTTTGACAGGCGAAGCGCCTTACATCGTGGCCGAGATCGAAGAACACCCGTTGAGGGAAGGGCAGTCTCTCGCCCCTTTGCTCTGGGCCGGCGCCATCACTCCCGGCTACTTCCACGTGATGGGCATTCCGCTTCTTCAGGGCAGGGAATTCGGCGACTCCGATGGCGAGAAATCAGCCGGAGTGGTGATCCTGAGCGCGGCTACCGCGCGAAAATATTGGCCGGGCGAAAACCCCGTCGGCAAGCATATCCGGTTGGTCTGGGATAAAGACTGGCGGACCGTGGTGGGCGTCGTTGGGGACGTGCGCCAATTCAATCTTGCGGACCGGCCCCTGGATTGGATCGATGGGGCGATCTATATGCCCTACGCTCAATCGGTGGGTGCAGACCAGAAGCTGCCCACGGCCATGTACTTGATCGCGCGGACTTCGACCGGCGCGGATTCTTTTGGAGGCGAGATTCGCGACCTGGTTTCGAGTGTGAACCCCAACGTGCCGGTCGGAGAAGTACGGACTCTCGGAGCGATAGTTGTGGATTCGGCCTCGCAGTCGCGCTCCATGATGTGGCTGTTCCTGAGTTTCGCTGCAGCCGCTCTGGCCCTCGCCGCTATCGGCACTTACGGGGTGGTTTCCTACGCGACCACTCAAAGAACCTTCGAGATCGGCGTTCGGGTCGCACTGGGCGCTTCCCGCTCGAGCATTTTCGGGATGGTGATTCGGCAGAGCCTCGAATTGGTAATCGCCGGGGTTGTTTTGGGCGCGAGTGCGGCGTTGATACTCAGCCGATTGCTCTCGAGCTTTCTGTATGGGATCTCGGCCCAGGACCCGCTCACCTTCGTGACTGTAGCCGGACTCCTGCTGCTGCTGGCGCTCGCTGCCGGATACGTTCCCGCCCGCCGGGCCACCAAAGTCGATCCCATCACCGCGCTGCGGCATGAGTAGGTGTCAGGGGCCGGGTGTCAGGTGTCAGGTTCGAAAAAGCTATCAGCCGTCAGCCCTCAGCTATCAGCAAGCAATTAATGAGTGTGCTGCCCTCTCCCGTGGGGAGAGGGTGGCACTCTCCGGCGTCTTCATCAGCCGGAGAGTGACGGGTGAGGGGTCACTTCGGTCGCTCTGACAAACAGCATCGGAACGTATGCGTCATCGGCGCACCAAGCTGGGTGACAAATTTACATCTTGACAAAGCTCTCCCTCTATGCTACAGTGCTAGCGTACCCCCGTGGGGAGTTCGGGGAACCAGGGAGTGAAGAGGTTGAAGGGACAGAAAGTCGGGAAGTCGCAGCCGGACCGAGCGCCGGGCTGGGCGCGCTTTCCTGAAAGTCACGCCCGAACTCGTCATTCCCGCGCATGCGGGAATCCATTGTGTTCCGAACCAACAATGGGCGCCCGCTTTCGCGGGGGCGACAGCAGCCGGCTTTTCTACTTATACGCCGATAGGCGGCTTTGTCATCGGGATGCCGGGAAATCCAAAGAAGAAATGCAAAATAGCGGGAACGAAGCGAGGAAGTCATTGAAAACAAAGGAAGTCGCATTTTGCAATGTGCGAAAACGAACCCAAAACGCACCCAATTTGGCGCGCCAAGCACGCACATTTGGCACCGCAAGCGACTCTTCAGTGATTCACCTGCCTCAACCGATGGCCAGACTGGCAGAGTTCGGAACATCCGCATGTGACACGCCATGAGCGGGGAATCTCGAGACCGCAAGAAAAACACGAAATCGTGGGAACGAAGCTAGGAAGTTTTTGAAAACAAAGCAAGTCGTTTTAAAAACGAAGCTAAAAAGTGCACGATTTATGCAACAAGACTGTGCGTTCAACGCGATTCGCGCAGCTTTCAGTATGCTTGTGCCGAAGGCTCACTGGACCGCAGTAGCGACGGCGACCTTTGCGCAAGCGATTCCAAGGCGGCAGCTTCGCTGCCGCACTCCAAAGGCTTCGCGCACTAGAACTCTCCGATTCGCGCCTGGGTTATACTGAGGGAACGAAACTTCTGGCCTGCTGCCAGCGTATTGATGATTAAAGCCTGAAAGGAGTGCAAACTGTTATGAAGGTGCAATCAATTCGCAGTCTGGTCCTCATCCTGGTGATGGGAGTGTTGGCGACGTTGGTTCAAACCAGCGCGGTCTGGGGTCAACAGGCTCCTGCGCCAACCCCGAGCGTCGGCGAGAGCTTCATGGCCCATGACTACACCAGCACACATTCATTTCCGAACGTCTTTGATTCCTTCATGTCTCTGCCTGTTCCCCAGCCAAGCATGCAGAACTCGCCAAGGCTGAAGGACTTGATTCGCGATGGGAAGCTCTGGCTCTCCCTTCAGGATGCCATTGCGCTGGCGCTCGAAAACAACCTGGACATCGATTATGTGCGGTTCAACATACCCCTAGCGCAGACGGATTACCTCCGCACCAAGGCTGGATCGGCGGCTCGCGGCGTGCAGGGCGAAACGATATCGACGGCGCTGTTTTCGGGCGCCATTGGCACGACTTCGAGCGGCAACGGGTCAGGCTCAAGCAGCGGCGCAGGCGGCGCAGGCTATGGCTCCGGTGGCCCAATTAATCTGGGTTCGGCTGGCTGCTGCGATCCGTTTCTCGCTATCTCTGCGGGATTGAACCAGGCTGTCACTCCTCTTGGAGTGGCCGTCCTTACCGGACTTTCCTCCGTAACCACGCATTATGGAGGATATTCTGCCTTTTACGGCCAAGGTTTTATGACC
>JBELAJ010000251.1:0-11452 GCA_049508935.1 Terriglobia bacterium | reverse complement strand
ACTCGACGGGACTTTCACACCGATGGTTGGGCGTGAGCGCCGGCTACTCGAAGTCCAGCGGTTTGGGCCTGTTCACGGCACAAGGGATCGCGCCCCTGCCGACCGGTGTGCCGCCCACGTTGCTTCCCTCGACGGTGTTGTATGGAGGCAGGACGTACTCGGCCGGCGTAGGAAGCTCGCCCGTCCGGGGGTTCACCTTCACTGGCAGCTTTGCGGACGCCAGAAGCAATACTCAGAATGGGTTGCTATCCTCAAACAACCATACGCAGGAAGCCAACGCGTACCTGCAGTACAAATTTCGCAAAGTGTTTTTCACGGTGGGTTACAGCCGATTACTGCAAGGGTTCAGCGCCAGTACGCTGCCGCCGGCCCTGCTCAGCACCTATTACGTCGGGTTATCCAGATGGTTCAACTTCTTCTGAGGCAGGTCGGCAGGTGGGCAGATAGGCAGATGGGCAGATCGGCAGATCGGGAGATGGTCAGGTAGGCAGCGTGAGTGCGAAAGGGACGAATATGAGGGATCGGGCGGACAGGCAAACGATCAGCTCGGCCGGAACGCAGACGGGGCAGTCATCGTATCCCTCCGGCCCATCTGCCCGTCTGCCCATCTGCCCATCTGCCCATCTGCCGATCTGCCTACTGGTCCTTCTGCTGGTTCCCGGCCTCGCGGCGGCACGGTCAAAAGCCAATGCGGCTGGACCGGTGACCGTGCCTCAAATTGAACTGGAGGGCGGCCGCACGCTGCGCTACGAGGGCAGCTTCAGCTCGGAAAAGGAAGTCAAGACCAAGCACAGCTTCTGGGGCCGCCTGCTCGACGTGGTGGCGGGCGAGCCGGAGTTTCACGGACTGATTAATCCCTACAGCGTGGTGACTGATTCGAGGGACCGCATCATCGTAACGGACCCCGGCGCCGCCGGAATTCACATCTTTGATTTTACCCAGCACAAGTACAAGTTCATTTCACATCAGAAATCGACCGATGGGATGGTATCCCCTCAATGCGTCGCCGTCGATGCGGCCGACAATATCTATGTGACCGATTCGTACGCCGGCAAGATTTTTGTCTTCGACGCCGGCGGGAAGTTTCAGCGCGTTCTGGCCAGCGTCAAGGGCGAGGGCTACTTCAAACGATCAACGGGCATCGCCGTCGATTCCCAAGCCCAGCGGATCTATGTGGCGGACACCCTGCGCCACCTCATTTTCGTTCTCGATATGGACGGCAAAGTGCTCCAGAAGATCGGCAGGGGCGGCACTGGCGAAGGCCAATTCAACTTCCCCACTGAATTGCGGCTGGCAGGCCAGGATTTGCTTGTCGTCGACGCCATGAATTTCCGCGTGCAGGTGTTGGATCGGTCCGGAAAGTTCCAGTACGCCCTCGGGCAGGTGGGTGACGAGGTTGGCGCAATCTTTCGCCCAAAGGGAATCGGCTTGGATTCCGAGGGGCATCTCTACGTCGTCGAGGGCGTCAGAGGGCAGGTCCAGGTCTTCGACCGGCAGGGCCGGCTGCTCTACTTCTTTGGGCAGAAAGGCTCGGGTTTCGGCGAATTCCAATTGCCGACGGGTTTATTTATCGATTCCAAGGACCGCGTGTTTGTGGTCGATTCCTTCAATCGCCGGGTGCAGGTCTTCCAGTACGTAGCGCAACAATCGGGGGCAGGTGGGCAGGTCGGCAGATAGGCAGGTAGGCAAATGGGCAGGTGGGCAGGTAGGCAAATGGGCAGGTGGGCAGGTAGACGAACGGGCAGATGGGCAGATAGGCAGATGGGCAGATCGGCAGGAAGGCCGACGAAGAATTCCCACCTGCCGACCTGCCTATCTGCCTATCTGCCCATCTGCCTATCTGCCTTTTTGCTTTTGGCGACCCTGCCGGTGCGTGCCCAGAACGATGTGATCGGCTCGCACGACCTGTCGCCAGCCGGCACTTCGCCCGTAAAAGGCGGCCTCTCTGGATCCTGCTGGTATTGCCATGCTCCGCACTCAGGCTTGAACGGCGCGCCCGGCGTAGGGCAAATGCCGCTCTGGAATACGAAACTCTCAAGCGTCCAGGCATACACCGTCTACTCGAGTTCGACTCTGGTTAATAAGATAAACCCCTCGCCGCCTCTGGGCACGGACAGCACCCTCTGCCTGAGCTGCCACGACGGCACGGTGGCGGGATCGCCTGGCGCAACCGTCGCTTACGGCCAGATTCCGATGACGGGGCAGATGAGTTCCTCGGATGTGTTCGGCACCAACCTCTCCGTGACGCACCCGGTCAGCTTCGTCCTTCCCTTGGTGGCTGCTCCAGACCTGGTTTCGCAGTTGACCGCCAATCCGCCCTCGACGGCGGACCCGACGGGCGCCGTGTGCCTCATCAACGGAAACGTGGAGTGCACGAGTTGTCACAATCCTCACGTGCAGAAAATCGACACGAGCGCTCCGATGTTTCTCGCCATTAATAACTCCAGCAGCGCGCTCTGCCTTGCCTGCCACAGCACCATCCCCACCGCAACCGGCATGGGTTTGACCAATGTGCTGGAAGCGGGCCACGGATTAAGTCGCGCCATCGGAAGCGCGCAGACCGGAGGGACAACCTCGCGCAAGTCCAATCCCCTGGCGGAATGGAAGACCAGCATTCACGCCACGGCCACCAACAAGTTGGCGCCCCAGCTAGCCATTCAAAACAACCCGCTATCTGCGAACCCGGGTTCGACGGCCTCCAGGCAGGTATCTATGGGATCCTACGGGTCAGTATCGCGCAACGGCTGCCTGTCGTGCCATGCGCCTCACAACGCCCAGGGGGCCGGTTCACTCCTCCAGGAGATGGACGACCAGACGTGCATCACCTGCCACAACGGGAGCGCGGTCGTCTCGCCGCCGATACCCAACGTTTTGGCCGAAATGGTGGCGCCGAAGTATGGCCATGCGCTTTCGGTGGCGAATTCCCCTCACCGCCCGAACGAAAGCGTGTTGCTGAATCAAGACATCCATGTGACCTGCGTAGACTGCCATAATCCCCACTCCTCCACCCGCGTCGCCAGCTTTCCCGCCGCGCCGGCGATTCGCCCGTCGCAAGCCCTGGTCATGGGCATCAGCGCCACGGACGGCGCCACCATCGTTGATCCCGCCGTCAACCAGTACGAGAACTGCCTGCGCTGTCACGGTACGAGCACCGGAAAGAAAACCAGCGTCAATTTCGGCTATTTGCCCGTAAGAGTGGTTTCTGCCACCGATCCTTTGAACGTTATTCCCGAGTTCGACTCGACCCTGAGGTCGAGCCATCCGGTGTTCCATGACCGCTCGAGCGTGCTCCCACAGCCCAGCCTCCGTCCCAACATGCTGAATCTGGACGGAAGGACTTCGGGACGCAGCATGGGTATGCGAATGCTCTGCACCGATTGCCATAACAGCGACGACAATCGCGAGTTCGGTGGCACTGGACCCAACGGCCCGCACGGGTCGATGTTTGCACATATTCTGGAGCGGCGATACGAATTCAGCCAGGCGCCTGTGCCAGGCAAGCTCGTTACGAATCTCTTCCCCAATCCAAACTTGAGCGCCCAGGGTGGCGCGAACGGCGGCCCGTACGCGCTTTGCGCCAAATGCCACGATCTCACACAGATCATGAAAACCCCCAGCTTTAGTGAGCATGCCCGGCATGTGGTCCAGGATGGGTTCTCGTGCTCGGTGTGCCACACGGCGCATGGCATGGGTGCGCAGTCGGGGACTATTTCCGGCGAACGTTTGGTGAACTTTGACATTCGCGTCGTCGCTCCTAATGGAGCAGCTCCGATCTCCTATAACCGGGCCACTAATTCCTGCACCTTGACTTGCCACGACCACCCCCACGGGCGGCAGGAAGTGACCTCCCGGGGGAGAGGCGGACGAATACGTTAAGGAAATCTGAAATCTCAGATTTCAAATTTGAGATTCAGCAGCGATTTGAAATGGATCGATCTCAAATCTCAAATTTGAAATTTAGCAGTGACTCGAAATTGATCGATCTCAAATCTCAAATTTCAAATCCAGCAACGATTTGAGATTTAGCAATGAACTTGATCCTTTTTCAGCTTTGAGATTCAGCCGTGAGTTGATATTCAGCAATGAACTTGGTCCTCATTGGCGTCAATCATCGCACCGCTCCCGTAGACATCCGTGAGCGATTGAACATCCCGGAATCGCGCCTCCCGGAAGCGGTTTCGGCCCTGCGCCGCCAGGCAGGCATCCGCGAGGCGCTGATCCTTTCCACCTGCAACCGCGTTGAGCTGCTGGTTTCGGCGGAGGACGCCGCCGATGCCAAGTCGATCATCGAACAGTTCCTGGCCGACCATCTCGGCTTCGAACTTGGCCCCTACCAACACTTCTTTTACGATTATCACCAGCAGGAAGCGGTGCATCACTTGTTTCGGGTGGCCGCCAGTCTCGATTCGATGGTTCTGGGCGAGCCTCAAATCCTCGGACAACTGAAGCGAGCTTATCTCGTGGCCAACGAAGCGGGGGGGCTGAGCGGCACGCTTAAGGAAATCGTGAACCAGGCGCTGGTGGTGGCAAAGCGAGTGCGGCGAGAGACTGCGCTGGGAACTGCTGCAGTATCGGTTTCTTACGCTGCCGTCGAATTGGCTAAGAAGATTTTTGGCGACCTCGAACACAAGACTATTTTCATTATAGGCGCGGGCAAGATGAGCGAACTCGCCGCCCGTCACCTCATTCGCAGCGGCGCCGGCGCAATTTACGTCACGAATCGCACCTACGAGCGCGCCGTGCAACTTGCCTCAGCCTTTCACGCGACGGCCGTTCCCTTCGACCAGATCGCTGAGTACCTCGCCAAGGCGGATATCGTCATCAGCTCTACTGGCGCGCCCGGGTACATTGTTAATAAGGAACTGGCCGCGAGAGTGCTTGCGGCCCGCCGGAACCGCCCGATGTTTTTTGTGGACATCGCCGTCCCGCGCGATATCGACCCGCAGGTACACGAGCTGGACAATACCTTCGTGTACAATGTTGACGATCTCCAGCAGGTGGTGGAATCCAACAAGAAACAACGCGAACGAGAGGCGGCATGGGCCGAAGATATTGTGAACGAGGAAGTGCGGAAAACCATGCGCCGGCTCGCCTCACGCGGCTTTACCCCAACCATCGTGGCCCTCGAGGATCGGCTAAATGCTATCCGCGAGGGTGAAATGGAACGCTACGGGAGCCGCCTGGCCGGCCTGACTCTTGAGCAGCGCCAGGCCATCGAAGCCCTCACGCGGGGTTTTCTGAACAAAATCCTGCACGGCCCCATCAGCGAACTCAAGAGTGGCGCCGGCCTGCCGGAGCAGGTGGACCGGGTAAGGCTGGTCCAAAGGATTTTCAGGTTGGCTGAAACACAGTGACGATTGCCGCCCGCCTGCCCCTCCAGATCGTACAGAATAAATCCCACAATTACCGGTAGCGCAGAGAAAAGGCAACAAAAGGGTTGCCTTTTCCATTGGGCTCTGCTAATCTGCAACCTGGAGGTTGCACAATATGGAAAACCGAATCGAGAAGCGCATTGAGCTGAAGGCGCCGGTTGCGCGGGTCTGGCGCGCCCTGACGGATTACCGCGAGTTCGGCGAGTGGTTTCGAGTGAAACTGGAGGGCCCCTTCGTGCCGGGCCAGGTCTCGCGCGGTCACATCACTCACCCTGGCTACGAGCACGTCAAGTGGGAAGCCGTGGTGCAGAAAATGGAGCCCGAACGGCTCTTCTCTTTCACCTGGCATCCTTATTCCGTCGATCCCAAAATCGATTACTCGAAAGAGACGCCCACCCTGGTCGAATTCCGCCTCGAGAAGACCGCGGGCGGCACGCTGCTTCTGCTCACCGAGTCAGGATTCGAGAACATCCCCAGCCACCGCCGCGACGAAGCGTACCGCATGAATGAAGGCGGGTGGAGCGCGCAGATGAAGAATATCGAGAGCTATGTTACGCCAAAGACATAGCCGCAGGGGATCGAGACCGCGGGCGCCGGCTCACGTCTTTGCCGCGCTGGGGGACGAAACGCGGCTCTTGCTGGTGAGGAAACTCTGCGGCGGCGAGCCGCGTTCGATCTCTCAGCTCACTCGAGGCTCCAGGCTTACACGGCAGGCGATCACGAAACACCTTCGAGTGTTGGAGAACGCAAAGATCGTGCGTAGTGTTCGCGCCGGCCGCGAGAGCCGGTTTCAATTCAACCCGCAGCCCATGGAGGAACTCAAGCACTACCTCGATTTCGTCTCCGAGCAGTGGGATCAGGCGTTGGCCAGGTTAAAGGCGTTCGTGGAGATTTGACGATAGGCGCTGCAGCAGGCTCGGCGGCACCACCCCCAACCCCTCCTCATTCGAGGAGGGGAGTCCGGGGTTCCCCTCCTTGGATAAGGAGGGGCCAGGGGTGGTTGTCATGTTTTGAATATATTATTGATCTCCGCCGAGCTCACTGCTTCAGCGGCGAAACCGAAGCTGCCGCGCTCCCGCATTTCGCGAGCGGCGCGAAGGAAAGCGCCGAGCGCGGTTCGAGAGAGCGCGCTGCCCACGCTCAGGCGCTTGACTCCGATCGCCGCCAGTTCCGCCAGGGTTAGTTGCATGCCCGCGAGACCTACAAGCACATTGACGGGGCGAGCGACCGAGCTGACCAGGGCGGCAATGTCGCCCTTCGCGGACAGACCCGGCGCATACAGCACATCCGCGCCTGCCTCTTGATAAGCCTGCAACCGTGCGATCGTGTCTCTCAGGTCCGCCCGGCCGTGCAGGTAGTTTTCCGCGCGCGCCGTCAGGGTGAACGGAAAGGGAAGCTGGCGCGCCGCAGCGGCGCCGACGCGGATTCGTTCCATCGCCTGCTCCTTCTCGTAGATCGGGTGGTCCGCGCGCCCGCTGGAATCTTCAATCGAGCAGCCGACAACGCCTGCGGCGGCCGCAAGCCGCACGGTCTCGGCTACCGTCTCAGGCGCGTCGCCAAAGCCGTTTTCGAGGTCTGCGCTCACCGGCAAGCTGGTGGCGGACGCAATTGCTGAGGCATACGCAAGGCTTGCCGCGCGTCCTACCGTCTGGTCGCACTGCCCGACCGAGAAGGCGTAACCCGCGCTGGTCGTGGCCAACGCCTCAAATCCCAGATGCGCCAGCAGGCGTGCCGTACCCACATCCCACGGGTTGGGAATGATGAATGCTCCGTCACGCTCATGGAGCGCACGAAAGATTCGACCCTTCTCAGCTTGCATCGTTGCCGTGGTTGCCATTATTCCCCCTGCGTTAAGTATGGTTGTCATTCCGAGTGTAGATGAACCTGCGGCCCACCCATGGAGATGAAAGTCGCTGTCATCCTGAGCGAGGGCTGATCAGTTTGGCCAGTTCACGCTCGGAGATCTGGGAGGCCTTTTCCATGTATTCACAGATCAGTTGCAATTGCTCGTCGGAGTATTGCTCCACCATGCTGATATAAGCCCGGCCGATAGCTTCGTACTTGGGAGTCAGGGGCTCGAGGTTCTCAGGCCGCACCTGGACGAAGACTTTGCGCCGGTCTTGCGTGTCGCGCACGCGCTCGACGAAGTGGCGCCTTTCCAGCCGATCGAGAATGTGCGTGATGGCGCCCGTGGTGAGGCCGGTCATCTCGGAAAGCCAGCCGGCCGTGACGGAACCGCCGGGCCCTCGCAGGATCAGGTCGATGCACTTGGTATCCGTGGCGTTGAGCCCGACGCTCTGGGCGATTGCTTGGTGCAGAAAGACGGTTTGGGTGCTCATAATCCTGCCCAGGTCCCAAAGCCTGTTAAGCAGGTCACGTCGAGCGCGGCGCGGCAGTTCGCTTTTGGAATTCGCTGATTTCTTAACTTTCCGAGTTGACATGTGATACCTGCATTGGTAAGATAAATGCCTGCATCTTTAAGATGCTGTGCTATTGAGATAATAGCCTAAATTTCGCAAAGGAGCAAATCATGTTGGCTGTGGAACAGAAACCTTTTAAGGGAAAAGGCATGGAAGGGTGGATCGCCCGATGGTATACGCGCACCAGGAGCAACGACATGGAAGACTTCCGCCGGCAGGCGAAGTCGGCTGCCGAGCATCTGCGCTCCGGCTGCGACGTACTCGAAGTCGCCCCGGGGCCGGGATTCTTCGCGGTCGAATTGGCCAAGCTGGGAGACTTCAAGATCACGGGGCTGGACATCAGCCGCACGCTGGTGGAGATCGCAACCGAAAACGCCCGGAAAGCGGGTGTCCAAGTCAGCTTTCGTCTTGGGAACGCTTCGGCGATGCCGTTTGCCGACGATTCGTTCGACTTCATCTACTGCTCGGCGGCCTTCAAAAACTTCTCAGAGCCGGTCAAGGCGCTCGATGAAATGCACCGTGTTCTCCGTCCCGGCGGCGAGGCCGTGATCGCGGACCTTCGCAAGGATGCCTCGCTCGATGAAATCAACACTTACGTGAGTCAAAGCGGCCGCAGCGGGTTCGAAGCCTGGATGACAAAGATGAGCTTTCGTTTTATGCTGATCAAGTGGGCCTATACCGAACCGGAATTCACGCGCATGGCGGAGCAAAGCCGGTTTGGCGCATGCCGGATCAACGTCGGCCCGATAGGCCTCGAGGTGCGATTTACCAAACCGGCCCGAACCGTCTAGTGCTGCGTTAGCAAGTGAAACAGGGTACCCGCACGCTGTCAGGCTGAGCGAAGCGAAGCATCCCCGCAGTTCAGTATAGAAAACAACTGCAGAGACCCTTCGCTGCGCTCAGGGTGACAGATCAATGAATGTTTCACTGCCTAACGACGAGAGGTAGAAAACATGGATTACAGGCAACTGGGGCATTCCGGATTGAAAGTCCCGGCGCTGAGTTTTGGCACCGGCACGTTCGGCGGGGGAAACGAATTCTTCCGTGCCTGGGGCCAGACAGACGTTGATGAAGCCAAACGCCTGATCGCGATCTGTCTCGAAGCGGGCGTAAATCTCTTCGATACGGCGGACGTTTATTCGAACGGCCTGTCGGAAGAGATTCTAGGCAAAGCGATCGAGGGCAAAAGAGGTGAGGTGCTCATTTCCACCAAGACGACGTTCCGCTTTGGCGATGGGGCGAACGATGTCGGCTCCTCCCGCTATCACATATTGAGCGCCTGCGAAGCAAGTCTCCGCCGCCTGGGCACGGACTACATCGATATTTATCACATGCACGGTTTCGATGCGCTGACTCCGGTGGAGGAGACTCTCGAAGCCCTCGATTCGCTGGTAAAGAGCGGCAAGGTCCGCTACATCGCGTGCTCCAATTTTTCCGGCTGGCACCTCATGAAGTCGATCGCCGCCTCGGAACGGTACGGATGGGCTCGCTACGTCGCCCATCAGGTGTACTACTCGCTGGTGAATCGGGAGTACGAATGGGAATTGATGCCCCTGGGAATCGATCAGAAGGTGGGCGCGCTCGTCTGGAGCCCGCTGGGGTGGGGACGATTAACAGGCAAAGTGCGAAAAGGGCAGCCTCTCCCCGCGCAAAGCCGCCTTCACAAGACGGCTGACCAGGGACCGCCGATTCCCGACGAACACGTCTACAAGGTTGTGGAGGCCATCGACGCCATCGCGAGCCAGACGGGAAAAAGCGTTCCTCAGATTGCCCTCAATTGGCTCTTGCAGCGGCCCACGGTTTCGAGCGTGATTCTGGGCGCCCGCAATGAAGAACAACTGCGACAGAACCTGGGGACCGCAGGGTGGAAGCTCACGGCAGACCAAATCAGCGCGCTGGACGCCACCAGCGCGGAAACCCCGATCTACCCCTACTGGCACCAACGCCAGTTTCTCGAACGAAATCCCTTGCCGGTGTGACCGTCTATGAAAGCTATCGTATTTGATGGAATTGGAGATGCCGGCGTGCTGCGGTTGGTCGACGAGCCCATGCCGGAGATCAGGCGCAACGATCTTCTGGTGAAAGTCCATGCTGCCGGAGTTAACCGCGCCGACATTCTGCAACGTGAGGGTATCTACGGCGCGCGGCCCGACTATGGCGACTCGCTTTTGCCGGGACTCGAGATCGCCGGTGAAGTTGCGGCCGTCGGTCCCAAGGCGGAAGGCTACAAGCCCGGGGACCGCGTGATGGCCGTGGTGGGCGGGGGCGGTTACGCGGCATACGCGCGTGTCGACAGCCGCATGTGCATGCCGATCCCGCAGCGTTTATCCTATGTGCAGGCGGCCGCCATTCCCGAGGTGTTCATCACCGCGCACGAGGCCATGATCCATTTGGGCGAACTCAAGGCAGGCGATTGGGCGCTGATTCATGCCGCGGCGGGCGGAGTCGGCTCAGCCGCCGTTGAGCTTGCGCGCGCCCTCGGGGCAAAAAGTGTGTTTACCGCGTCGGGGAAAGAACGAATCGCTCGCGTTGCCACTCTAGGAGGAACGGTGGGCGTGGACTACCTCAAAGAAGATTTCGTGGCCGCGGCCATGAAGGCTACAGGCAACCGAGGCGTGGATGTGGTGGTGGATTTTGTGGGCGGTCCGTACCTCGAGCGAAACCTGCGCGCGCTTGCCGAAGGTGGAAGGCTTGTCCAGGTAGGAGTTCTTGGCGGGGCCCAAGGCGTGCTGCCGCTCGACGTTCTGTTGCACCGCTATCTTCGCATCATTGGCACGGTCATGAAATCGCGAAGCCTGGAAGAGAAGGTAGCCATGACGTCGCGCTTTCGCGAACGCTGGCTGGGAGCTTTCGAGTCCGGAGCACTTCATCCGGTAGTTGACCGCATATTCCCTCTGGCGCAAGCCGCGGATGCTCACCGCGCGATGGAGGCTTCGGGGAATTTTGGGAAGATCGTTCTCTCTGTACAGCTCTGAAGCTTGTGGTGCGGGCGTCTCGCCCGCTGTGGCGCGGGCATCCTGCCCGCGCGGGGGAGCGGGACGCTCCCGCGACTGCGGGCGGGACGCCCGCACCACACACCTACGGCGCGCAGTCGTCTTCAATTATTCCGCAGCGCCACCATGGGGTCGATGCGTGAGGCTCGGTGCGCCGGAACATAACCCGCCACGAGCGCCACTGCGGCCAGAAGACCCGCCATGGCCACAAAGGTCGCGGGATCGGTCGGCGCGGTCCCGTAGAGCAGCGACGCGATCATCCTGGCGACCACGAACGATCCCACCAGGCCCACGACAATTCCCGCCAGCGCCAGCCTCAGCGTCCTGCCCAACACGCGCGCCAGCACGTGTCCCTGAGTCGCTCCGAGCGCCATGCGGATTCCGATCTCCTGCGTCTGACGCGTGACCGAGTAGGAGATCACGCCGTAGATGCCGAGCGAGGCCAGCGCCAGCCCCAGCGCCGCAAAGGCGGCAACCAGCATGGCAAAAAAGCGCCGCGGCGAAACGGCATGATCCACAATCTGCCGCAGCGGACGAAACTCTGTCAGATCTTCCTTTGTTTATAAGGCGCGATTTTTTTCGAGGTGCCTGGCATGGCGGCAGTTAGACGTTCTGTGGCGTGCGGGTCTCCTGACTACAGGGCCGGCAGGGTGACGCCGAGAGCCTT
>JBELAJ010000250.1:0-11504 GCA_049508935.1 Terriglobia bacterium | reverse complement strand
CTGCGTTTTCGAATTCCACATGCCGGACGGCAAGAAGCGGCTGCTGGAGTTTGAGGTCCGCCACTGGATAACGAACACAGAGGCGGAGATCGGCCTGCCCGGGTTCGGCGCCGGCGCTGCCGTCCTGCCCAAGACCGCGGGGGCTGCGCCTGCCAAGGGGCCTTCGTTTAGTCAGATCAAAGCCATGTGCGGAAATCTTTTCTATGGCTCGAAGGGATATATGGCCATGACAGGGTACGAATCCTACCGCACCTGGCTTGGCGAAGAACAGGAACCCGGGCCCAGCGCCACGCGCGGCGGGGATCGTTGGGCCAACTTCATCCAGTGCGTCCGCAGCCGCAAGAAAGAAGACGTCTTGGCCCCCATCGAGGAAGGGCATCTCTCCGCCACGCTGGTTCATCTTGCCAACGTGTCCTACCGCCTGGGACGAACGTTGAACTTCGACCCTGAAACCGAACGAGTGAAGGGAGACGAAGAGGCCAATCGCCTGCTGCGGGGCGAAGACCGCGGCTACCGTGCGCCGTTCACCATTCCGGAACAGGTGTAGCTGCGCTACAGCGGGCGTTCAGACCGCTCATTGTCCCCTGGAAGGGTCCTGGATCTTGGCGTATTGCAGCTCCCAACAGTAGATTAGCCGACCATCTTGTTGTCGTAATCAGCATGAGAGCCGATCCAGATCCAGTAGATCCCCTCCTTGACGTCAGTTCCCAGTGCCCGGTAATGATCGCCGATGCGCACGGACCAAAGATCGTCGATCTTTTTGAAGTGGAGCGAAGGGTGACGCGGATCGTGCTTAAGGCAGGGCGAAGTTTTTATCGGCTAGAGCACGGATGTCTGTTGGCAAGGCCCGGTAAAAAGCCCAGAACTCCGGGGAGGTCAAGTGCTTCAAAGCGCGCGGGCCTTCCCTGCCCTGTAGTCGGCAAGGGCCTTACTGACCAAGCCATCGAGCTTGCCAGCCTTGGCATCCATCTCGATTTGATGGTCCCAGGCGCGCGCCTCGAACTCCAGAAACCAAGCCCGCAACCTGGCGAACTCCTGGGGTGGCAGATTCTCGATTCTTTGCTCGAGTTGTTCAACTTCGCTCATACAATGCCTCCTTCAGAGTTGTCTTCAGCTTACCATGAATTCGCGGCCATATAACCCTTGTGCCTTGTCACACCTGGTGCGACCATATCCTCGGTCGATCTCTTCTCACCTCTGGCGTCAGGAGGCACAAGGAATCAACTCTTCCCGAGGTTTATCAGGGGCAACGCTTGGGGTTGCCCCAGGGCGGCCACTCGTAGCGCCGACCTTTAGAGCCTGCCCTGAGCGGAGCGAAGGGTCGGCAACTGCTGGCCTAAAGGCCAGCGCTACGCCAAACCAGGACACTACCGGTCTTTTTGTCCTCTTGACAGCCAAACTCAGATAGGCTATAGTTGTACGTTAACTCCCGGCAGCCCGCGGCGGGCCGCCGGGAGAAAGTGTGGTGCAATGCTGCCTCCCGCCTCAGCCCGTTGCCGGGAATCGCACGACCGCCCCACCGGATTAACCGCCAGTTCCAATCGCTGGTCGGGGCTCGGCTTCCGCTTTCGGACGTCAAAATTGGGCGAACAAACCGAGAATGTCTATGAAAACAAAGGACTGGCTATGAAATCAACCCCCTGGCCCCTGCTTTCCAAGGAGGGGAATTAGAGGACTCCCCTCCTCGGACGAGGAGGGGTGCGAGCCTGGGTCCTTTGCCCGCTTCGCTCCTTGACGTGAAACATGGATATGATCTCAAAAACACGGGAACAAAGCGAGAATGTCTATGAAAATAAAGGACCGGCACAGAAATCAACCACCCCTGGCCCCTCCTTATCCAAGGAGGGGAATTCCCGGACTCCCCTCCTCGGACGAGGAGGGGTTGGGGGTGGTGCGACTTTACGTTCTTCGCGTGCTTTGCGCCTTAGCGCGAAACACGGTTTGTGATTTCAAAAACACGGGAACAAAGCGAGAATGTCTATGAAAATAAAGGACCGGCACAGAAATCAACCACCCTTGGCCCCTCCTTATCCAAGGAGGGGAATTACAGGACTCCCCTCCTCGAATGAGGAAGGGTTGGCGGTGGTGGGACTTTACGCCCATCGCTTACTTCCACCGGCAACCTCTCCGGCGAGATGTGCTAGCATGAGACAAGATCAGGAGGTCTAATATTCCATCGCTAAATGCAAAGTTTAAGGCCATCCCACTCGGCGGTATGGGCGAGTTTGGGATGAACATGATGGTCTACGAGTACGACGGGGACATGATCGTGGTTGATTGCGGAATCATGTTTCCTGACGCCGAACTACTGGGCGTCGACATCGTGGTGCCGGATTTTACCTACGTACGGCAGAACCAGGAGCGCCTGCGCGGCATCGTGCTGACGCACGGGCACGAAGACCACATCGGCGGGCTACCGTACCTGCTCGACGAAGTGGATGCTCCCGTTTACGGTTCTCCTTTTACGCTGGCGCTGGTTCGCGCCAAACTCGAAGAGCACGGCTTGGCCTCGAGCGTGCGTTTAGTAGAAATGCAGCCCAGCCAACCCTTCGAAATCGGCGCCTTCCATATAGAGTTTATCCACCTTACCCACAGCACCATCGAATCGGGGGCGCTAGCCCTGACAACGCCTCTCGGCACAGTGATTCATTCCGGGGATTTCAAGTTTGACCCGACTCCTCCCGACCAGCAGGTGAGCGACCTGCATACCTTGGCGGACTACGGACGACGGGGCGTGCTGGCGTTGTTCTCCGACTCGACCAACATCGAACGGCCGGGCCTGACGCCCTCAGAACGAGCGGTGCGGGCGCGGTTGTCGGGCATCATTTCCGAGGCCCCCGGCCGCGTCTTGATTAGCTGCTTCGCCACTTCCCTGCACCGTTTGCAAATCGTCGCCGAACTTGCCGTCGAGCATGGCCGGCGCCTGTGCTTCGTTGGGCGAAGCATGTTCCAGAACTCCGAGATCGCGATGCGCCTGGGCAAGCTGCACATTCCGGAAGGCCTGCTCATTCCGCCTCAGGACATCAGGAAAATGCCCCGGAACAAAGTGGCCCTGGTCCTTACCGGCAGCCAGGGCGAGCCCATGGCCGCCCTTTCGCGCGTTGCCGTGGACAACCACCGCTGGGTCAGCGTCGAGCCGGGCGACGAAGTGGTAATCTCGGCGCGTGTCATTCCCGGCAACGAAAAACCCATTTTCCGAATGGTCGACCACTTCTATCGGCGCGGGGCGCGCGTCTACTATCAAGACGGCAGCCAGCCGCCCGTCCACGTCTCCGGGCACGGCAGCGCCGAAGAGCTGAAGTTGATGCTCAACCTGGTGCGCCCCAAGTATTTCGTGCCCATTCACGGCGAATACCGGCAGCTCTACCGTCACCTGGAACTGGCTAAGGAGCTGGCGGCGGTTTCCGAAGAGGGATTCCTGATGGAAAGCGGCGACGTGCTCGAATTCGACGAGCAAGGCGCCCGACGCGCTGGTCGCGTGCCCGTAGGACGCGTGTGTATCGATGTGGGCACGTTCGATGAGGTCGAGGAGATCATTCTCAAAGAGCGCCGCCACATCTCCGCCGACGGCATCGTCATCCCCATCCTGGCCATCAACGAGCACACCGGCCAGCTCGAAATCCAGCCGGAAATCGTCTCGCGCGGCTTTGTGCCGCTCGAGGAAGCCCCGGATCTGGTCGAGAGCGCCCGCGAGGTCATCCTGAAAACCATCGAGAAATCCAATCTCGAAGAAGTCGGCGATTGGGGCGTGATCAAAGAAAAAATCCGCACCGGCCTGCGCAAACACTTCAATGAGCAAACCGGCAAGCGGCCCATGATTCTGCCCGTGGTACTGGAAGTTTGACGATTGACGATTTTCGATTGTCGATTACGAATTTGTGATTTGCGATTGACTACACTGTAAGAAATCAGCCCTCTCCCCTGGGGAGAGGGTGTCTCGCTCCGGCGCTTTCACCAGCCGGAGCGAGACGGGTGAGGGGTCGGTTCGCGACGTTTGCGATGAGCGATTTGTGATTTGCGAACTCCGATTGCGGACGACGAAAGATGCGGAACATACTCGGTTTGAGCGCAGTCCCGACCTTAGATTCTTGTAATGAATTAGGGATTATGCCGGCACATCCACTTGTTGTAGACTTAGGTCAAAGGAGAGCGGTGTGAGGACGCGACCGACAGTTGAAGAGCTCATCGAAGCGGCTAGCCAACTTGGCCCCGAGGACCGCGACCGCTTGATCCGTGCCTTGGCCCAAAATGCCATCGAACCGGAGCATGAGATCACCGAATTGGAGGGCCTCGGCAAAGAAGTCTGGAACAATGTTGACGCCCAGGAGTACATCAACGCGGAACGTGACTCGTGGGAACGCTGACCACTCTAATCGAGGGTAAGCTGGTTGCTTTTGACAGTGCGCCGCTTATCTACTACCTGGAAAAGCATCCTCGTTACCTACACTTGAGCCGTGAGCTCTTCGGGGCCATCCAAAGACAAGCCGCGATTGGCTTGACAAGCATCCTCACTCTCTTGGAAGTCCTAGTCGTGCCTCTTCGAGCAGGCCGTGAAAGCGTTGCGAACGACTACCGGCGCGTGTTGATCCATACAAAAGGACTTACGCTGTACCCTGTTGACCACGCAATCGGTGAGCGGGCGGCCAAGATAAGAGCGGATAACGCTTGGCTGCGGACTCCCGACGCTCTGCAAATCGCGACTGCTGTTGAACACGGTGCGCAGGTGATTGTGACGAACGATAATCGATGGAAGCGCTTGAGAGAGATCCCGGTGGTCGTGTTCGATGACTACCTTAGGGTCACAGCTGAATAACCGCTTCTCGTGCGGCGTGGTGCCGGCCCGGTGGCCGCGCCTGCGCTGACTACACGGGTCGCCCAAACGGGAGAGCTACTACAAATATGCCACTGTACCAAGCCATCGTGCTAGCAATCGTTCAAGGTCTCACAGAGTTCCTCCCTGTTTCCAGCACCGCGCACCTGTGGCTGGTTCCGTGGTTGTTGAAATGGAAAGACCCTGGACTAACCTTCGATGTTGCATTGCACGCCGGCACACTGCTGGCAGTGCTGGCTTACTTCTGGCGCTATTGGGTGGAGATGATTGTGCTCGGGTTTGGCCTGGGCGGCGGCGCCACGCCGCAGGGAGCCGAGGGCACAAGCCACTCCGCTCGCGAGGACCTGCGCCAGAATCCCAGGTTGCTCTGGTTCATGGCGGCCGCGACGATCCCGGGCGCGCTAGCCGGCTGGCGATTCGAGCGGGCGGCGGAGGAGCAGTTGCGTTCGCCGATGGTCGTCGGCGTGGCGTTGATTGTAGTCGGGCTGCTGATGGGGGCAGGAGACTGGCTGGGAAAGCGCGAGCGCGACCTCGGCCACGTGGGTTTTCTCGATTCATTGCTGGTCGGCGTGGCGCAAGCCTTCGCCGTCATCCCCGGCGTATCCCGTTCCGGCATTACGATGACCGCCGGGCTCTTCAGCAAGATGAAGCGCGAGACTGCGGCGCGCTTCTCCTTCCTGCTCTCGACGCCCATCATCGCCGGAGCGGCCATGAAGAAAGGCCTGGAAATCCGCCATGAGGGGTTGCCCGCTGAGATGCGCCTCCCGTTTCTCTGCGGAATCCTGGTCTCGGCCATAGTCGGTTACCTGGTCATCGGTGTGCTGATCCGCTATTTGGAGCGGCGCACGTTCAAACCGTTCGTTATTTACCGGCTTGCGCTTGGCGTGATACTATTGGGGCTCGGATGGGGATCGTTTCACGGCTAGGCGAGGGAGCACGTGTTGCGCGCCAGCAACCACTCCCGCGCGCCTGAAAGCTGGTGTAGCGGCGGACTCCGCCCACGCTTCGGTTAAGACGTCGGCGGGTCTGTCATTCTGAGCGGAGCGAAGAATCCCGGCAGTTGATCTGCTCTCGAACTACAGAGATTCTTCGCTGCGCTCAGAATGACAGAGATCAGCGATCGAGGTTCACCGCTGCAGGAAGGTAACCATGGGCGACTCATCCGCTGCCGCTTCTTCAAAATCCAAAGAGGCGGGCGCGAAGAATCAGAAACAACCGCTGCTTGACTCCCGCCGTCGCTCGGAATTGCTGGGCTTTCTGGTTGCGGTTGCAGGGTTGCTCGTCCTGCTAAGCCTGGCATCTTACCTGCCCGAGGATCCTTCTCTCAACACCTCCGCCGGTCCTGGGGCCGCGACCCAGAACTGGGTCGGGCCGGTGGGCGCGTATAGTGCGGACCTGCTCTTCCAAGCGCTCGGCTGGGTGGCTTACCTGATTCCCATGCTCCTTTTGGTGGTGGGCTCACGCTTGCTGCTGGTGCGGCCTTTTGCAACTCCCAAGACGAAAGCGGCGGGCGCGGTATTACTGGTTGCCTCCTTGAGCGCCCTGCTCGAGCTTTTCCCCTACACGCCGGCTGTTCGAGGGATGATCCGTGGAAGCGGCATGCTGGGTTATCTGGCAGCGGCTGGGCTGGTGCACACCTTCAACCGCCTTGGGGCCGCGATTGTTGCCGCCACCGTATTCCTCTCGTCGCTCTTTCTGGTCACCCGCTTCTCTTTCTCCTGGGCGGCGGCTTTCCTAAAGGCGCGGTGGCAGTCAATTGCACGGCCCATCGGGGCGCGCTGGCAGAAATGGCAGGAAGCCCGCGCGGAGGCCGCTGAAGAGCGGCGCCGCCGCCGCGCTGAAGAGATGCGGGCACGCCGCAAGCTGCCCATTGTCACGGGGAAGCCGGTGCTGAGCCCGGCCACGCACCTCGTCACTCCACCTGAGCCCGTAGCGCCTCCGCAGGAAGCGGCGGAGGCCGAAGGGATCGCGTCCGAGGCCGCCGCTGACCACGAAGTGGCTGGCCTGGATGTCGAGATCCCCGTGACTGCACCGTCTGAACGCGCGGCCCGGGCTCGCAAGGCCGACGCGGAGACTGCGGCGTCGCCCAAAATCGTGGGCCGCGAGACGCCGACCTACAAGTGCCCCAGCCCGGCTCTCTTGCGCCCGCCTGACGATTCGGAAGGCATCGACGAAGACGAACTCAAAGATCGTGCCGCCCGCCTCACGGCGAAGTTCGGCGAGTTTGGCGTCACCGGAACCATCACGCAGATTCATCCGGGGCCGGTCGTCACCACTTACGAATTCAAGCCGGAAGCTGGGATCAAGTACAGCCGGATCACCAATCTGGTGGATGACCTCTGTCTCGCGATGAAGGCCGAGTCCATTCTGATCGACCGCATCCCTGGCAAATCCACGGTGGGCATCGAAGTACCCAACCTGCACCGCGAGATCATCCATTTGCGCGAAGGGATCGAGACTGCGGAGTTTGTGGCGTCGCCCTCGAAGCTGAGCCTCTGCCTGGGCAAAGTCATCACCGGAAAAATCAAGATCGCGGACCTGACGCAGATGCCGCATCTGCTGATCGCGGGCTCGACAGGGTCCGGCAAGAGTGTCGCGCTCAATTCCATGATCTTGTCCATTCTGTATAAGGCGAGCCCTGAGGAAGTGAAGCTCATCATGATCGATCCCAAGCGGCTGGAATTGGGGCTTTACCAGGGCACGCCGCATCTGATGACGCCCATCGTTACGGAGCCAAAGCAGGCCGCCAACGTGCTTCGCCGCGCCACCTTCGAGATGGAAGAGCGCTTGAAGAAACTGGCCGAGCACGGGGTGCGCAACATCGAGCAATACAACAATATCTTCGCTCCGGATTCGACCATGAACTTGTTTGACAACGAGGGCAAACCGGAGCGGCCGTTGCCCTACATTGTGATCATCATCGATGAGTTGGCGGACCTGATGATGGTGGAACCCCAGGGAGTGGAAGAATCCATCACCCGCCTGGCACAGATGGCCCGTGCCGTGGGCATCCATTTGATCCTTGCCACACAGCGTCCCTCGGTCGACGTAATCACGGGGCTGATCAAAGCCAACCTGCCGGCGCGCATCTCATTCCGCGTGGCCTCCAAGGTGGACTCGCGAACCATACTCGACGCCAACGGCGCGGAAGCACTGCTGGGCCGCGGCGATATGCTCTTCCTGCCTCCCGCGAGTTCCCGCTTGCAACGACTGCACGGGCCGCTGGTTACCGAGCAGGAAATCACCAAGGTCGTTGATTTCTGGAAGTCCCAGTCGCAGCCTCAATACAACGAGGAGTTTCTGAAACCCGTGAAGGAGCGGGATGGCGAGGACCTGGGTGAAGACGCTGACGAGGAAGAGGCGGCGGAACTCGACGCCGTTTACGACGACGCCGTGCGCATCGTGGTGGAATCCGGAAAGGCTTCCACTTCCCTGCTGCAGCGCCGACTGCGCCTCGGTTACGGGCGCGCCGCGCGACTCATCGACATGATGCAGAAGGATGGCATCGTCAGCGCGCCGGACGGCTCCAGGCCGCGCGAGGTCCTGAAGCGTCCCGAATGGCTGCGCGAGGTGGACGAGTCCGTGCGCTAGAGTGATGTCCCGGCTGTTTCCCTAGAACAACCACCCCTGCCCCTCCTTACCAAGGAGGGGAGGTGCGCCGGCGGTTCCCCTTTTTGCCAAGGAGGTGAGCTACTGCCGCGATTCCCCTCCTTTTTGAGGAGGGGTCAGGGGTGGTGAGCGTGACACGACCTTGGTGCCGGAGGGCGTTAAACTCACAATGTCACGACTTGTGCTGGCGGTGCTGACGGCGGCGCTGGCCGTTTATTCCTACTTCGAGATCAAGACCAGCCTGCCATTGCTGACCGCGCAGATCATGACCCACCGGGGCGCGACTGCTCCGGTCAGTCATGTGCTGAGCTTAGGGCTGCACATCACCTGGTTCTTGCAGGTCTTTCTTGCCGCGTTCCTTCTGGCTGTCCCTTACATTGCTCCTCGGACCATCCACTTCGGCTCGTGGTGCCTTAGCCGCTACTCACCACCCCAGCAGGAGCGCATCCTTCCCTTGGTGCGGGAATTGACGGGTCTGCTGGCTCTTCTGGTCAGTTGCTACTTCTCCTCCCGCATCTACCTCGAGATTCACGATGCGGGAGCCCACGGGCCGGTGCTTCCGGCCGATTGGCTCAAGAACGTGGACCGGACGGAACTGGAGTGGTTGCTCGCCCTTATGGTTATCTGCGGGATTGTTATCTATCTCTATATAGCAAAGTTCGACGATGCCGCAGGCGAGGAATAAACCGAAGCAACCCGGATTCCGAAGTTGACCCGTTGCAATGGCTGCGTCTGTCATCCTGAGCGCAGCGAAGGATCTCCGCAGTTGCTCGTAAGTGTCAGGATCAATCAGACGAACTACCGAGATCCTTCGCTGCGCTCAGGATGACAGTGCGCCGCGGCTGTAGTTCAACTTCGGAGTTCTGGGTTAAGGGGCGTTCAAAGGTGCAGGGAGATTGTAGGACCGAACGTCTCGGGACAACTCCTCGACGGACACAAACCTCGCCGCGTGCATACCGAGGGCCTGCGCCGCCTCAACATTGTCCTCGCGGTCGTCGATGAAGAGGCACTCCTCAGGCTTCGAGCCCACCACCTTGAGGCAGGCGTGGAAAATAGCGGGTTCAGGCTTCGCGAGGTGCACTTCCGCCGAAAAGCACACATAGTCAAACTCAGTGAACCAGGGAGCGAACCGGCGCATGTGGGTGGAGATTTCGATGGGCATGTTGGACAGGACAGCGATTTTCAAGCCGTGATTCTTCAGGGCGCGTACCCAATCCATCATGACGGGGTTGGCGCGCATCCAGATTTCAATGTCGGCGGCAATGAGGCTGCCGATTTGGGCAGGCGCGATTTCCACACCCGCCACTTGCGCAACGCGCCGCCAATACGCAGGGCCGTCGATGGTTCCCCGGTCATAGTCGGCGCGCTGGCCCCAGTAGATCTCCTCAAATCTGTTCGCATCAATCCCTGCCAGGGCGGCCAAATTCTGATAGTCAGACGCCCTCGGAGGGAGACTCAACACATAACCGAAATCGAAAATCACAGTGGTGATGTTCATGGTGATATGTTCAAAAAACCTACTAGCCCGGCAGTCTGTCATTCCGAGCGAAGCGAGGAATCTCGCTCTGCTTCGATGTGGCGGATTCAAGGACCGAGGAATCCCAGGGCGAGATTCCTCGCTTCGCTCGGAATGACAGTGAACGTCGAGCCATTCCTATATACCATCACGATTCAAATAGTGATGCCACGAACTCCCGCGGAGCAAAAGGCAGAAGGTCGTCTACCTTTTCGCCGACACCCACGTACAGGATAGGCAATCCGAGCTCCTGCGCGATGGCAATGACCACGCCACCCTTGGCCGTGCCGTCAAGCTTGGTCAAGATAATCCCGGTGGCTCCGCCGTGATCAATGAACTGGCGAGCCTGGGAGAGGCCGTTCTGGCCTGTGGTCGCATCCATGACCAGCAGAACCTCGTGCGGAGCGTTGGGAATTTCGCGCGCCGCGATGCGGCACATCTTTTGAAGCTCCGCCATCAGGTTGTACTTGGTATGCAGGCGGCCGGCGGTGTCCACAATCACCGGATCGTAATGGCGCGTTCGCGCGGCAGTCAGGGCGTCGAAAAGCACGGCGGCGGGATCGGCGCCCGACTTCTGCTTGACAATGTCCACGTTCAGCCGACCCGCCCACACTTCAAGCTGTTCGGTGGCCGCGGCGCGAAACGTGTCAGCGGCGCAGAGCAGCGGTTTGCGGCCTTGTTGGAGTTGGAGGTTCGCCAGCTTGGCAATGCTTGTGGTCTTCCCTACTCCATTCACGCCCACCACGAAGATCACGGTCGGCATTCCGGCCGGGGGTTGTTTGGCTATGGGGGTTCCGGCTTGCCGCCCAAGCGCGGGGTTCTCGAGTATCTTGAGAATCTCCTGCTCGACGGCGGCGCGAAGCTGGCGCGGCTCGGTGAGTTTCTTGTAACTCACCTGCTCCTTCAGACGGTCGAGAATCTCGCCCGTCGTCTTCACTCCCAAGTCAGCGGTAATCAGCGTGGCCTCGAGGTCGTCGAGAACCGATTGGTCGACGGTCTGTTTCCCTTCGACAATCTCCTCGATACGTTCCACAAGTTGGGCCTTGGTGGACGCAACGGCCTGTTTGAGTCGCTCCAAAAGGCCAGGCTTTTTCTCTTTATCACCAGATCCGAAGAGGCTCAGAGGCATAGAATTGCATTCTAACACGTAGCAGACAGTAGGCAGTAGGCAGTGGGCAGTAGGCAGAAGGCAGTAGGCAATAGGTACTGCCTGTCATCCTGAGCGAAGCGAAGGATCTCTGCAGTTCCTAGCCATTTCAACGACGGACGAACAACTGCAGGGATCCTTCGCTCCGCTCAGGATGACACGGTCGCCCGTTCCTTAAGAAACTCCGAGTGATAAAAGCGCCAACGAGGAGAGGTCTGCCTTCTGCCTTCTGCCTTCTGCCTTCTGCCTTCTGCCTTTCCCTAGCCCCTAGCCCCCAGTCCCCATAGGCGTTAAAATAAGAATTGCGATTTTTGGGTCTAACGGTTATGCTCGCGGCATGAAACGACCGCGACTTCACGATGAGTGCGAGTGGCCGTATATTGTCACGTTGCTCCCTCGCG
>JBELAJ010000025.1:0-27955 GCA_049508935.1 Terriglobia bacterium | reverse complement strand
GACCCCATAAGAGATTGCATACGCCGCGATGATCAATCCTTCCAGCACGGAGTGGGGATTGCCCTCGAGCACAGCGCGATCCATGAATGCGCCCGGATCGCCTTCGTCGGCGTTGATAATTAGATATCGGGTTTCGCCATGGGCATTGCGGCAACTCTCCCATTTGAGCCCCGCTGGAAACCCGCCGCCTCCTCTTCCCCTCAAACCCGCTTTTCGCACCTCTGCGATGACCTGTTCGGGCGCCATTTCAAAAAGCACTTTGGGAAGAGCGGAATAGCCTCCGATCCTCAAGTAATCATCAAGGCTCTCCGGACTGATGAAGCGGTTGTTCCCGATGAGCAATCGGTTCTGGCGCTGATAGAAAGGCACCTCCGACTCGCGGGCAATCCTTTTGCCTTCCGCTGATTCACGGTAAAGCAGCCTCTCAACCGGCGCGGATTTTTCGAGAACCTTGGTCAGGATTTCTTCCGCGTCCTGGGGACGGACCGATGTGTAAAGAATCTCTTGCGGGAAGACCACCGTCAAAGGCCCTTTCTCGCAAAAACCATGGCAGCCGGTGAAGCTCAAGCGCACCTTGTCCGCCAGGTTCTTTCCCTCAATGGTTTCCTTGAACGCAAGGTATATTTCCTTGCTTCCCATGGCAAGGCATCCCGGTCCCCCGCATACCGCGAGATAGGGTAAGTCGGGATTCTGTGAAGCGATGAGGCTGGCGCGATATCGGCTGAGTTCGGCGGGAGACGAAAAAAGCGGCAGCACCTCCCTGGCGGGGCTGTGATCGGCCTGCGCCTCGCCTTCTCCCTTGTTTGCCGCCTGACCTGCCCTCGCAGTTTTGCCTGCTTTGGCCTGCTTCAGCATTCTGCCTACGGTGGCGACGCTGCTATTCCCGTAATACTCTCCGTCCACCATCACGATG
The DNA here is from genome assembly GCA_049508935.1 of Terriglobia bacterium. Lineage (GTDB taxonomy): Bacteria > Acidobacteriota > Terriglobia > UBA7540 > UBA7540 > CAVROP01. The sequence continues at coordinate 27,042 of JBELAJ010000025.1, read as the reverse complement.
GGTGCGAGCGAACATGCTCCAAGGCAATTTACCGTGTTGAGTGAGTATTCCAGATCCGGCGTTGTCTCTCCGGATTTGATCCCCAGCTTGCGCTCGACTTCTTCCAAAATCAGTGGCGCCCCGCGCACATGGCAGGCCGTGCCCATACAAACGTTGCACTGGTGCTTGCCCCGCGGTTTGAGGCTGAATGCCTTATAGAAAGTCGATATGTGAAAAAGCCGGCTGGGGGGAATCTGAAGTTCTTTGGCGAGAAAGCGCAAGTCCTCCTGCGGGAGGTACCTCTCCTGATCCTGAAGCGCGTGAAGGATGGCGATAATCTGCTCGGGGTTCCGGCGATAATGTTCAAGAATGATTTCTAGAGCGGCTCGGTTCATTTGGCGTTCCCGGCAAACCCCCTCGGGTTCTGCAGGACCTCGCGAACGCGGCCTTGCTAAACCCAGCGATGGAGAATCAGGCTACATCAGTTAATCCACCCATCTTTTCTGTCGGCCTAGGTCTCGAGACTGGCGACAGCCAAAGCCGTTTTGCGAAGTTTGTCTTCCGCGACCACGTTGGCCGCGACCAGTTTGCGCGCCTTCGTGGGGCAGGCCTCAACGCAGGCCGGTTGCTTGCCCTCAGCAAGCCGGTCCCAGCAGATACTGCACTTGGCCATCACGCCCCCGTCGGCCCTGCGGATCGCACCGAACGGGCAGACCAATACACAACTCGAACAGCCGATGCAAAGCCCCCGGCTGAACAAAACGGTTTCATCCCTGCCCAGGCGGTAGAGCGCCGCCGTCGGGCAGATCGCCGCGCAGGGCGCGTCTTCGCATTGCTGGCACTGAAGCGGAACGGGCTGACGCCCGATCCCAACCACTCGCACCCTCGTGGCCGGCCTCGGACTTTCCAGAATGGCCCGCGCCAATTCCTTGGATTCGGACCGGCTGACAGCGCATGCCAGTTCACAACTGTGGCAGCCCACGCATTTCTTCAAATCCGTCACGATGATCTGCATTGGTTCCTCTACTCTTCACGCCTGGAGATCCGGACACTCATTACCCAGCGTGGGCGCGTCCTGCGAACCGTGCCCTGCAACCGCTGCGGAAAGCCGTTGATAACCTGACTTGCACGAAGCCTTGGTGAGATACCGCGAAGTTCGTGGAACCGACGGAAGGTATTGCGATCGGAGGGAACTGCAACTCCTGAACGTAGGCCAGGGGTAACCCGCTACGGGGCTTGCAACGGCCCGAGGGCCGGAGGAACCGGGCTGCTGTGGGATCCAGTCGTGAAGAGCCATCTCAGCTCTCCTCGCCGCAGGCTTCCAGCAAGCGCGCCGTGCACTGAAGATCTCAGTGCCGCACACCCTACGCCCTGCAGGTGCTTAGGTCAAGTAACTTCTACGCGGATTTGCGCGATGGAAGAGAGATTTGCTCCAGCACACTTCCTCCCCCGTCAGAGCCACCGCACACTCCGCCACGCCCAACTCCCGTGCATGCGTAGTGCCAACATGACCCTCGGTCTATTCTTCGCAGGAAGAGCGGACATTTTGGGGGTGAACGAGGGCTTCTGATTGCTAAGTATCAAATTACAGCCACGCGACCTGCAGGGGTGCCGCGTGTCATCCGCAGGGGTCCTGACGGGAAAATGCCCCACAAGTGGTGAATATTTCGCCCTTTTACCGGCCGTGATGGGGTGTTTTTGCCCGGAAACAGGTGAGTACGTCCACCGGCCCGGAGCGCGCTGACAGCTCAGTCTCCGATCACTCCTTGTGTCCATTCCGGCTCGGTGAGAAGATCTCCCAGACTGCCTTCCCCGACACTGTTTGCAGTAGAGTTTAATTATGCAACAGCCTCATTCGAGGCCGTCCGGCGAGCCATCACTCCACTCTTTGGCTTGAGTTGACAACCTTTTTCTGATGGTGTTAGATGTGCACGGAACCATGAGGGAGGTCCAAATCCGATGAATAGTCGACGAGAGTTTCTGAAATCATCCGCGGGACTCGCCGCTGCTGTTGCGGCGCGGCCTCTTGCAGGCGGCATATCGGTGCCCGAAACTGCCAGCCTTCCAAGGGTACGCTTCGGCCGGTACCAGATCAGCCGCTTGCTGGTTGGCTGCAACCAGTTCTATGGCTACTCCCATTTCAACTCGGTGCTTGACCAACTCATGCGCGAGTGGAATACCCCGGAGCGCGTTTGCGAGACTCTCCGCCAGTGCGAACTGAACGGCATCAATGCCTACCAATACGGCCACAACGACCGGGCGCTTTCCGATCTGCAAAAACATCGTGCGGCCGGAGGGGAAATGCTTCTGGTCGCGACCGAGACCACTTCCGATCCCGTGGAAGAATCCGTCAAGCGCATTCAGCCCATCGCCCTCTACCACCATGGCGAAAGGACGGACGTTCTTTTCCGCGCTGGAAAGATGGATCAGGTGCGCGAGTACACAAAGAAAGTGCGCCAAGCGGGAGTGCTAGTGGGGATTGGAACCCACAAGTCAGAAGTGGTCGAATATGTTGAAGAACGCGGGTGGGACGTGGACTTTTACATGCTCTGCGCCTACAACCGCACTCGAACGCCTGAGGAACTTCGCAAGTTGCTGGGCGTTGTGCCGGAACCTGCCTCGGAAGTCTACCTCGAGACCGACCCCCCCGTGGCGTATCGCGTCGCCCGGCAGACGTCAAAAACCTGCTTCCTGTTTAAGATTCTGGCTGCCGGCCGCCGGACCCGTTCGCCGCAGAGCGTCGATGAAGCGTTCGCGACCGCATTGGCAAACATCAAACCCCAAGACTGTATCGTGGTTGGAATGTACCCGCGCTATAAAGACGAGGTGAAGGAGAATTGCGACCGAGTGCGGCAGATACTCGCTTCCTAAAGCTCCGGTGAGACTTGTCCTCGCTGCCGGTGTTGCATAAGCGCAGCCCAGAGGAAACGCTTTACGATTGAACCTTGATACCCAGAGGGCTTGTTACTGTGGCGAAGCATACCTTAGCGCTGCTGCCAGGTACGGCCCGCGCTCGTCACTTTCTATCCTGAAATTGAGCACGTCCCAACGCCCCGTCGGTTCCATATCAAAACGTACATGCCAGCCCTTCTCCTTGTAATCGTACCAGTCTTGATCTTTTAGAGCGCCAGGATCCACGGGCACCCACCCTCCCGCCGGTCCTTTTGTATACACTTTGCCTATGAGTTCACTAGTAGAAAATTCCCGAAGTATCTCTATGGCGACTGACGGAGGGAGAGGCGGTTCGAGAGAAACGTACCCGCTCGGTGTGGGCGGCACCGGAACGAACCGCCCGTATGCAAAAGGTCTGCTCTGTCTAATTACCATAGCCTTGGCTCTCGAATCTCGATGTGCCCTTCTATTCTATCCCTTTTCTTGCAATACTCCTCCCAAATGATTTTGACCGAGCCAGCAAGGTCGAATCGATTCCACTTGGCATAGTTCACGTCCTTGACGTCCGAGAAACACTTGTCCAGATCTATCGTTACTGGATCAATTTGAAGATCTGGGGCGTCTCCGAAATAGCCCAGAATATCAACAGTTGCCTTCTCCTCCTTAAGGAGAGTGACTGGCTTCTTCATTCCGTGCAGAATGCCGTACTCGAAGACTACGTTTGGCCGAAGGCCATCCAATATGACCACAGCGAAGGCACACTCTTCAATCAACTTCGTTATCTTGTCCCTCTGGCTCGCGCCGCTCTCCATGGCTGAAGGTGTCACTTCCACCCTGAAGTGCTTTCCCACTGCCATCCGCAAGCAATCAACCAGCATGCGAACCTGCGGTTCTCGTGTTGAGTACGAGATAAAGCAATAGGGTTTCTCGGGGTTAGGTTCGGCGCCAGGCATGTGTGTCTACCACAAGTGAGATTCTGGCACAGCAATATGCCCTGCGGAGTCTCGAAGTTCAGCGAGTGTGAGTTTGCTACTCAGAAGCCAAGCAGTCTATGATACCTCCCCAGCCAATAGGGCAGGAGGAAGAAAGCTCCGTCGTCCTCAGTACGGCCTTCCGAGTTGCAATCCATTTGAAAAGGATTGCCATTCCACTTCATCGTGCAGCGCTCGTTGGGTGGGATAGCCCTCAGGGATTGCTCTTCGCGGAAACGATCCGGGCTCGGCGCGCGCGGCAAATCGACGCGTTGGGAATTCTTCACGGTCCAGTAGACGGTGTTCAGAGGAATTCGCTCCAGCGTTTCAACTGCCGCAGGCGAGTCGTATTCTCTCGCGCCCGTACCTGCGGCATAAATAAAGTTCCAAAGCGGGTTGCGTTCCGCTTCGCAGGCGCGCCAATAGCGCGTGAGGGCTGCCTGGAACCGACTGCGCAACGCTGGATCATCCTCGTACCTGAGCAGGGGATAAAAGGAGAGGAACGCCAGTTCCTCATCCGAGTAATTAATCTCATTCCTCTGAGCGATGCGCATCACGTATTCAAGATAACCTTGCTCCCGGATGAGCTGATGATAAGCGGTCAAGAATCGCTCCTGGCCGGTGATGTGGTACGCCACCCTCAAGTGTGAAAGCAGCTCGAGAGAATTCAGCGCCGCGTCATCCTTGCCTTCGGCGCTATGGAAATAGGCTTGAGAATACCTGCCCCACGTGGTCACGCGTCCGCCGGGGCCAACAAGCTGCAAGCCATGATCCAGAAGATGCGCCGCGATTCGCCCTGCCGTGCCGCGGATCGCCGCGCGCTGCGGATCGTCCGGCAGCAGATCATAGGCCACCGAGTAAGCAAAGAAGTGTCCTACTAATTCGTCCGAACTGGTGTCGCCTTTCCACTCCCACAGGCCGTCCGGAGTCCAGTGCCATTCGCCATCCGGCGCGCGGTAATCGCCGCGATGGACCAGGGCGCGCGCAGGGAATCCCGGAATTCCTGTAATCGACTCGAGCCGCAGCAGCGCTTCGAGCGAAATCCGCGAGTTGTGAAGCGCTTCGGGTGAATGGGTCACGGCAAAACGAAAGCACTCCGCGGCCATATAGATCGCTGTCCAAAGGCCGTCGTTGTCGCTGGGCGCCATCCGAAACGACGAGGTGTCTCCAGGGCGGAGCAACTCGCAATCGGCGGTGTAACCGTAGCGATTGTGGCGCTGCTGCAAGCGCTCAATAAACAGGTCGCTCTTGCGCTCGAGGTCGAACGGCTGAAACTCGATTCGGGAAATTCCGCCTTCGGTGCGAATCCAAGCGCCGTCCTTTTCAGCCACAATCTGCATGACTCGGTTGTCATTGAGATAGCGCTTACCCCAGAAATAGAACCATCGTTCGCCGGGAGGCGCGTCGGGCACGAAGCACACCAGACCCTGGGACGTGGCGAGCCACAGCCTGCCATCCGCTCCGAGAGCGATCCCCGTCAATGGCAGGATGGGCAGCCCGTCCTTCCCCGTCCATATTCGTTTCCTGCCCGAGGGGTCTTTTTCCACAAGGCCGGTTGATGAGGCTTGCCAGAGCCGTTGCTGTGCGTCTCGAACTTCCATCTTGGGCTGACTGGCAAGGGCTTCGCGAATGGGCGCAGGTATCCTTGCGTCGCCGGACGCCAAACGAGTGCAGACGATTTGCTGGTACGTGCGCCGCACCACCGTCTGCCCTGCGGAGGGAAACGCCATGAGCAGTGCGACACAAGGCACAGCCGGCAAGAATCGTGAGCAGCAGCCGAAGAGCGTTGACGATTTCACCGTTTCCCAAGCTAACACGATCTACGGAAAAATTCATTACTTCGAGATGACCCCGATCGTCCCCAGCCACGTCTCTACCAATTGAGGCCAGCCCGCAATGATTAGTGGGGTATAATAGCCTTGGAAGCGCGACGATGGCCGACACCGAAATCATTTTCAGCGTCCAGGAATCACCTGAAGGCAGGTTTGAAGCCCGAGCCCTGGGCTTCTCAATATTCACGCAGGCTGACACCCTCGAGGAATTGAAGGCCATGTTGCAGGATGCCGTGCGCTGCCACTTCGAGCCCCAAAACGCTCCTCGACTCATCCGTCTCCACGTCGTCAAAGACGAGGTTATCCCCGCGTGAAGCTCCCACGCGACCTCGACGGAAGAAAGCTTGCCTCTCTCCTCCGTCCCTACGTTTTGACTTTCTGCAATTTTCCACTTGACAACTCTACCGCCATGTGATAGCCTATTCAAATGGTCTTATTGTGGACATATTGTCCTAGGCAAGTGCGATGACGCCTCGTCCTTTGAGTGAATGCGGAATGGTCCCAACCTGGCTGGAACCCCCGACACTGCAAGAAATAGAAAATAGTGGGAACGAAGCGAGGAAGTACTTGAAAACAAAGGAAAGTCACTTTTTAAATGCGGCAAATTCTGCACATTTTGCACGCAAATTAGCGCAAATTGGACCCCAAAAGGAGCAAAAACAGCGCATTTTGCGCGAAACGAACCGAAGCTGATGAGTCGAAAGGTGAGGCCGAATAGGACACATTGCCGGCTAGTAGGGGCGGTTCGCGAACCGCCCCTACACACCGTCGGGGTGCCGCAGATGAAACTTGGCGCGGGCGAGACGCCCGTGCTACGATTCGAGGTCGCAGATGCCCTAGCTTGTGTCGCGCGCGCCAATTCCAAGCCTTCCCAATTCTTCCCGCGAGTGATATTCTCGTCACCTTTAATTTGGAAGGAGGGCACGCCGATTCGTCCACAACCTTCAGGGAATGATTCACGCATGAGCAAGATCGGTCTCGCACTCACACTGATTTCCTTTATCGCCGGCGGCCATGCCGCGTTGGCTCAGTCCGCCTCAGCGCCGGCATCCGGCGTCCCGCTGTTTCTCAGGGATGGCTGGATGATTCAATCCTCGGTCGACGTCTCGGCTGCGGGCGAAGTCGTCTCCACCCACGCCTACACGCCTTCCGGCTGGTACAGGGCGAGCATGCCCTCAACGGTCATTGCCGCGCTCGTCCGCCAACACGTATTCGAAGACCCTTACGTGGGGAAAAACCTGCGAAGGATCCCGGGAACCACCTATCCCGTGGGCACCAACTTTTCAAACGTCGCGATGCCGCCAGGTAGTCCCTTCCGCGTGCCCTGGTGGTTTCGCACGGAATTTCAAGTTCCGCAGGAGTATGCCGGAAAGACCGTCTGGCTGCATTTCAGCGGCATCAACTACCGCGCCGGCGTTTGGCTGAACGGACAGCAAATCGCCTCCCCAGACAAGATGGTCGGGGCATGGCGAGTCTTCGAATTTGACGTCACCCGCTACGTCACTCCCGGCCAGACGGCGACGCTTGCCGCGGAGGTCTCCCCGCCGCAGCCGGACGACCTTGCGATCACTTTCGTAGATTGGAACCCGCTGCCCGCCGACAAGGACATGGGAATCTGGCGCGAAGTGTATCTCGCCGCGAGCGGTCCTGTAAGCCTGCGCTATCCCCAGGTCATCTCGAAGTTGAATCTGCCTTCGCTCGACAAGGCTCAACTGACCGTCACTGCCGAGCTTCATAACGCCTCGGACCAGCCTGTCGAGGGCACGCTGAAAGGCAAGATCGAAAGCCTGGAATTCTCAACGCCCGTCTCGCTTCAGCCCAAAGAATCCAAGGTGGTGAGCTTCTCTCCTGACCGCTTCCCGCAATTGGCCGTCGAGCACCCTCGAATCTGGTGGCCGTACAATCTGGGGCCGCAAAATCTCTACCAGCTCGACCTCAGTTTCGACACCAGCGGGCAGGTTTCCGATTCCCGGTCGCTTACCTTCGGCATCCGGGAAATCACCGCCGACCTCGATTCCCAGGATCATCGCCTGTTCAAGATTAACGGCAAGAATATTCTGATTCGCGGCGCGGGGTACACCTTCGACATGCTGTTGCGCGCCGACCCGGCACGCCAAAAGGCGGAATTGCAATACGTCAAAGACATGCACCTGAACACGGTGCGCCTGGAGGGCAAACTCGAAGACGAAAACTTTCTCGACATCTGCGACCACGAGGGCATCCTGGTTTTGGCCGGTTGGTGTTGCTGCGACCATTGGGAGCGTTGGCGCGATTGGAAGAGTGAGGATTTCGTGGTTTCCGCTGAGTCCCTGAAGGACCAGATTCGCCGCCTACGCAGCCACGCTTGCCTGCTCGACTGGCTGAATGGCAGTGACAACCCGCCCGTGGAGAAAGTCGAGCAGACCTATATCCAGATTCTCAAGGAATACAACTGGCCCAATCCCTACCAATCTTCCGCCACTGCCAAACCCACCAGCGTGACGGGCAAGACCGGTCTCAAGATGACCGGGCCCTACGAATACGTTGCGCCCTCCTACTGGCTGCTCGACAAGGAGCGGGGTGGCGCGCATGGATTCAACACCGAAACCAGCCCCGGCCCCGCGGTTCCCCCGGTCGAGAGCTTGAAACGAATGCTGCCCTCGGATTCCCTCTGGCCCATCAACAGCACTTGGGGCTTCCACGCCGGCGGCGGAGCTTTCCGCGACGTCCATGTGTTTACGGAGGCACTCAATAACCGCTACGGACAAGCCACCGGCCTCGAGGATTACACCCTGAAGGCCCAGGTCCTGGCCTACGAGGGCGAGCGGGCCATGTTCGAAGCCTATGGCCGCAACAAGTACACCTCGACAGGCGTCATCCAATGGATGCTCAATAACTCCTGGCCTTCTTCGATCTGGCACCTGTACGATTACTACCTGCGGCCCGGTGGCTCCTACTTCGGCGCGAAGAAAGGCTGCGAATACCTGCACGTTCAGTATTCGTACGACGACCAGTCGATTGTAGTGGTGAACTCTTATTATCAAGCATTCCCAGGGATGAACGTCTCGGCGAAGGTCTACAACCTCGACATGTCGCCCAAGTTTTCGAAGGACGCGACTCTAGACGTCCAACCGGACAGCACCAACAAGGTGTTTACCCTTCCAGCCCTCGCGAGCCTTTCGAAGACTTACCTCCTGCGCCTTGATTTGAACGACTCGACAGGCAAGAACGTCAGCACCAACTTCTATTGGCTTTCAACCCAGCCGGACGTGCTCGACTGGGATCGCTCGACGTGGTATTACACTCCGACCAAGACGTTTGCTGACCTGACCGCGCTTCAGGGGCTGCCGAAAGTCGACGTGCAAGCGACGGCGCAATCCGAAATGAACGGCGACGAAGGCGTCACGCGGATTGGCGTCGAGAACCCCAGCCACGACCTGGCCTTCTTCGTTCACTTTAAGGTCGTCGCCGAGGGCGCGCGCTTCGGTTTTGAGGAAGGAGGCGGGGGCGGCGATGACGAAGTGCTGCCCATCCTCTGGTCGGATAACTACATATCGCTCATGCCGGGTGAGAAGCGCGAGCTCACCGCATCCTACGCCAAACGCCGCCTGCGCTCCGGCAAGCCGGTGGTGAAGATCGACGGCTGGAACGTTGCGCCCAAAACGCTTTAACCACCGGTCGCAATTTGGGAATGGTGAATAGAGAATGGTGAATTATAAATTCTAAATTATAAATTATGAAATCGGGCACATCGGAATCTATTTGCTATTGCTATATCGATTATCCCATGATTCATAATTTACACTTTACAATCTTCTCTTTTTGGTTCTGCCGGCAACCGCGCTCCATGCCAGCATGCCACCACCCAGACACTCTCACCCTCGCGACGGTAGAAGAAGCGATAGGGCGAAACAATTACCTCACGAAAGGGGAGATCTGGAATCTCCGGAATGAGGCGGCCGGACTGCGGGAATCTCGATAGGCGGCGCAGCACGCGCTCCGCTTTCTTACGGAACCGAAGGGCCGCCTGGCGATTATCCCGCGCGATATAACCTATGGCGCTGAGGAGTTGGATTCGTCCGGCGGGTGTAAAGCGGACTTTCACCTTGGGCCGCCGGCGAGCAGGTCATCTGCTTCCGCCAGCACTTCGTCGAGGTCGAAGCCCCTGCCAGCTTTAATCTCTTGCTCGCCTCGCGCCAGAAGCTGCAGGATTTGGCGCTCCTGCTCGTTGCGCTCGTAGGCCTCCAAGCTAAGAAGAACTGCAGTGGCCCTACCCCGTTGGGTGATGACGACAGGCTGCCGCGAAGATTTGGCGCGCTTCAAAGCCGCAGCGGTGTCTTGTCGCAAATCGGTGATCGGAATGATGTCCGGCACACTCGCCATAGAAAGAACCTCCAGACGTACTCTTAAGCGTACCTTCAATCGTCCTCACGTGTCAACGATTTTGGCGCACCCGAGTTCAGGAGTCGGACACCGCACTCGCTCTCCGTTTTGCAATGGCCCGTTAGTTTGGACTACAGAACAGACAGCACGCGCGGAGTTTGACGATCCACTGTTGGAATGCTAGTGTAGTATTTGGAAAGAGGGGGACCGTGCCTGCTGCCCCAGCGTAGTACTCTTTCGGCGAGCACCGGGGTCGAACGCCACGGGGATCGGCCAGCAACCAATTATGGCAAACGATCAGAATCATTTCGAATTTACGGGCCTGATCTTCAAGGATGGCAATTCTTTTGTGTCACTCTCCCTGGAGGTCGACGTCGCTTCGCAGGGACGAACCGTGCGCGAAGCCAAGAAGATGCTTGCAGAAGCTGTCACGCTGTACCTCGAGACTTGTTTTGAGAATGGCATTCCCCATTTGCGGCCTGTACCTGTTGAAGATGACCCGCGCGTGAATGAGCCTGAACGCGTCGTCGAACTTTTCCCTCTCAAGGTAGATTTTAAGGTCCACGCCTTTGCCTGACTTGCCCGCCATTCGACCGAAAAGACTTGTCGCTGCGCTCAAAAGGTTGGGCTTCTACGAAGTGCGCCAAAAGGGAAGCACCTGCAATTAAAACGCGGTAACCTGCTGGTGACAGTCCCCATCCACACCTCCGACCTTAGTCGCCCAGTTCTTCGCTCTAACCTCCGCCAAGCACGGATCACGGTAGAAGATCTGCGTGCTGTCCTTTGAGTCCTGGTGTCCTCTCGGGCACCCACAATCGGACTCAAATCAAAGTGCATAAAGGGTGTAAGATGACCATTGGTGGACTCAATCGTTCAAAAGCAGATTCAGGATTTGGAATCAGGGACTGAGCAGAATCGACGAGTTGAGCTTCCTGATTCCTGACTCCTGAATCCTGAATCCTCACGGGAGGTGCGGGCTTGGCAGAAACGGCAAAGTACGACATTGTGATTATTGGCAGCGGGCCGGGCGGCTACGTGGCGGCGATTCGCGCCGGACAATTGGGACTTAAGACATTGGTGGTCGAGAAGGACGACAAACTGGGCGGAACGTGTTTGCACGTGGGCTGTATTCCGACGAAAGACCTTCTCCTCAATGCCGACGTTTACGATTACTTCAAGAACGGCAATGAATTCGGAATCGTTGCGAAGGAGTTCTCGATTGACTGGGCGGCTATCCAGGCGCGCAAAACGAAGGTGGTGACGAAGCTTTCGAAGGGCATCGAGTTTCTATTTAAGAAGAACAAAGTGGAGACCATCCAGGGTTACGGCCGCCTTGCCGGGCCGGGCCGGATCACGGTGACCGACGCCAAAGGGCAGAAGCGGGAAATCCAGGCCGCGAAAATTGTCCTGGCTACGGGTTCCGAGGCCAAGACCTTTCCCGGCTTTGAGCCGGACGGGAATACGATCCTGACCAACAAGGAAATCCTGGCGCTGAAAGCTCTGCCCAAGTCGATGGTGATCATGGGAGCTGGGGCAGTGGGCGTGGAGTTCGCATCGATCTTCCACCGCTTCGGCGTGAAAGTCACGATTCTGGAAATGCTGCCGCGGGCCGTCCCGCTCGAGGACGAAGAGATTTCCGCGGAACTCGAGAAGTCATTCCGCCACCAGGGCATCGGGCTCGAGACGCAGGCCAAGGTTGAGAAAGCCGCCAAGACGGCAAATGGCGTGTCCGTCTCCTACACCGGGGCAGACGGGAAGCCGCAAACGATCGACGCTGAAACGCTGTTGGTGGCCGTGGGACGCTCGCCCAACACGCAGAGCGTAGGTCTGGAGGGAACCCGGGCCAAGTTGGAGCGCGGCTTTGTGAAGGTCGATCCCTACATGCAAACCGACGAGCCGGGGGTCTACGCCATTGGCGACGTCGTGGCCGCGAGCCCCTTGCTGGCGCATGTGGCCTCGCGGGAAGGCATCGTCGCAGTCACGCACGCAGCAGGACAGCCCGTCGAACCCGTAAACTATGGCCAGATTCCCAATTGCACCTATTGCGAGCCCGAAGTCAGCAGCGTGGGGATGACGGAACGCCAGGCGCGCGAGAAGGGCCACAAGGTTCGCATCGGGAAGTTTCCCTTTGCCGCGAACAGTAAAGCCACCATCCTGGGCGCCCGCGAGGGCTTTGTAAAAATCGTCAGCGATGAGAAGTACGGAGAAATCCTGGGTGTCCACATGATCGGGCCGCGCGTGACGGAGATGATCGCCGAAGCCGTGGTGGCCATGCGCCTCGAGGGTACTGTCGAGGACCTCGCTTATGCCATCCACCCGCATCCTACGCTCACCGAGGCCGTGATGGAAGCCGCCCACGCCGCGCACGACTGGCCCATCCATATCTGAAAGACCAGGGGCTAGGGGCTAGGGACTGGGGGCTAGGGGCTAGGAACTGGAGGCTGGCGACTAGGAGCGAGGGGCTGGACATTCGATCGAAGCCCTCTCCCCTTTGGGGGGGAGGGGTGGCTCGCAGCCGGCGCTTTCATCAGCCGGGGCGGGCCGGGTGAGGGGGTCGCAGCGCCGCTTGAAAGCCGATGAGTAGGGCCCCGAGCGAATAATGACCTGCCACGTCGAACACCTCGGCTTTGTCGACTACGCTGACGCCCTGCGCCTTCAGCGCGAGCGGGTGGCGGCGCGCAAGGCTGGCACGATTCCGGATACGCTTCTGCTTGTCGAACATCCCCACGTTTACACGCTGGGGCGGAATGCCAAGAAGGACAACATTCTCCTCTCAACCGAGCAGCTCACTGCGCGCGGTTCGCAGGTATTCGAGATTGACCGGGGCGGCGACGTCACTTACCACGGACCCGGCCAGTTGGTGGGCTACCCGATCCTGGATCTTGCGCAACATCGCCGGGATATCGCCTGGTACATGCGTTCACTCGAAGAAGTCTTGATCGCCGTGGCGCGGGACTACGAAATCGGGGCCGGGCGTCTTGCCGGCGCTCCAGGAGTGTGGGTGGGAAATGACAAGCTGGCAGCCATGGGCGTCCACATTTCGCGTTGGGTCACTTCCCATGGCTTCGCGTTCAATGTCAACACCGACCTGCGCTACTTCGAGTGGATCGTTCCCTGCGGGCTGCGCGATAAAGGCGTCACCTCGCTCCAGAAGTTGTTGGGCCGGCGGGTGGAGATGGGTGAGGTTATCGAGACGGTGGTCTGCCGCTTTGGAGAAGTGTTCGAGCTGGAGATGGTCGGAGAAGTTGAGAGTCGAGAGTCGAAAGTCGAAAGGTGAAAATACAATGTGGGTTACGGCCCTCTCCCCAGGGGAGAGGGTGGGCCGCGACGGCGCTTCCACCAGCCGTCGCGGGCCGGGTGAGACATCAGTCTGACGGCCAGAACGTCAGCCAGGCCCGGTGGGGAAAGTGGTCATGTTAACTAGACTGCTGACTGTGACAGCTTGCGCGCAACCACTTTTCCTTGCAGTGGCGCTGGTACATGCTGAGACGGCCAGGCTTTCGCAGGAAGCAACTCCCGATCAAAATACGGTGGTGACCCTGCGGGTGCTCGCTCGCGATCATCACGGCAATCCGATAACCGATCTTGTCCAGAATGAACTGGAGGTCTACGAGGGGAAGAAACAGCAGAGCATCGAATCGCTGACCATAAGCCACGAGGGGCGGGCGGACATCGGCTTCTTGATCGACGCTAGCGGAAGCTATAGAAATGACATGAGTGCCCTGGCTTCGCACGATGCGGCAGCGCTGGCGGGCGAAGTTGTGCGCACAGGGGACTTCGCCTTTGTGGCGGCGTTCGCCTTGAACTGCGACCTGCTATCACCGCCTACTTCCAACCTCGGACAAGTCAAGAATGCTCTTAGCAGTGGATTCAACAGCGGAACTCGTGGTGGTGGCACTTGCTTGTACGATACGATTTTGTGGGCTTGTACCCGGGAACTCCCAGCATCGTCGACCCACGCGGCATTGATCATCTTTTCTGACATGGAGGACAACGCAAGCAGCCACACTTTCGTTGAGGCACTTGCGCAAGCGCAGCGTACCGGGATCGCGATATACCCTGTGACCTTCTCGCGGACCGCTCCAGGAAGACTGCGGAGCCGGCTAGAGCGGGTCATCAGTTCGTTTGCAGACGAGACCGGAGGCGAAGCCTTCGATGTTTCCTTTCGTCCCCTCGAGCAAATTCTTAGAGGTATCCGCAATGATTTGGATAATACCTACGTGATCGCCTACAAACCTGAGTCGCCGGGACCCGTCTCTGTCAAAGTCCGGTGCACGCGGAAAGGGGTAAAGATCATAGCGCCAGATCGCAGATACTGATAGGACCCATGAGAAGTTCGAAGACGGCAAGAAGTTCGAAGCCTAGGAACGCGCCTGAACCCGCCACCCTCGAGCGCATGCTGCATTACCTGAAGCTGACGCGCGAGGCGGAGGCGAGGATCGAGCAGGTGCTCTACCGTCAGGGGAAGATTGTTGGAGGGGTCTACGTCGGGCGCGGGCAGGAAGCCATCGGCGTCGGCTCGGCATTGCAGTTGATCGCAGGCGACGTGGTCCTGCCCAGCCACCGGGATTTCTCTTCGTTCCTGATTCGCGGCTTCTCGTTGGCTGACATCTTCGCGAACTGGATGGGGCGCGCCGACACGCCCACTCGGGGCCGCGACAATACCCTGCACATTGGCAATATGAAATTAGGTATTATCCCCATCATTTCGCCGTTGGGCGGGACCTGTCCGGTAGCCTGCGGCGTGGCGATGGTACTGAAATGGCGCGCGCAGGGCAATGTCGCACTGGTCCATCTCGGCGAGGGCACGACCAGCGTGGGACAAGTCCATGAAGCGATGAACATGGCCGGGGTCATGAAGCTGCCGGTGATTTTCATCGTCAATAACAACGGCTACGCCTTCTCGACGCCCGTGGAAAAACAGTTCCCGATAAAAAACCTGTCTCGACGCGGCCCGGCGTACGGCATGCCGGGCAAAGCCATCGACGGAAACGACGTGAGGGTTGTTTATCGCGCGGTGGGGGAAGCCATCGCTTGGGCGCGGCGGGGTGAGGGTCCGAGCTTCCTCGAGTGCAAGACGTTTCGCATGACCGGACATTCGGCTCACGACGGCGCGGAATATGTACCGGCTCGCCTTTTGCAGTCATGGGCGAAGAAAGATCCCATCCAAAGGCTTGAAAAACACTTGCTCTCGAAAAGGATCATGACACGACAGGGGATTGCCGATCTTGATCGCCGCATCCAGAAAGAGGTCGACGCGGCCGTCGCCGATGCTGAGGCGCGCCCGTTGCCGCAAGGTGAGTCAGCCTTGGAGGGCGTATACTGCGGGCCGGATTGCTGGTGGAAAGGCAGGAGTCAGAAGTCAGAAGTCAGGAGTCAGAAGCAAGGAGCAAGAAGTAAAAATACAGCAGATGATTCGATAATCTGAAGGGCCTCGAACTTCGAGTTTCGATTTTCCAGTTTCCATTTTCGATTTACGCCCGTGGAGCGGAGATGCCGGTCCTGACTTACGTCGAGGCAATTCGCCAAGGCATTTGGGAAGAGATGGAGCGCGATCCTTCCGTGTTCCTGCTGGGTGAAGACGTTGGTGTCTTGGGCGGCGCGTTCAAGGTTACCGACGGCATGCTGGAGAAGTTCGGCGCCGAGCGGGTGATCGACACGCCCATTTCGGAGTCTGCGATTGTGGGCGCGGCGGTTGGCGCCGCGCTGATGGGCATGCGGCCGGTGGCCGAAATGCAGTTCATGGACTTTATCGCCTGCGGTTTTGACCAGATTGTGAACATGGCCGCGAAGATGCATTACCGCTGGGGGCCGGCACTACCGATAGTGATCCGCGGGCCCTCGGGCGCGGGAGTGCACGGCGGCCCCTACCATTCCCAGTCGAACGAAATGTGGTTTGTCCACACTCCGGGCCTGAAAGTGATAATGCCCGCGACCGCTTATGACGCCAAGGGCTTGATCAAATCCGCCATCCGCGATGACAATCCCGTAATCTTCTATGAACACAAGTTTCTCTACCGCCGAATCAAAGAAGAAGTCCCGGAAGGGGATTATGTGGTTCCCCTCGGCAAAGCTGCGGTGAGGCGCGAAGGGAAGGACGTGGCCATCATCACTTACGGCGCTATGGTCTGGACCGCGCTCGAGGCGGCGGGCGAACTCGAAAAAGAAGGCATTTCTCTCGAAGTCGTTGACCTGCGCACGCTGCTGCCCTACGATGAAGAAGCGGTGCTGGGCAGCGTTCGAAAGTGCAATAAGGTTATCCTGCTCCACGAGGGCACGCGGACGGGAGGCATGGCGGGCGAACTCGCCGCCTTGATCGCTGAGCGGGCTTTCGAGGACCTGGATGGACCCATCGTGCGCATCACCGGGCCCGACACGCCGGTCCCTTTTTCGCCGCCCCTCGAGGAATACTTTCTGCCCGACGCCCGGAAGGTGATCGAAGCAGCGAGGAAACTGGCGAAGTACTAAAATTGAGTCATTGGGCCATTCAGTCATTGAGCGATTGAGTCATTGAGCCATTGGGTCATTGACAGGACGGCGTGGCCGGGCGCTTTGCTGGAGGACGAATTACGACCGAACTGAGCAAGCCATCGAATCGATGACTCAATCGCTCAATGGCTCAATGACTCAATCTCTGAATGAGTCAATTCGGTGGGGGGTTGCAATGTCGACCAACGTGATCATGCCCCAGATGGGCGAGAGTGTCGCCGAGGGAACGATTACAAAATGGTTAAGGAAAGTCGGCGAACCGATCGGCAGGGACGAGCCTCTCTTTGAGATTTCGACCGACAAAGTGGATGCGGAAATACCCTCGCCGGCCGCTGGGATTCTCTCCCAAATTCTGGTGAAAGAAAACGAGACCGTGGCCGTGAACACAGTTGTGGCCGTGATCGACGGCGAAGGCGCCGCCACCGGCGCACCCGCGAAGCAGGCCGAGGCGAAGGTTTCCGCGCCTCCGGAAGTTCCCGTGGCGGCCGAGCCGCCGACGCCGGCTGCCGAAGAAGGCGCCGAAATCGAGGCCGGAGGTTCGTCCGCTGCACCCGACTCGGAACAAGTGAGGTCGTCGCCGCTCGTCAGGCGCATCGCCCGGGAATACCAGGTTGACCTGACGCAGGTGCGCGGCACGGGTTCGGGTGGCAGAATCAGCAAGAAAGATATTCTGGATTACGTGGAACAACGCCAATCCGTGGCCGCAAGCCGAACTGGCGCGGCCCAACCTCCGGCTGTGCCGGCGCCCTCCATTTCCATGCCCGCGGCTTCCCTGCCCTCGGCAACATCGGCGACGGTTCAACCGGCTCCCGCGCCCGCCGTTTTTGCCGGGCCGGCGCAGGTGGTCCAGATGACGCCAATGCGGCGGCAGATTGCCGAACACATGGTGGCAAGCAAGAGGACCTCCGCCCACGTTTACACGGTATTCGAAGTTGAAATGACCAAAGTGGTGGCGGCAAGGGAGCAGCGACGTGATGAGTTTGAGCGGAGAAACGGCTTCAAGCTGACCTACACACCCTTTTTCGTTCGCGCTGCAGTCGAAGCGATCCGAGACATTCCTGTGATTAATTCCTCTGTTGACGCGACGAATATTATCTACAAACGTGATGTCAACGTAGGGATTGCCGTGGCGCTCGAGGCGGGGCTGATCGTGCCCGTCATCAAGCGCGCGGATGAAAAGAACTTCCTGGGCATCGCGCGCGCCGTGCAGGATCTCGCGGAGCGGGCGCGAACCAAGCGGTTGAGCGTGGATGACGTGCAGGGAGGGACTTTCACTATCACCAATCCCGGAAGTTTCGGTGGTTTGTTGGGTCTGCCGATTATCAACCAGCCGCAGGTGGCTATCCTGGGCGTGGGCGCCATCGAAAAACGGCCGGTGGTGCGCGACGATGCCATCGCCATCCGTTCCATGGCTTATCTCTCGCTTTCTTACGATCACCGCGTGATCGACGGCGCGGTGGCCGAGAAATTCCTGGGGCGAATTAAGCAAATCCTCGAGAATTGGAGCGAGCCGGTGCTGTAAGAGCAAGGGGTTAGGGCTTAGGGATTAGGGACTAGGGAAAGACGGCGAACTGCCACCGTGCTATCGACTGTTGATTGCCGGCTGTTGACCTTCTGCTTTCGACTCTCGACTCTCGACTGTCGACTGTTGACTGACTTCCGGCAAAACACCCGGCAGTCGATTCATGAGGTTGTCCAAGTCATCCAGGCAGACGTTGGGATCAATGCTTCTCTGTTGAAGAACAGGCAAGAAGCGATTGAAGTTCATGGCAAAAAACCGCTTACCCTCATCCTGGCGGCCTAACTGCGCGAATTGGGCTGCCATGGTCTGCAATAACCTAAGCGACAGGTTTTTTTCCTGACGCCATTTCGTGAGGTTCTGGTTCAGAACGCCGGTGAGGAAGTCTTCATACTGTGCGGTGTTATCAACGTAATGGCCGTCGATAAATGCGTACACCGAGAGCACGTCGGCCGGCTCGGCCTGATCGCCGCAAGTTGTCGTGTAGGGACGATGGGCCACGCATTCCCAACTCTTATCCTTGCGGATGTCGCGGATTTCCAGGCCCTCAAAAGGTAAGCCATCCAAGCCCTCGATTCGCCCGATGACGGATACCGCGTCACGGCCTAATTCAATGATCGTAGCCACGCTACAGCAGTGATCCCCGCCGGAGTACTGACCTATCACAACCTCAGGCAGGCCGCTGCCGGTGATGCTCCGGGCGTATTCCGGGCGGCTCCGGCTGCCGGGGATCGGCAGCCCGTGCCGTCCATTGAAGTCGTAAAGAGTCGTCCAGGAGTCTTTTGATCCTTCCAGGGTCTCCAGCTTGAAGACGGGTTGGTCTTCCCCGTTGTAAACAACAAAGCGGCCTGGAGCGAAGATCAAGGAGGCTGGGCTGCGGCGGTACAAGGCGGCGCGGTAGTTCTCCAGCCGGTAGGTTCTCAGCCGCTCGTAACCAACCAAATCCGGCACCTGGCCGCGTATTCCGGTGCTGGAGAGGATAAAGTCCTCCGCCGTCGAGGCCATGTCCTTCAGACTGGCAGGGTTCCACTGCCGCTGGATCGCCACAAAGGACAGGACCACCACCACGGCAAGCGCGAAGGAGATCACGTTTTCGCCCTTGTGCATTTCCTCTTGACCTTTCCCGAGAACCGATAGGCTGGTTCCGACTTTCCAGGCTTCTATTTAATCATTTCTCGGCAGGATTGTCATGAGCGGGCAAGTCAGACTTGAGTTCATCTACTGAGAGCAGCGGAAGGAGTCCAGCAGCCAGATGTCCTCCACCTGCTGATGGCGGAGGACGTAGAAATTGCCGTCATCGGCCAGTACCTTGAAACACTGATAGTCCACGCCATACCACTGATCCAGGACGTCACGGACTTCAAAGACGTGTCCGCCGGGCTTGCCTTGAAAGGAAAACCGCAGAGGCCGTTCATCGGCCTTGTAGCCGGAGTAACATTCGACTTTGAGGTGAACGCTCATCGAACTAGCAGTCCCTGGAGTGCGGCAGCGAAGCTGCTGCCTTGAATTCCAGCCGTAAAGGCGGTAGCTGACGCTGCCGCACTCCAAGGGGGTTACATTCCAAGTTCTGCGCGGATGGACTGAGCGTATGCATCGAATCCTGAAACGGGCACCAGGCGGATATGCTCGTGCTGAAGCACGCTTAGCGAGAAACGGACTTGGGGATTGTCCCGATCAAGGTCGTCTTCGTGACCCACCGTCAGCGCGGAGCGTTCTTTCGCCAGGACACGTTCAAAGGTCCACACTAACGCCTCGGTGAGCTTGGGGTCGCGTTGCAAGGAAACGGCGTGGATCAGTTTCAGGCGCCCGTTGGGCTTGCCCGCTTGTTCCTGGGGCTTGTAAGCAAAGTCGAAAGTAAACGGGTCGCCTGCGCCCGTCCATTGAGAAGCTGGAATGCGCCTTTCGAATGACTTGTGCGCAAGAATGCCGTAGCGACTGAAGCAATCGGTCATCCGCTGCCTGACATAAATCCGCGTGTCTCGATCCGTTGGACCGGCGGCGCGCAGTCCCACGTATCGTTCGAAGAGGTCCTGAAGCTGGCCCAGAAGGTTGGAAGTCAGGCATGGGCGGGGCGGCGACAACTGAATGAGATTCGAGTAGGACTGTAGCATCTCGCCGATGTAGCGGTTGAGGTCGCTCTTGTGCTCCTCGATCTGCTTCTTAAAGTGCGATTGGAGATCCTTCAGGAACTCCGGATCCGCTTGCTCGTGGAAGCGGTTGATCCGCCGCCAATCGTCGCTAAACGCGCAATCCAGGAACCGCTCGCCGGGACAAGAGAGGAGCACACCGATGTTGATGAACTCTTCCTTCGTCACGTCCGGGACGTAGCGCACCAGGAAGTACGAGCATTCCTTCAATTCACTCTCTTTGACCATGAGTCCGGCTCCGGTCGAGCGATCGTTTCGTCTCACGCCAATTGGGGAAGGGTTTCAAGCTGCTATTTTTGGCGTCAATAATCGCTTGCCGAATTCCTCGTCGCCGTTCATAGAGTGTTTCCGCAAGCCGGTTCAACTGCGCAGGGTCCGGTCCGCACCACTCGCCCGGCACTTGAGAAATGCATTCCGCGATTTCGGAGCTGTCCAAGTTCTCGACTCTCGAGAGGAAAGGCTCAAAGGATTTGAGCCCCTCGACCTTTTCGTAAACCAGCCTGCGCGGGTAAAGTCCTCGAATTGGGGAATCAGGAAAACTCCAGTCTCCGTCGTTGAAGCAAAAGCCCTGATCGATCAGTAGGGCTGAATACGCTGGATCCTCGTCGTTCGCGGATCTGTAGAAAACCACCTGTCGCCCGTCACAATTGCATGTCCATTTGTCGAAAACGAATCCGCCCAGGAATACCGATGCCAGGCCTTTCACTTTGCTGAGCAAACGATCCGGCAGAAAATCCACCACCAGGGTTTGGCTGGGCGCCCCTGGATAACGTGAGCCAAACTGCAGGCCAGCGAGGCAGACTTCGCGGCGGGGACCGATCTCGAGTTCAAGAGGGGGCGTACCACGGATCAGGGCCGGGGGAACTTCCACGAAGGCCGGAGCAGCAACCGGCAGGCCAATGAGCATAGCCAAGCGCGCGGCCAGCATCTCATTGGCCAGGACGCGCACGTGCTGGGGGTTGTTCTGGAACTTAACGACGTAATTCGACTCGTCCGCGCAACGCAGCAGGTAGGGCTGTGAAGCCCCACGCATGCGCCGGATCACCTCCAAAGCGAGAACAGGATTGCGGCCTGCCTGACTTTCCAGCCTTGCCGACTCGCCGTGGGATTGGGAGTGCGAATCCATCCGTGCTGCCTGACCATGGACACCGGCCCTGCACTCGATCGCTCCGGGGCAGGCACACCGCCACACTTCTTGTCCGCGCCCGCATTCTGAGGGCGGATAGAACCCTTACGGGTTCTCCCGGCTTCATCGAGCTACTTTCCGCGCCCCTTCTTCTTGGCAGCCGGTTTCTTCGCCGGCTTGGCAGGCTTCGCTGCTTTCTTCGCAGGCTTCTTGGCCTTGGCGGCCGCCTTCTTCGGTTGAGCCTTCGCTATCGGCTTCGGCTTCGCTTTCGGCTTCGGCTTCGCTTTCGCCGATTTCTTCCGGGCCGCAGCAGGCTTGGGTGCGGGCGCCGGAGCGGCTTCCTCGCCGGCCGGGGCGACCTCAGGCTTTTCGGTAATCACGGTTTCCTCGACTTTATAGGAAACCTCCTCCTCGAGATCCTCGCCTTCCTCGCCCAACCTTTCCTCCGCTTCTTCCTTGTAATCGGAGGAGAGCTCGTCGCCGTAATCCTCGAGCTCATCACCCGCTTTATCGTCTTTATCGAAATCCATGAATCCCTCCCCCGTCAGTTTCTGATTCACTCAACAATGCCCAGCCATGCTGCCTGGGCGACAGGTGACAACGTCTTGACTACCCCGCTTGAGGCAAGATGTATAACACCCCAATCGTTGTGTCAAGTGCAATCGTTGCATACTTGAAGAAAACAGTTCTAACGCTCCTGGGCGAGCTGTTTGGCGGAGGCCTTGGGAGCGGCCCCGGCTTCTCCCGCTCCGGAAGCCGTTTTGGGTCGGCTAGTCGTCTTACCAGCGGGCCGGGTATTCTTTCGCCCCGCGGATCTGGACCGGCTCGACGGCCTCCGTCCCTCCACGTAAATGCGCAGAGAGGCGCCCGCCGTCAACTGCGAGGTCTTCATGTTATTCCAGCGGCGGATCTGGTACGGAGTCACATCATAGCGGTCGGCGATAAACTCCAGCGTATCGCCGGTGCGGACACGATATTGGACCGCGTAGCGCGCCCCGCCCTCGCGCACTCGCGCCAGCGACGATTCCGTGCCCGGTGACATCGGCACCACCAGGTGAGTGCCCTGCTCGAGCGCCGCTTCATCGTCCAGATTATTTACCTCCCGCAAGGACCCAGCCGAGACGTGCAGCTTCTTGGCGATATCGGCGAGAGTTTCGCCCTCCTCGACTTTGTAGGCTCTCCACCAGATCCTCTTATCCTCCGGAATCGCTGCGATCCGTTGCGCGTAGAGGTCCTTCGTCCCCGGTGGAAGGTTCAATGTGAAGGCCGATTCGTTGGGCGGAGTCGTCCAGCGAAGCAGACTGGGGTTCAGCCGCGTCAACTCATCCACGGGTCTGTCGATGAGTTGCGCCACCAGGCGCAGGTCAGTAGGTGTGTTTACAACAACCTGGTCGGCAACCAGCGGCGGATCAGGCTGGATATCGAAGCCGTAGGCTTTTGGGTCCTTGGCGATCATCACGGTGGCCATGAAGATCGGCACGTAGTCTTCCGTCTCAGAAGGAAGGGCGTGCAGCCGCCTCAGGTCCCAGTAGTCGGCATAACCGGTCCTCTCGATGGCGGCCTGTACCGCCAACGGGCCGCTATCGTATGCCGCCATGGCAAGCGACCAGTCTCCGAACTCCTGATAAAGCTCCTTGAGGTGGCGGGCGGCGGCTTGCGTGGACTTCACGGGATCCTGGCGGTCGTCCACCCAGCGGTCTTTCTTCAAACCGTAAAGCATGCCCGTGCCAACTATGAATTGCCAGATGCCCTTCGCCCCTTCTTTCGACAATGCATACGGATTGAACGCGCTCTCGAGGGCGGCAAGGTAAATAAGATCCTGCGGAATCCCCTCCTTCTGAAGCGTGTCCGATATCATCGCCTGGTACAAGCCCATCCGCTTCAGAGCGGTCGTGACATAACCCCGGCCGTGGTTCTGAAGATAAGTCAGAACCCCGTCGACATAATCGTTAGACACCAGCGGCAGGTCTGACCGTACGGCTTTCAGTTCCTGCTGAGCCTGCTGCTTGACCCGCAAATCAACCGGGAAGGTGAGGCCGGAAAACGACTCGAGCGGCGGAGGGACATAGTTGTGCGGGCTCAGAGTGTCTCCGCGCTCCAGCGCCGCTGCCTCAGCGGAGTAAACGTCCTCGGTCAGTTTTTCAAACTCGTTGTTAAGGCGATCGTCAGCCTGAACGTCGAGATTCGACTCGAGCAGTTTTTCTACCGCCTGATCGAATTTTTCCTTAGCCCCCTCGAGGTTTCCCGACCGGTAGTCGGCCGTTCCGGCTTTGTACAGGGTTTCAACTTGGGAAACGAGCGCAACGGAGGGATCAGGGGGCGGCGCGGGGGGAGGCTGTGGCGCAGGCGCAGCAGGCTTAGGGGGTGCTGCTTGAGCGACCGGCGTTGGCGCGGGTGCCTGGACGATCACTTTCTGCTCTTCCGTCACACAACTTAACGAAAGGGCGACAGCGCAGACGCTCCACAAGAGCTTGACCTTGTTCGAAAATGCGCCTCCTGTCCTCAGTTTAATATCTCGCTCCGTTCTTTCCTGGCCACTCGACCGAATTCTAGCGGCAAGCCCCTTCCACGGTCAACCCTAAAGTCGGTCACCGCGTTACCAGCTCTCAGCCATCAGCTCTCGGCTTTCAGCCGGCTTTGCTCCCCTCCGTGACTTGGGAGGGGCCGGGGTGGCTGCCGTGCACGTGTGCACCGGCGTAGGGGCAACCCTTCTGGTAGTGATGGAAAAGGTGGCCGTGCCGGATTTGTTCAGAACAATTGAAATTTGACTTCGAGGACTACTCGGACCGGGACCGGCATTCCGTCCCGAGTGGAAGGTTGGAACCGCCAGGTGCTGACGGTTCGAATTGCTTGTTCGGACAACCCGAAGGACAGAGGCCTTACCACGCTGACGTGGCCCACGTCGCCGTGTGCGTCCACCACGAGCATGAGCACAACCGTACCCGAATACTTGGCTACGCGGGCCTTCTCCGAATAGGCAGGTTCAGGCTTAAACTGCGGGATAGGTGCGGTGACTTTTCCACCGACAGCGTAGCTGTGCTGTTCAGGAGCGGCCGCTTCGGCTGGTCCGCCGGCGTCGCCACCGGTCATCTTTCGCAACTCGTAATACTTGTGCTGGAGCCCGACGTCATCGGGTGAGAGCCGGCTGGCCTGATGGTATTCTTCCAGAGCGGATTGCGAGTCGCCTTGCTTTTCGAGCGCGTCGCCGAGGGCCTGATGCCAATACGGTTCATCCGGATCCACACCCAGGGCCGCGCGGTACTCGGCGATCGCGGCCTCAAGCTTGCCTTGGTGATAAAGAACGCCGCCTTGTTCGTAATGCTTCAAGGCCTCGTTCAACTTCTTCCGGGCCTTCTCGTTCTTATCGGACCACGCCCGGCCGGGAATCATCACAACGAGCATTAGCGGGGCCAAGACCAAGACCCCGAGTCGCTGCAAAGTTCCCGGTTTTTGCGGAGAAACCCTGGCGGCCATAATCGGGCAGTATATCACGGGCCGGCGCAGACTCCCGCCTTCTGGGCGAAACGGCGTGGGAGAAACGGTGTCAGGCAGAGCGAGTAGCCGGCTCGATTCCCGGCAAATCGATACTGCCGCGGCAACTTGTGTAGCCTGCATCAAACAAGGGACTGGCAGGGGGCAACTGTCATATGGATGCTGTGCATCGCATCATTGTGGGGCTGGATAAGACAGGGTATTCGATCGCTGGTAGAGGAGGCGAATGAAGGAGGAAACCGCTATGCAAACGAACTCTTTGCGTAGAAGTGTTCTTGTCGCTGCAATGCTTTGTGTTGTTCCCGCGTTGCTGCCGCCCGCTTCAAGTGCGAGTCCAGGCGTACCGTCCAGTGAAGAGACCTCCAACTTGCTACAGCAACTCGAGAGGGATGCACTGACGGTTAAGAATGTGGCCAATCGCCTTCGAGCGCTCGCACGTGATCCCTTTGTGACGGACTGGCAAGATGACGGTGACCAATTGATAAGAATACGTTCGCGAGTAAACGATATGGACAAACTGCTGGCCGAGTTACGCACGAACCAGTCGGCAGATCTGCCTTGGCAGCAGAAGGCCATTCAAAGTATTGCGCCGACCGTCGTGAATCTGACCGATACGGCAGAGGCGGCTGTTGTCTCGCTGAACCAGAATCAGGGAGAAGTCTATCAATCAAACGTGTACGGCTTATCGCAAGACTTGTACAACCAAGCGGGTCTGATTACCAAGACGATCAGGGACGTCGAGAAATCCGCTGCGCAGAAGTGAACGGAAGGATCGGAATACAGCTACAACCTGTAGTTACTCGGGCTGGCTCAGACTCTGCCTTTTGGAGTCTGCGATGTCCCCGAGGGACACGCCCGAAGTGCGATGCTCTTTCGGAGAACGCAACAGTCCTCCACCGGCACGAGCTTGACTGATCGGCGCGCGACAACAATTCCCGCTTCGCGGGATCGCAGACTCCAAGCGGCGGACTCTGCGCCAGCCAGCGCTAAGGCACCCTTATTATTTCTGATAGTATTTGGCGTTACCCTCTGTGTATTCGTTCCATTTCTCCGGCAGGTCATCCAGCGGGAAGATGGCGGAAACAGGGCACACCGGCACGCAGGCGCCGCAATCAATGCATTCAACCGGGTCGATGTAAAGCATGGGCACATCGGCGAAGTTGGCTTCGTCCTTTCGGGGATGAATGCAATCGACCGGGCAAACGTCCACGCACGCGGTGTCCTTGGTGTTGACACAGGGTTCAGCAATTACATAAGCCATAGGAGATTCCTCCCGAGGGCATTTAAGTTTGAGTATCGTTTCGCCCCCATGTAGCCACAGATTATCCGGGCGCTGGGAAAGGCGCGATGACTTAAGTCGTGCTCAGTGGTAAAGTGTCTGGTAAGCTATTCATCCATGACGGTTCTTGATCCAGTTGAGACTCTGCGCCGTGTGGCGTTCTTCGCCGTCCTGCCCGTTGATGAGCTTAGAGCTCTGGCCTGCCACTGCGTAGCGCGGCGGCTGAGCAAGGCGGAGATGCTGGTGGCGGAGGGTGACGCGTGTGGCGGCCTCTTCATTGTCCAGTCCGGGGCGATCAAAATCTTCAAGATGGCCGAAAACGGCCGCGAGCAGGTGCTGGTGATCGAACGCGCCGGATCTACGGTGGGCGAACTCTCAATCTTTGACGGCGGCACTTTTCCTGCTTCGGCGGCGGCCGTGGAAGACTCCACCTTGCTCTTCCTTCCCAAGAAGGAGTTTTTGGATTTGTGCCGCCGCAATTCGGAAGTGGCGCTGGCGGTTATCCGCACCCTGGCGTGGAGGTTCCGGTACCTTGCGGACCTGGTCGAAGAACTATCCCTGAAAGAGGTCAGCCATCGCCTGGCGCGGTTCCTGCGTGACCGCGCGCTCAGACTGGGAGCACGCACGCGACGCGGCGTGGAGTTTCCCTTGGATGAAACTAACCAACAGATCGGCGCGGAGATCGGCACGGTGCGGGACCTGGTATCACGCAACCTGCGGCGTTTCGTAGATCGCGGACTCATTCGCCTCGAGCGCCGCAAAGTCATCGTGCTCGACATGGCCGAACTCGAAGCCCAGGCCGCCGGGGCGAAAAGGGCCTCTGGGTGAGAAAGCAGTAGGCAGTAGGCAGCCCAGCCACCGGCGGGGCCGGATTGAATAACCTGTGACTTGGCGTCATCAAGGGGTGGGGGTTATGCTGTGAGCGGCGCGGCCGCAGTTAAGGCCCTTTCTTCA
>JBELAJ010000249.1:0-11512 GCA_049508935.1 Terriglobia bacterium | reverse complement strand
GGAAGCAGAGCCCCTCCTCCTGAAGAGAAAAATCCCAACTGGAGAAGAATAACGCTTCGCAGCTACAGCACTTAGAGGTGTGATTAAAAAGATTGGCCGGTTAATTCCGACAAGGCAGGACCGATCTGCAAAATCTGCGGCAAATCCTAAGAGTTTCAGAGGTTTTCTTCGGCGGCAATAGCCGGCTATCGGATTGGCGAGTTCAACGGAGACGTTGGATAAGCCCCACCCTCTCCCTCGGAACTCCCGCCACCATAATCCGAGTAATATTCTATTGCTTCTGACTGCCCTTCAGATACCGGTCGAACCACTCGACGGTGCGCTGGATAGCGTCGATCTGGTTTTCGCGCTTGGCGAACCCATGGCCTTCGTTGGAATAGAAGTGCGCGTCTACCACCTTGCCGACGCCCTTCAAGGTCTGCACCACTTGCTCGGCTTCCTCCTTGGGCACCCGGATGTCATTGTCGCCCTGTAGCACGAGCAGCGGAGCCTTAGCGTTGCGTATGTACTTCAGGGGCGAGTCGTCTTCATAAACATTGTGGTCCTTGATCGGATCACCCAGGATGGACTTCTCGTATTCTTGCAGGAAAGGATCCTCGTGCTGGAGCATGGTGAACCAGTTGATGATCCCGTGTTCCTCCACGGCCGCGGCCCACACATCCGGAGTCTTACCCACCGCCATCAGCGTCATGTAGCCGCCATAGGAACCGCCGGTGATGCCGATCTTCTTTGCGTCCGCGTAGCCTGTATCCACCAGGAAGCGCGCCGCGTAGACTTCGTCCTGCAGGTCTCCGCCGCCCAGGTCCTTGATGTTAGCCTTCTGAAACTCCAGCCCGTACCCGGTTGAGCCACGCACGTTCGGAGCGATGCAGATGTAGCCGCGGGAAGCGAGCGCGGCGGCCTCCTGGTTGAAATAGTCCACCGTCTGTCCCGTGGGTCCGCCGTGTGGCAGCACAACGCCGGGGTTCGTCCCGTCCCGCTTCAGGTTGAACGGCATCCACAGAAAAGCGCTGATCATCTTGCCGTCGAAGCTCTTGTAGTGCACCAACTCGGACTGTGGAAGGCTGGCAGGTGTGAGCCCGGCGATGGCGGAGAAGGTGAGTTGGGTGGGCTTCCGTGACGCCAAGACGTAAACCCACAGGTCGGACGGTCGCTTCGAGCTCTGGTGTGCTACCAGGATCCGGCTACCGTCAGGGGAAAAGGGCGTGGGGTTTCCGTCGAAGTAGGTCAGGCCCTCGGGGAATGCGATCTTCTCCGGCTGACCGGAATCGCGGTCAGCCAGGTAAACCTCGGTGCGGCCGTCCTGATTAATTAAGAAGGTATACTTGCCACCCAACGGCGCGAAGTTTCCGGCGCTAGCATCCCAACGGGTATCAGTCACCCAAGTCAGCTTCTTGCTCACCACGTCGAGCAGGGCGACGTTGTTGAAACCCGCTTTCTGGTTCGAAGTTACGAGCAGAGTCCGCCCGTCGGCAGAGAGGGACGCAGCCACGTCGCCCGGCGTCGCTGTGGTGAGTGAGTCTTTTGTCAAGAAGTATCTCCCCAAAGAAAACCCGCTGGGTAAGCACTTCGGACTGAATAAAGTGAGCAACGCCGGTAACTACATAATTGTGGGCGTGGTCACGGACGCCAAGTATGCGGATGCGAGCGAGCCGGCTCATCCCTTCTTCTTTCTGCCTTTCCTGCAGCACCCCAAGGGTGAGCCGGAGTTCATGGTCCGTTCCCAATATGCCGGGGCTATCGAATTGCGTGTCAAGGGGAAACCCGAAAACCTCGAGGGCGCTGTGCGCCGGACTCTCGCTGATACCAACCCTGACCTGACCGTCCTTGACATGCTCAGCCTCGACGAGCAAGTCGCCCGCAACTTCAATCAGGAAAGATCGATCTCGCAACTCACAGGACTGTTCGGGCTCTTGGCGCTCGTCTTGGCATGCGTCGGACTTTACGGAGTGACCTCATTCACCGTGGCGCGACGCACCAACGAGATTGGCATTCGCATGGCGCTGGGCGCAGACCGCAAGACCGTGCTCGGCTTGGTGATGCGCGGAGCCCTGGCACAGATCGCGATCGGGCTCGCCATGGGGATTCTACTTGCTCTGGCGGCGGGAAAGCTTGTTGCCAGCCAGCTTTATGGAGTGAAAAGCTACGATCCCGCGGTGATTCTTCTTGCAGCGGTAGTCCTTATCGTTTGCACCCTGGCGGCAGGGTTCGTCCCTGCGCACCGAGCTGCGCGGGTCGATCCAATGGAGGCGTTGCGGTACGAATGATTGACGATTTTCGCCTGCCTGCCGCCGGCAGGATTGTCGATGGCCGATTGGAGCCCGCAGGGGACCCGGAGATTATGTTGAACAAAGCAGGGGCTGAGTCCGTAGTAGATGTTGAGGGTCCACCATCGAGGAGGACGTCCATGAAGAAGCTTCTCCTAGTGTTTTCCATCGCTCTGGTTCCATTGGCACTCATGTTCGGCGCCGCAGCGGGTGAATCCTACCGCGGGGACACGAAGGCCAGATGGCAAGAGGGCTCGAGGACCATCGCGCTCGAGGTCACGGGCAGCGTGGAGTTTACCGACGACGATCGGGACGTGAAGAGCCTTTCCCCTTACGGGCGCTTCTCCGTGGCGGAATCCCGCTGGTGGGTGAACAGCCTGCGGTATCAAGTGAACGCGGATGGTTCGGGACGCCTCACACGATCCTACTACGTCGATGGAGACGCAAAGCCTTTGGATGGCGAGGGGCAGGCGTGGTTGACGCAGGTCATGCCGGAAGTTATCCGCGAGATGGGGATAGGGGTGGGCCCGCGAGTGCAACGGATTCTGCACCAGCGCGGGCCGACCGGTGTGCTCGCGGAAATCAGGCTCATCCATAGGGACGACGCGAAGCGGGCCTATCTGGAAGAATTGATCCGGAACGGGAATCCGGAGCCCGGAGTATTGCGCAGCGCCATGCTGGAAGCTCGCAAGATCGGGTCGGACGATGAGAAGAGCGATCTGCTGCTGGATGTCGCCTCGGCTTATTTGCGCGGTGATCTGCGCGACTCTTTGTTTGGGGCAGCGGATACCATCTCCAGCGACGACGATCATGAACGCGTGCTCTCCGAGCTCGTGGGGCGGGACCCCAACGATGCGGAGACGCTGACCCTGGCGCTGCATTCGGCGGCCCGGATTTCTGCGGACGGCGAAAAGGCCAAAATTCTCGCGGAAGTGGCGGAGCGTTACAAAGGCCAGGAGGGAATCCGCTGGGCCTACTTCAAAGCCGCCAACAGCATCTCCTCCGACGATGAGCACCACAACGTTTTGTCCGCGGTCCTCAAGAGCGACGGCGGCGACCGCGAGACCCTTGTCGCTTCGCTGCGCTCCGCCAGCCGCATCTCTTCCGACGACGACAAAGCTGCGGTTTTGGCGGAGGCGAGCCGTTATTACACGGAAGTCGATGCGGTCCGGGAGGCGTACTTCGACGCTGCTAACACGATCTCCTCGGACGAGGAGCACCAGAAGGCCTTGACCGAACTCCTTCATCAACCCGGCTTGCAGCCCGCCACCCTGAGGGATATCGCAAAATCCGCCCAGCGAATCTCTTCCGATGACGAAAAAGCTAAAGTTCTCTCGGAGCTTGTGGCACTGGACATCCAGGATTCCACCGTCCGCCCGGCATTCTTCGACGCGGTCAATAGCATCGGTTCGGACGAAGACCATGCGCGAGTTCTTTCCAGCCTGGGAGGGAAGGGAGGGCTCACCAGCGGCACCCTCGAAGAAATCCTGGAATCCGCAAGCCGCGTGTCCTCGGACGAGGAAAAGGCGAATGTCCTGGTGGAAATGTGGAGGATGGAATTGCAGGATGAAGGTGCCCAATCCGCCTATTTCAAGGCCGCGGACAGCATCTCTTCCGACGATGACCACGGCCGGGTTCTGACGACTCTTCTCAAACGGCATGACCTTTCCGCGAAAGTTGTCATCGCGGCCATCGAGTCCGCAACCCACATTTCTTCCGATGACGTCAAAGCGGAGTTGTTAAGGCAGGTCGTCGATGCCTACTCCGGGGACGCGCTTGTCTGCGCGCACTTGCGATTAGCGTTGGAGTCGCTTCAGTCCAACGACCAGTATCGAAACCTCATGTCGGAGCTGGCGAAACAGCAAGCCAGTCAGAAACAGTCACCAGTGATGAGGAACAAGTGACGAACAGAAGTCCGGAGCCGGGCTGAGAGCCGCTGTCGTCTACTTGAGCATCCACAGCCGAGGCGCTCTGGCCCGCCCTGCCGAAACCACACCGCCGACAACCCGGTTGTGGCGAAGAACCCATGGAGAACCATATTCTCAATCATGGCTAAACCGCCGACTTGCAGAAGTGCCTTGGGGCCGCCGAGCATCACAGTAAATGAATTCGTCACCGATTACTCGCGATAGACGGCGTAGTGTTTACCTATACCACCTCCGCCGATTTCTGGCGAGAAATCCCCATGTGTCAAACAAAGGGAAGGCGGACCGCCCCAACCTCCGGCGGACCTGATGGCGGAGCGTTGACCATCTCACCTCAATGCGAGGAGACAATACGAGAGAATCAGCGGGTCAAACATGCACCAATTCCAGACAGGCTATAGAAGGCCCGCTGTGCCGTCTCCTTGGCGATGCCTGTTTCTTGACGGATCGTACCGCAGGAATGCCCCCACAGTGTTGGGCTAGCGGAGAAAATGGCGGCGCGTGTTCAAGAGCCGTGGCACTTTTTGTATTTTTTCCCGCTTCCACACGGACAAGGATCGTTTCTACCGATCTTTTGCCTTCGCTCTGTGAAAGTCGGCGGCTGAGGCCACAATGCCCGCAAAAGGAGCGATTCGGCTCGCAACTGTAGCTCGGTTGCTTTCTTTGATACGTCTGGCGGCAGGTCAAATCCCTTGACGGTATTGACCAGAGCCACTTTCTCAGAGAAGAGCTTCAGTGCCTCCGACACAGAAGGATCGTCAGTTAGCGCGACCCTTACGTTGTCGGGCATGTCCGTCGTATCGAAATCATACGAGGCGTTGTCGTTCGGGACGAACAGTATTTCCCGGCAGGGTGGCCTGCGTGGCGTGCAGTCGATCCATCTGTCTCCATCGCTGGGGTCGTAGACAGCGTGCGGTTCGCCTTCGATAAAAAGAGACCCGTGGTGCCAGATGGCCCACCCGAACTGCATCCTGCCGCCCTCCCGCTCGATTTTGGCGCGGACGTTGACGTAACAGGTGCGGAATTGAGGGAGCTAGCGACGCAAGTCGGCTGTCCGATCCTCGCCATCGCGTCCCAAAACCGCGAGCAGGGCGGCTACGGCGAAGGTACAGGGAGAGCGAATCTAGACTCGCTAAAGGAGAGTGGGGACTTGGCATACTTGGCCGACGTAGCAATGTTTCTGATCGGCTCCAAGAATCGCCCAGCGACTTCTCCCTCATTTCCCTCACCAGATCCTGCGCCCGCTCTGTCGGCGAAAGCCTGTCGCTGCCCTTCTTGTGCCTGGAGAGAAGCGTCGAATTCTCCGCTAATGCACCCGAATACGCCCTAGGTCCCGCACCTTGCGAACGAGGATCCTTCCCGATGGCCGCTCGAAAAGGCGGAGCCCTTGCTCCTCAAGGCCACGCAATGCTTTTCGTGTGCTTCCCGAAATCTCGAACTCCCACGCAATCTGCTTGTCCTCAGGCAGGCCGTGCAGCAGATCCGGGTCACGGAGCATTTTCCGTATACTAGCCAAGATTCTCGGCGTCATCGCCGCGGTCCCCATTTCGCACAAGGCAAAGTACGTAGACACCCGGAGGGCCCGGTCGCGGAGCAGTTCCAGTAGACGCTTGAGGATTTCCGGCGTCGCCGCCGCGCTTCCCATCTCACCTAAAGTGCTCAACGTCGACGGCTGCAGTCCCCTGTCCTGGAACTTTGGCCACGGCCTTTTCAAATCCTTGTCGAGCAGTTCGAGCAGCCGCTCGAGGACTGCGGGGGTTGTCGCCGCGCTTCCCATTGCGCCTAACACGTGCAGTGCCTCCTGCTGCAAACCCAACGGTCCGCGGGTCAGTTCTAGCAACCGGGCGAGGATTTCGGGTGTCGCCGCTGCGCTCCCCATCTCTCGTAAGGTATACAATGCCTGGAACCGCACTTCGAGACTCGGGATATCCCGGCATTCCGGCAGCCCGGCGAGGGCTGCCGGTGCTCGATGGATCGGGCGTTTGAACGTACTCAGTTCTAACAGACAAATCCAAGTGTCCAGCAGATCCAGCAGCGCGGCGAGGACTGCGGGGGTTGCCGCAGCGCGTCCCATACCACGTAATGCCGCAAACGCCCCGTACCAGACGTCTTCCTTTGAGTGGTGAAGCAGTTGCAACAACCGCGACAAGATTTCCGGCGTCACCGCCGCGCCTCTCATCTCCTCAAGTGCTTTCAACACCCAGCTCCACAGACTGGCAGGTGGATTACTGAGATACCGTAGCAACTCGTCAAGGATTTCCGGCGTCGCTGCCGCAGGACCCAATCCACTCAGCGCGTCGAGCGTCCATCGCAGATCTGTATCGGGCATATGAAGCTGCTTCGTCACCCAAAGGAGAATTTCCGGCGTCGCCACGACCCTTGCTCCCGCCCATCCCATCATTTTCAGAGCCTCTAATGTCCACCGACGAAGTTGCGGATTCGGGTTGTGCAGAAGTTCCTGCAATTTGTGCAGATTTTCCCGTGTCGCCGCCCCCTCTAACGTTTCCCTTCCCCCGGCGGCCCAATCGAAGAAAAAATCGATCGCAGTCAATGTCCACCCCCGGATCGCTGCATTGGGGTCAGGGTCGTCCAGCATCTTCAGAATCCGGGCGAAGATTTCCGCCCTTGGAGCCGCGCTCCCCATATTCCTCAGCACAATCAAGGCACTCCGGCGCTGGTCTGGGTCGGGGTCCTCGAGTAGTTCGAGGAGACGGGCGACGGCTCTCGGTGTCGCGGCTGCGCTCCCGATATTCGATAACGCAGCGAACGTCCCCGAACGTAGATATTGGTCTGAGTCGTCTAGAAGTTGCAGCAGACGCTCGATGATTTCTGGTGTAGCCGCTGTCCCAGCCGTTATCTCCAACGCATCCGAGGCCAAGCGTTGGACAACAATGTCACGGTCTTGAAGTAGTTCTGTCAGCCGGGCGAGGATTTCCGGCGCAGCGGCCGCGCTCCCCATACTCCGCAGCACAGACAATGCGTCGTGCCGCACACCTTGATCGGGGTCGTCGATCAGGCGAGCGAGCCCAGCGAGAACTTCCGGCGTCGCTGCGGCAGGCCCCATTTCGCCCAGGAACTGTGGAGACCGCAACTTTCCGTGGCCCTTGGCCAGCGTCCGCAGCGAGTGGGTAAGGAGCCGGACACTGCCAATCCGACCGTTGACCGATGCCAAGGCAGGCCACGCACGATTCAGAACGTCCGAGTAAAAAAAAGGCTCTCGAGTGGACACACGAGAATATACAGCCCTGGTGATGGTATCAATCTCAGTTGAAAACGCTTTGCGGCGCGGGCGCGGGATTTCGGCCAAGCAAAGGGCAGCTAGCGCAAGGCGATGCCGGAACAGGTCATCTTTGGATTGGTCCGAGAGAATGGAGAACAGTTTATTCAGAGCATCTTTCGACCCGGAGAGTCTGCCAGCAAGAAACACGATCACCTGCTCCCAGTCCGGGTCCCACGCCTTCTTGTCTATAATCCTCCAAGTTCGTTGCCGCTCAGTTTTTTGGCGCGAGTTCAGACGGTCCGACAGTTCGTTCGCCGCCAGAAACTCGACCATCGAGCGGTGCGGAAACGCATAAGCGGTATCCCGCGCAATCGGTGCGACGAGTCGGTTCTCCTCCAGTTCCCGCGCGAGGTTCGCCACCGATTCCGAAGGCAGTATTCTCTCTGCCACGCTGGAGTTTCCTCTGCGCTTGAGGAGCTTCTCGTAAGTTATGCCTCCCGTGCCTTTTCCTTCCAGGAACAGATCTAAGGCGACCTCTTGCAACATCAGCAGCAACTGTACCGCTTGCTTTTCATCCGGACCTTCACCACGTCGCGTGAAACACAAGAAGTCCTGGACTAAAAACTCGTAAATCTCAGTGCGAGTCACTTCCTTGGGTAAATCATGATGTTGTCGCACCCAGGACAGTAACGTCGGCAAAGAAGGGTTTTGTGCTATCCGCCGCACTGAGAGGCTTTTCCGGAGAAGACGCTCAATCGCCTGTTGATGGTTTGTTTCCACCGCCATGCCATTTCCGGACTAGCTCCAGAGATTGTTCATAGCTCAAAGGCGCAATTCGGTACCCCCACAATCGATCTATTTCTAAGGCCGCTGTAAGGCCCCGAGTTACTTGATGGGGCGGGGAGGTTAACAGCCTTTCCAAGGGACTTTGAGGAATTGGCTCCGTCCCTTTTCGTGATTCCAACGAACGTGGTAAGTGATTCCGCTTTGATACCAGTCGCGTTAACCGCTTTATTACTTCGAAGAGTTTCGCAACAACGGCAGCGGTGCTTTCGGAAGAGCGCGTCGCCACCTCGTCTGCCATGGGGGTAGATTACTCCCTCAAGGCCTGCGAGGCCTCTTCGTCATAACGTAGACGGCGATCCCCATCGCGAGAAGAATCGGCAGAATCGTTGACGCAAAATTTAACGTAATCCTAACAACCTTGAGAATCGGGTGCGAATGCCCAGGTTCCATGCCTCCACCCACCGCAAAGCCTACAGCCCATAGGCACCAGAGCGAGAGCAGGATCATGCCAGTGGTCTTTTCCCACTGAGTCTGAGCCGCAGGATATTTCGCTTCCACAAACTTGATCAGACGATACACGCTGTTAAGAACCTCCGCGGAGTCTGAAGGGCCGTGTGCTTTTGCCAGAAAGTACAACACATAAAGTGCTGAACACGCTATAAGCAGAGTACCGCCAGTCTGGAGTGCCGAAGTCATCTCCTCACTGCGAATGCCTACCCTATGAAAGACTGCAAACCATAACCATATGACTGCCACGAATACGAGTGCTCCCAGCCATCCGTATGGCTTAAAAAATAGCCAATCTCCCACGCAATTTGCTGCAATTTTGTGGCAGAACAATACGGAATATGGCTCTGCCCAGGCAATGCGCCACACCAAGGACACCTGTCTGTTTTCATCAGCGACCACCGCTGTTTGACTGCCCTTGCTTATACTCTTCGCAACGCCCTTTGTAAATGGCAAATGAGTTACCCCAAACGGGCGCTGACTGGCTGGCACCTGAAGTTTGGTCTCTGCGACGTCCTGGAGGAACGTGTTCGCATCAGGCCGAAGGTATTCTTCCAGGAGTCGGCACGTAATACGGTCCAGCACTTCCGCTGACAAATTCGGTTCTATGTTACCGTTCAGGTGTGGGTGTCTTTTGATGAGCACAGGCACAGGTGGGTCAGTTTTAGCGAGCGCCCAGGGTGGTGGGGATAGAACGAAAAAAGAAGAAAACGAAGTAACCGGCCATGTGCTGTCGAAGCAAATTCCATTTCTGCTCCGGCTCAAACCTCTTCGTCAACATGAACGAAAGCTCATCAGGTGATTTCTGACTTGGGTCACTTGGTACAAAGAGCCCCGGTCACGTCATAAGATTTATGGGTCTGTGCTGGTCGCGTATTGACAACTTGTCCATCTGCCGCAAATGTACCGTCGTCGCGAATGATTGACAAGACCTAGCCCAGGTGCTAAAAAACGCGGGCGTATCTTGGTGCCGCTTTCTGAGAGCCTCGTGAGAGGTGCGTTATGCAAATTGACGGTGCCGATACTCTTGGCCGCGACGTCCTAAATCCGATCCTATTCAACCACAGGCCCAGACTTGATGAGAAGAGTATGGGACTTGGTCTCATCGACAGCATGCTTCCAAGACTTTGCCTCGAAGGAGGGGGCGTGGCGACGCGTCTGGGCGACGCCTGGCTGAGTTACTCTTTCGTTCTCGCCTTTCACAGGCCTGCTAACATCGACCCGCTACCGGCACAAAAGAAATGGATCGTTTGGTTAAGAACGAATGTGGAATTTTCCTATTTCACGCGTTCTTGCTAGTGAAGGTAAAAAATCAACCCCGCGCCTTACGGAGGAACCGATGAATTCAACCAAGCTAAATCAGGACTGCCCGTGGGTATGTGTTTTATTTCTCCTTTTGCCGATGGCCGCCGCGCTTGCTGGCGGAATCGATAACAAAAAAACGACCGCGTCGCCACCTCCGAAAAAGAAGATTACGACGCAACAGACAACTACCAAGCAGACAACGAAGACTGTTCGGCAAATCACAACTCAGAGCGGTCAAGGGAACGCGGGCCCGTACTCCGGTGCTGGTGGCTACAAGCCCAGTCCGCGCGACCAAGCCAAAGACCTGCCGGGAGGGGGAAAAGAGTACTACAATCCTCAGACTGGTCGGACCGTTGCCACAAACGCGCGTGGAGAAGTGCAGCGGATTGAAGCCCCCTCCGGCTCGTCCCAGAACAAGATCGTGATCAGCCGGGGCGCCCGCGGAGCGAGGGTTGTGGTAACCGGCCGTCCTGGCGCGCAGGTGGTCAGCTACGGGCCAAATCGAGGATTCGTCGAACATCCGTTCCGGCAGGGGTATATTTCTCGCACCTATGTCATAGGTGGGCGTTTAGATCCTCATCCGGCCGTCTACCGTCAATACACTTACCGCAACGTGGTCTATTACCGTTATGTGCCGCGTGTCTACTACGCCCCAGGGTTCTACGCATGGGCGGGTACCGGTTGGGGCAGGCCCGTCCCTTATGCATGGTTTGGACCGGGACTGGCGCCGACACCCGGGATCAGTTATTATGCGGGCTACTTTACGCCCTACCCGGACTACAGTTCCCCCAATATGTGGCTTACAGACTATCTGTTGGCGCAGAACTTGCAACTTGCCTACGAAAACCAGCAGGCAATCAATCCCGGCACAGCACCACCGCCTCTCGGAAGCGTACAGTCTCCTGTCACGCCCGAGACAAAGGCGATGATCTCCAATGACGTGCAGCAGGAAGTGGCACAAGAGTCGGCGGCGTCCGTACAGCACAGCCTATCTGACAACCAGACGAGCCCGGCGATCGAAGCACCACCCACGGCCTTCACCCAGAAGATCTTCGTGGTTTCTTCGAACCTCGAGATAACAGCGGGAAATCAGACCTGTTCGCTGACCCCCGGAGATATCATCGAGCGCCATGCTAAAGACGTGGCTCCGGATGGAACCGTTGCCATCGAAGTCGTCAACAGCAAGCCCGGCGATTGTGCAGTCGACACTGATTCAGCACTGGATATTAACAAGCTGCAAGAAATGCACAACCAGTTTCAGGAACAGCTCGCTTCCGGCCTCAGCCAGTTGGCCAACAATCAGGCAGCGGGCCTGCCGGCACCCCAGTCCGCCGGTGCTCGTACGGCGGCGGAAGGAACCGCTGACCCGGCGCCGAATGCCGCATCGGTAGTCAAAGCGCAAGAAGATGCCGCGGCCCAGGTTGAGACCCAGGTGAGCCAAGCCGGGGGTGGCAACTAGACGCTGGACACGAGCTTCGATGGCAGCCAATCGAATCCAGAGT
>JBELAJ010000248.1:0-11611 GCA_049508935.1 Terriglobia bacterium | reverse complement strand
CCGAGTGATGACCAGACGGTCCTACGGTTTTCGCACCTTTGAAGCCATGGAAGTTGCGCTTTATCACACGCTTGGTCGCCTCCCCGAGCCCGAATCAACCCACAGATATTGCTGAGGAGGCGCAAATACTAAGTCCTTTGGTACCAACGCAGTAAACGACTTGCATTTCACTCTCACCAGATTCGCATATCACAATGATCGGCCCTCAAAGGGCATCGGGGTAGACCTCAGTGCCCTAGGATTTAACGTTAACGTTCCGGGCGGCCTAACACCAGCCAACCCTAGCGCAGTAGCTGTGCCTACGATTGACATCGGAGGAGGGCCCTCAATCGGCGCCCCTCTCCTTACCTACGACCGCCATGAGATAACCCCTCAAGTACGAGACACATTCTCATTTGTTCGGGGCGGACACACGGTAAAGGTCGGTGGCGATTACCAGCTTACACAATTCATTCAAGCATTGCCTTCGGTAGCTGGGAACGGCTTTTACTACTTCGCGGGCACGGAAACTGGGAGCAGCTTCACAGACTTTTTGCTTGGCACACCCACCTTTTTCGCGCAGGAAAGTGCACTCGAAACTGACGAGCGCAAGAACTACGGCGCATTATTCGCGCAGGACAGTTGGCGGGTCAGAGGCAATCTAGTGTTTAATTCCGGCATACGTTGGGAGTTGATCCAGCCCTACTATGAGCGGTTTAACCAACGAAATACTTATGTGCTAGGAGCTCAGTCGGTTGTTTTCCCTACGGCTCCCAAGGGCGATCTGTTTCCGGGAGATCCGCTGCCGACTGGCGGGCGGGTACCGCGTGGAATCGCCCGAACGCCTCTTGACAATATCGCTCCCAGGTTCGGTCTTGCCTATTCGCCAAGCTCGACTGCAGGGCTCTTGAAGTACTTGCTGGGCACTCCAGGGACTATGAGTATCCGCGCTTCCTTTGGAGTTTTTTATTCCAACATCGAAGCTGCAAACACCTTTTTTACAGACCCAACGGTGCCATATTTGGTCGACTACACATCACCGCTTCCTCCTCTGTTCGAGTCACCCCTGACGAGTCGGACGAACGGTATGGTCACTTCGTTACCTTTGCCCTTCGTCCCGCCAAAGCCCGGACAAAGTGTGGACTTCCAGCCACTTCTGCCGCTCACAGGGTTTCCGGCTGTTAGCATCGGCAATCAGACACCCTATGCTGAGCAATATTACATTCAGATCCAGCGAAAGTTTGGCAAGGACACGTTGCTGACAGTCGGCTATACCGGCAATCAGGGCCACCACCTGCCGGCTATCATTCCAATCAATCCGGGAAACCCTCAGTTGTGTCTTAGCTTGCCCGGTTGCGGACCCGGGGGCGAACAGGGCGTGTACACCTTGCCCAACGGGACCGTCGTGAATGGAACACGCGCACCCTTTGGGCCTCAGTTTGGTGATGATTATTTGATGAGCACGATCGCGGATTCCGCTTACAACTCTCTCACTGCTAGTCTCCAGCACAAAGGAAAGCGATATTCATATTTAGCTGCTTACACGTTTAGCAAGTCGCTGGACAATGCATCATCATCCTACACCGAGCAAGCGCTAAATCCTTTTAACAACCGGGTAAGTCGCGCATTGTCTGCTTTTGATATGCCTCAGAACTTTGTTATCAGCTATAACGTGAATCTCCCATTTGATCGGATTGCCGGAGGCCAATTGGCTCGGTTGACGCGCAGCTGGCAGCTGGTCGGCATTATTCGCATAGCAAGCGGTTTTCCAGTTACGCTCACAGAAGTCGATGACCGGTCTTTGATCGGTTCGTCAGGTTCGGGGATCGGAAACCCAGTCGATGTGCCTGATTATAATTCAGGAAATCTCGAATTCAATGCTCCGCAATCGGGCAAGCCTTATTTCAACACAGGCTTGTTTACGCCGGAACCATTGGGTCAGTTAGGGAACTCAAGCAGGCGTTTTTTTCACGGGCCTTGGATGGGTAATAGCGATGTATCACTTCTAAAAGATCTGCCTCTCAAGGATAAGTTGACGTTCCAGTTTCGAGTGGAGTATTTCAATCTCTTCAATCACACGCAGTTTAATGCTCCAGACGGAAACATTAACGATGGTGCCGCCAACTTTGGGTTTGTTCATTCTGCTGGCGATCCACGTATTGGACAATTGGCTTTGAGAGTGTTGTTTTAGATCCTGGTAATTGGGACCACAGCGCTGAAGTCTTGTCCGTTCGCTCGTTCCGCAAATGGAATCCTTGGCGATACATCGTGAAACAAGTTAGAGGCGACTTGCCCGGCACTATACGCGCCGGCAGCAGGAATGCAGTATACTGAATATTGTACCCGTTTCCTTGGCTTTCCGGGCGAGTGCGAAGTGCGTGAAGATGCAGCCAGGTTTGACAACTTGTGATTGGTTTAAAATTCTATGGAACTTGAAAATGCGAGTCGCCTCCTGAAGGAAATTGACCCCGAAGAGGTGGAGACCTTCTGCAGGGGGTTATGGGATGAGTCTGGGATTTACAAGTACGATCCAAACAAGGCCGGAGAGGTATTCTCTGTAGATACACCTCCTCCGTACGTCTCTGCGGCCCACCTACACGTCGGCCATGCCATGTCTTACGCGCAGGCGGAGTTTATCGTGCGCTATTATCGCATGAACGGGCGGAATATTTTCTATCCGATGGGTTTCGATGACAATGGACTGCCAACGGAGCGTTTCGTTGAGAAGACCTACAAAATCAACAAGAGGAAAACCACCAGAAAGGAGTTTCGGGCACTGTGCCTGGAGGTCACGAAGCAGGGAATCGACCAATACGAAGCACTCTGGAAGGCACTAGGCCTCTCAGTTGATTGGGACCTTCGGTACTCCACAATTGATGACCACTGTCGGAGGACCTCCCAGAAGTCGTTCATCGAGTTGTACCGATGTGGAAGGATCTACCGTTCGAACGAGCCGGTGCTCTGGGACACGTCTTTCGAAACGGCGCTCGCACAAGCCGACATCGAATCAGTCGAGAGAAAAGGCAAGCTGCACGACATCGTCTTTGCTGGGCCAGACAGCACCGAACTGTTGATCTCAACAACGCGGCCGGAATTGTTAGCTTCGTGCGTAGGTCTGTATTGCAACAGTACGGACAGTCGGTTTCAGCGGTTCATCGGAGGAACTGCGATCGTTCCACTGTTCGGTCAGCACGTTCCTATTTTGGCTGATGAGGAGGTGGACCCCCAGTTCGGCACGGGTCTCATGATGGTCTGTACATTCGGGGACGCTCAGGATGTTAGAAGGTGGAAGCGCGATCACCTCGAGACGCGGCTGTCCATCGGTCCGGACGGTAAACTGACAGACCAAGCCGGTACTTATATGAACCTTCGCACCGAAGAGGCACGCCACCGCATTGTGCTGGATCTGCAGTCCATCTGTGCGTACAGAGGAGCTAATGTTGTTGATCAAGTCGTGTCAGTTTCGGAAAGATCAGGGGTGCCAGTCGAGTTCGTCATGGCGCCACAGTGGTTTATTAAAGTGCTGGACCTCAGGGATGTGTTGTTATCACGTAGCGCTGAACTCCGTTGGTTTCCAGACTGGATGCAAGTGCGCTTAAAGGATTGGATCGAAGGCCTGAGGTATGACTGGAACATTTCGCGCCAGCGCTTCTATGGTGTGCCGCTTCCAGTGTGGTTCTGTGAAGGCTGCGGTGAAGTGATTGTGCCTGATGAGTCGCTGTTGCCCGTGGATCCATTGGAAGATACCTGCCCAACCGCTTGCTGTCCATCTTGCGGTGGCAATAGACTGAAGCCTGACTGTGATGTCATGGACACTTGGATGACATCGTCTTTAACACCATTGATCAATTCGAACTGGGCGCACAGTCCAGACCGTCCTGATCGACCCGAGATCTACCCCATGACGGTGCGAGTCCAGGCGTTCGAGATCATTCGTACGTGGCTGTTCTACACCATTGTGAAATCGCACCTGCACACGGACAGCTTCCCATGGCAGAACGTCATGATTTCGGGGTGGGGTCTTAACGAACACGGCAAGAAAATCAGCAAGAGGGACCTCGACCAGTTTACGGATGGAAACGGTTATAACCGTTATGAACCTTATTCTGTCATCAAAAAGTTCGGCGCAGATGCCGTTCGATATTGGGCTGCTGGTGGCACCTTAGGGTATGACCTCCGCTACAACGAGAAGGACGTGAAGACAGGCCGGAAACTGGTTCTCAAGCTTTGGAATGCAGCCAGATTTTGCGACATACAACTCCAATCTTACGACCCTGTGAGGGACGCGATCACCTTCACTCAGCGCAGTCCAGAGGACAAATGGCTGCTCCTGG
This sequence comes from Terriglobia bacterium, assembly GCA_049508935.1. Classification (GTDB taxonomy): domain Bacteria; phylum Acidobacteriota; class Terriglobia; order UBA7540; family UBA7540; genus CAVROP01. Next base: position 7,298 of record JBELAJ010000248.1, on the reverse strand, counting down.
AACTAAACAAGGTAATTCCCGTGACACGCGAGGCGTTCGAGAAATATTCTTATCATGAAGCACGCGAGGCGACTGATCGATTCTTTTGGACCGTGTTCTGTGATGACTATCTAGAAATCATAAAGGATCGCTTTTGGACACCAGCGGACTACTCGGAGGAAATTCGTGCGTCTACTCGGGCGACTCTATGGGAAGCGCTACGAGCCATCCTGGGTCTCTATGCTCCGTTCCTTCCGTTCGTAACGGAATACCTATATCAGCAGCTCTATCGATCAATCGAAACGACTCCATCACTGCATATTACATCGTGGCCTCAGTACTACCCAGAACGATCCGGCACGGTGCCAGAGATGGATGTTTTGACTGCAATACTTCGCAGTGTCCGGAAGCTTAGAACAGAATTTAAAATCAGCCAGACGCGCCGACTCTCGCAGGTCACTCTTGATGTATCGCGGGCTGAGCCGAGAATCGCCAACACTGTTCGGTCTATGCACACATCCATACGGGCGGCCGTGCGTGCGGTCGACTTGCAGTATGGCCCCGCCGGGACAATATCTGAGTTGGAAGGTGTTCAGGTAGACATTCTGGCCTAACGTGTACTGGTTGGAAGACTTCACGCGGACGGCTTTGAGAACGTGCACTGGCTCGATGGCGACCGAGGATCCGGTCGCCGCGTGATCGACGGACACGGACTCGTCAAGTGACGTTGACGATCAGATGGCAAGACGAAGAATCCGGGTAGATGTTGTTGATCTTGCCCGTGCCCTGGGGCTGCAACCGGGGGATGGATCAGAGATGTTCGGCTCACGTTTTGAGGTGACCGACATTACGAAAGGGCGCCGGATCTCTTGCGGCGCCCTGATCATGGCCGAACGCCTTGCAGAGGTTTTCGGCGATGGTACGTTTGGCTTACAGCCCAACCGATCAATGCCGTCGTCGCGGCGCCAGCAGGCGCGATCCAGGTGAAGGAGGGCCGAGGCGTGCCGAAAAACTTGTTGGAATATGCCACTGCGATGCCGGCCAAAATGCCGCCAATCACGCCGGCATAGGCTCCGTTGCGCTCGACCGACTTGGTACACACAGCCAGGAGGAACAGAGCCATTACTGGGCCTTCAAACAGTCCCCCGACACTTGCGGTCACCTGAAGCAGATTTCCTTTCATCATCGGTATCAGCCATGCACCTATTGTTGCCAGAATGCCGAATAGAACGGACATCTTCTTGGCAAAAGCAACCGTTGCCTTGGGATCTCTGAGGACGCCGAACCTATCGAGAATATCAATTTGCAGCACCGTTACCGACGAGTTGATCCCGGAGTCCAGACTCGACATCGCTGCCGCAAGTAAACTGGCTACAATCAACCCGGACGCACCGGCCGGCATGACGTGAGCGATAAAGAAGGGAAACATCATATCCGCATGACGTTCCAGGCCCTTACCAAGATAGGAAACCTGGGGTTCAGGATGTGCGGTAAAGTATGCGAATAACGAAAAGCCGATCAACGCTAGGATTGTTTCGAACACGAAGCTACCCACGAAGTTCAGCAACATCCCCTTTCTGGCATCGCTCAGCGTTCGGGTGCAGAAAATTCTTTGAACCATCGATTGATCGCTTCCGAATACATACACATCCAATACAAACGCCCAGAGTAAGACGCCCACAACAGACGTACCTTCCATCGACAAGAGAGGAATGTTGAGATGGCGCTGCTGGACAATCACTCTTACCACTGAGGTCGGGCCATTCATTAGGATCACTGCGACCACTATCGTTGTGATACCTCCAAGAAAGAGCACCGCTGTCTCCCAAGTGTCAGCAATTATATCTGCTCTGATGCCGCCAAGAGTTGTGTACAGTGTTGCGAGGAGGCCGACAGCAGCAACGATGGTCGGAAGGGGAAGGCTAAGAATACTTGAGACGGCTAGCGACGCTGTAAAAACAATAAAACTAAGGCGTGCGACCCGTGTCAAGAAAAACACCACGGTTCCCAGCATTCTGACAGGTAAATCAAAGCGTCGCTCAAGATACTCGAAAATGGTAGTGACATTGTAACGAAGGTAAGTGGGGAGGAATCGTCTGGAAATCACCAGATACGAAATCGGGAACACAAGATTCGCGAGGAGAAGTGCCGGTCCGTGCGCGATGATTTCGCCTGGAAACGACAAGTAGCTCAACGTACTGGTGCTGGAGCCCACGATCGAAATCCCAACGATTAGCCAACCCATTGACGAGCTGGCACGAAAATACTCGTCGGTTGTGGTCTGCTTCTTTCTGACGGCGAATCCGATGCCGACGACGCGTGCAAGGTAGACAAGGATGATGATCAGATCCAATACCCGCAATTGACGGCCTCCGATAGTTCACACTGGGGTTGTCCCCTTTGGTAAGACATTCAGTTTGCTTAAGACATATTGTTGGCCGTCCCCTGGAATTTGATCGTATGGCGAAGGCGCCCCGTGGCAAGATGCGCACCGACTGGAGAAGCGGAGGCAGGCGGGAGCGCGACCTGCCAAGGAATAGCCGGCCCGAACTCATCCTCTCGATGGGGGAGGGCGCAGCCCAGAGCGACTGCGTCCTCATCGAAGGGATAGATTTCGCCATGCCTCAGAAAACTACCCAGAAGCTCGATGTTTCATTCGTTCGAGTTGAGTACTCTGGGCCCAAGGGCACCAGAAAACGCTTTACGAGCATCTTGCGCCCCCGAATACGTCCTGGGCACTGTCCATCCTGAATCCCCGCAGGGGAATCATTCAAATGCCGGGGTCAGCACACCCGGAAAACGTGCCGCCAACCCGGTCTGACCCTAAAAGGGTCGAATCCGACCGACATCACACCGGTCATAGGTCCCACGACCCACGGTAATGTGACCCCTTTAGCGGGAAACGAGCGTCGCAATTTCCGGGGGCGTTTCCTTCGGCTACTTACTTGTGCCCTCGCAGGACACGAAAAAGTTGCCGTTCGGTTTTGCCACTCGGGACCCGTTTCTGACCCCACGGACACCCGCCCTCCGGCTATCGATGCTCATAAGAAAAGTCGCCGCGGAGCGCAGTCAATGTCCCGGAGGGTGGCTCCGTTGGCCGGTTTTTTGGTGATCATCATTGGCCGGTTTTGGGTGATCACTTAGGCAGATCCGTGTGATCCTTGCCGGAACGTCCAATTTCGAGGGATTAATCCGCAGCAGCGCCCGCGCCAAAACGTCAGCGTCAAGCTGCAGCTTCGAGATGAGGGGACAGAACATAACGACAAGGAATCTTTCGTCTTTCGGGGTCTCAGGATGTCAAGGGGCAAAGCCGAGATCCCCACACGCTCCGCTTCCCGGTGTTTCACTCCGCCTTTACGCCCGTTCCATCAGCCGCGCCTCTCGTTCCAACTTGGTCCGCATCTCCCATTGAAAGAACGCGCGCCATTCGTCGAATTTAATGCAAGGACCTCTGTAACGCAAGATGAATTACCGGCGGGATTTGGAAGAGTACATCGTACCCCTGTGGGCCCGAAGCGCGTGACTCTGAGGTGGAGAAAGGTAATGATGGCCTTGCTGGCTGGAGGGCATAGTGTCCAAAAATTGGGTGCGACTGAAAACGCAAGAGGTTAGAGAATCTGTTCAGGCCAGATCTACCCCCATGTCACTGTCCACTCCGGGATTCTACGCTGTCACAATAAGTCTGACTCACGATCCCTTTCTCTTGCTGCTGCCCGCTGGTTGAACCAACATCAACGCGACGTGATCGATTACCTCGAGGAAGAGAACCGTGTGTTGCGCGAGCAACTCGGAAACAAGCGCCTGCGCCTGAATGATGACCAGCGCCGGCGCTTAGCCGTCATGGCCAAAAACTGAACGGGCGCGTGCTTCATGAATTGAAGACCCTGGTCTGTCCTCCGCAAGAAAGACGCTCTGGGAGTTTTCTGGAGGATCAGGCTCATGCCGCATCTTCTTGAGTCGATATTGGTGGTGCAGACCTCCCAAGATGGGCTCGGCCAGTACTTGATGATCGCGCGGAATCCCGTATCCGGAGAGTCGCTTCCCCGCCTCCCCTGCCGTCGGTTGGGGTATCCCGGGACCCAGGCTGGAGTGAGGGCGGCCCTTGTTGTAATGAGCCACCCACTCTTTGAGAAATCTCCGCAGGTGTCTCTCATTCAGTGGAATTAGGAAATCCAAACACTCCCGGCGGAGACTTCCGACCAGGCGCTCGCAGAAAGCGTTTGCCTGCGGCGCTCGGAAAGGCGTTTTCAACATGCTCAGGCCCATGGCCTTTACGGCCGAATCAAACTCGGAGGAGTAAATGCTGTCACGGTCGTGGAGGAGAAACCGGTAAGGTATCTCTCCTGTGATGACTTCACGGAGCTGCTGGAGCGTCCATGCCGCCGTGGGATGCGGTGTGACGTTGAAGTGGGCGATCCTGCGCGTTCCCACCTCCATGATCACGAAGACGTACAGCACCCGAAAGCTGGCCGTCACGGTGCCGAAAAAGTCGCAGGCCACAATCCCTTGAGCATGGTTGCGAACAAACGTCATCCAACGCTGAGACCAGGGACCGCGTCGGGGTCCTGGGTCATCGGGCATATAGCGTCTGACGGTCCTAGGTGAGATCCGAATCCCCAGCTTCAACAACAGTTCAGCGGCAATCCGCTCCTGACCCCAAGTCGGGTTGTCGTCAGCCATCGTTACAATCAATTTCTGGAGCTCGGCAGGAAGGCGCGGCCGCCCTCGGGGTTTCGATTTCCACTTCCAGAATAGCCGAAAGCCTTGCCGATGCCAGCGGATTAAGGGGTCGGGCTTAACGACGGCCAGCGCCTCTCGCCACACAAACAGGTTGGAAAGCCACACCAGAGTCAACTTGGTAGCAGTCTTCGCTCGACGAGGTTGGACCTTCCGCTCCAGGTAGAGAGCCAATTGCTTGCGCCGGAAAAGGCTCTCGGCGGCCAGAGCACACCGCGGCAGAAGGCTAAGTCGGATGAACCTTTAGCCATCCCGCCATAGATCAAGTGGAGTCAGCAGTATATGAGAAAGGCGATCGAATTTCAGCATCCACGACAGGATCGCACACCTGGGGCATTGTCGTCACTGAAGGTGTGAATCGGGGCGTATACGATTATTGCGGACCACAGGTCCTGACAGTTGTGGGTTGTCGCGAATGCGCAGCAAGGAAGGTGTGTGAGTGACTCGCCGCCTCAGCCAAGTTCTGGGCCACATCTAAGCCAAGTCTGCGCGAGAATAAAGGGTAAAACGGGCCATCAGCAGCCAGCAAAGGGCCCTTAGAATCAACACCGTGAACAACACTGACATGCCTGGCAGTCATGAGGTTACCCTTGACCCTTTGGCAGACGTGGATGCTCAGTGGTATTCTTCTCATTGCGGCGGCGTTGCGGGTTCTGCCGGACTCTGCCGCGATTTGCCGAGCTAAGCTGTTGATTTTGTTTGGAATCAACAGGCGATATTAGACTCTGGATCTGCGTATCGGGGTTCTAAGTCACGGAACTTGCCGAAACGAGAACGAGTACTGACGAGGAGACCGCAGCCTCGAAAAACCCTGCCTCAGGCCGGTACGGGCGCGGAGGGTTTAGTCAATTCGATGCGGTAACCGAGGTCGCGGAGTTGGCGGATCATCCTCGCCGTACGCCTTTGCATGGACTTCTGGTGGACCGCTGGGCCGCGTTCCTCATAGCGAACTCCCTGATGGAGAATCTTCCAGATCAAGCGACAAAGACGATGTGCGATCACCGCGATGGTGTGATTGTGCCCGAAGCGCACGACATAGCGGCTGTAGAGGACGGCGAAGATGCTTCCTTTGAGTTTGACTGCGGCGTTGGCCGACTGATTGAGGATGTGCCGCAGGTAGCGGTTACCCTTCGGGGAGCGGCGATTGTGGTTCACTCCCGCGCTCTCCTCCTCGCCTGGGCATACGCCCACCCAGGAGGAGAGAGCTTTAGCAGAAGGAAAGGTCGCTGCCGAGGCGCCCACCTCCGCCAGGATCTGCTGTCCTGAATCCACCCCCAGGCCGGGTACCTCCGCCAAGCGTTGGACTTGCTCCTGGTGGGCAGCCAGCAGCGTGGCCATCTCTTGGCTGAGCTGAGTAATTTGTGCCTCGGTGCGTTGCCACTCCTCCAGCGCCCTCTGCAACAACCGGCGGTAGACGGGATGGATCTCGCCACAGGCACCCAGCGCATCGCATAACTCCTCCGGCGTGGCGCGAAGGCGATAATCAGCCCGCGCCGCCACCGCTGCCGCGTCGGTTTCCCCTTCCGCGATGGCCGTTAACATACGCCGTCCACTGAGGCCCAGCAGGTCGGAAACCAGGCTGGACAACTTCAGATGCGCCTCTTCCAGCAAAGCCTCCAACCGGTTCTGCAACTGCACCTGGTTGCACCTCAACTGGTACTTGGTGCGCATGACCGTGCGCCACAGACGCTGCTCGGCACTCGGCACGAAGCTCAGGATCAGTTCACCTGCCACCAGTCGTTTCACCAGACGTTCGGGGTCGGCGAAATCGTTCTTGCGCCCCCGCGGTCCGCGGTTCGACTGTGCCTACGCCAGATGCAGCGCCCTCGACATCGGGCCAGCCCCTTCCCGCTCTTGGCGGAGGGGCTTCCAGTACCTTTCTAGCGTCGCCCAAACCGGTTTCCAATACTGGGCGGTGGACTCCATCACCACTTCCTCAACCTCTTGCTCGACCAGCCAAGCGGCCAGCAAGCGTAGGTGGGAGGGGGTGCTGCCATACTGTTGCCGCTCAAACTCATATTCACTCCCTACTTCCACATCGCACACCACGACCGTCAACATTCGCTTATGAACGTCAATTCCTGCTATCCTATAAGGCATCACACGCTCCTTCGGGCGGGAGCGGAGAGCGTGCCTGAAGTTACCTTAAGGAGCCTCACAGGCTATCGCCGCTCCTGCTGAGGGAGACAACAACGCCCAATTATTCGCCCAACACGCACGCTCCGGATCAGACAGAGTCACGGCCTCGACCGCTCCACTGCGGCTACGATCTCACCGCTCTCCGCCAGTGCTATCATAACCCGGTACATTTTTCATGAGCTTGCGCGGACCGAAGGCCCATGCGGACAGAGTCCAATAAGAGTCCATTAACAGACTAACGAAATCCGGCTCTGAAGAATCAATGGCTTGGGATCGTCAGCAATCAACCCCGTAGACGCCAAATTCTGTATTTTCAATCTATTGCGTTTGGCAACTTCTTTTGGCCCATTTCGGCGGTTTAATTTGGCCCACCTTGGGACGTTGTAGGTTGGGTGAGGCTTTTGCTTTGCCTCCCCGTAAGAATAAGGACCGCCGCCGTAGCT
>JBELAJ010000247.1:0-11658 GCA_049508935.1 Terriglobia bacterium | reverse complement strand
TTCGGACCCCACCTCGCGGCGGTAGCCCTTGCATCATCACTAGGCCTTCACCTCCATCAGGTTGGCCAGAGGACTTTCACCTCCAAGCTGCTGAACATGCCCAGTACACAACGAAGCCGCTACCGCGGCGGACGCTTCGCGTGATACTATTTGGCAGGGCAACTGCGATGTCGCCGATGTACAGTTGCGTAGCACCATTGCCCCAATAAGTAATACGAATCCGATTCAATACCCAATAAGCAATTGCCCTGCCAAAAAGGCTTCCTTCAAACGGCTTTATCGAAAGCCCGCCAGACCACTGTGTTCAGGTATGCTTCCTTCGTGGATGCGGGCTTCCGATAAAGCACTAACGTTTTTCTTTCCAAATCCGGCGTGACCGGCGGATTTGGCGGTAATCGCCAGACATTGGTGAACCTTTGGAGACTACCTGCGGTGATCGGCTCTGGACGTAACTGATCCTAACCATATCGCTTCTGGTCGACAACGATTAACCAAAACGGCCTAAGACGTGAAGAGGCGGTGAATAACCAGTCGAGGCCCCTGCGATCATTGCAAAGACTAAACAATACAGTGCCTCATGTCGCTTCGCGACACCCCGAAGGGTGAAAGTGACCCCTCACCCGACCTCCTCCCTCGGCCATGTGCCGCCGGGTGGGGTCACTTTTCGAAGCAGGTGTGAAGCGAGAGCTCATGTAGGAGAAGAGGTGTGACTCTGGGCGCCAGTTCGTTCTCGGAGCCGTGAACTCACCACCAAGGCAGTTCCGGAACTGGCGGGCACGTGTCCATCTGGAGGTACTTCTTGCAGCTTTCTTGCAGGAGGTGGCCGGTAACGCGTTCGCGGGCGAGGGTCATAAGCTCATGGATTTCGACGGCGTACACTTGAACCGTGTGATCCCCGCTAACTGCCGCCAGCCGCTTCCCATCTGGACTCCAAGCTACGCTCAAAACACGACTAGTCTGGCCGGTCAAAGTCAGCAATTCCTTGCCCGCCTCGGCATCCCACACCCTCGTTGTCGTGTCCACACTACCCGTCGCCAAGCGCCTCCCGTCTGGGCTCCAGGCTACGCTCGAAACAGCCGCTCTATGGCCGTTGAGGCTCAGCAACTCCTTCCCGCTGCCGGCGTCCCATACCTTGGCCGTGTCGTCCACACTCCCCGTAACCAGCCGCTTGCCATCCGGGCTCCAAGCTACGCTCAAAACAGAGCCTTCGTGGCCCTTCAGAGTCAGCAATTTCCTACCGCTTTTGGCATCCCACACCATAGGTGTGCTGTCTCCGCTTCCGGTCGCCAGCCGCTTGCCATCCGGGCTCCAAGCCACACTAACAACAGGACCATTGTGGCCACGCATTGTCACTAATTCCTTGCCCGTTTCTGTGTCGTACACAGTGGCTGTGAAGTCCCAGTTCCCTGTGCTCACGCACTTTCTGTTCGGGCTCAAGGCCACGCTGGAAACGGGGCCATGGTGGCCACCCACGGTCAGCAGTGCCTTGCCCGTTCCGGCGTCCCATACCTTCGCGGTGTTGTCCATACTCCCCGTCGCCATCCGCGTCCCATCCGAGCTCCATGCCACGCTAAAGACAAAGCCACGCGCATCCAGGGTCAACTGTTCAAGGGCCGCCTCGCTGTCCCAAGGAGTCCGTGTCTCATGCGCCAATGGACTGTGGCCGCGCAGGGCCAACAATTGGTTGCCGGTGGTCACGTCCCACACCCGTGCAGTCTGGTCGAAGCTACCCGTCCCCAGCCGCTTGCCATCCGGGCTCCAGGCCACGCTGCGAAAAAAGTCTCGGCGGTGGCTCAAGGTTAGCAACTCGCTGGTGCCGGCGTCCCACACGTGCGCCGACGCGGCACTCCCCGTTAACAACCGCTGATCATTGCTCGTCTGAAGCGGGCTCCAAGTCACTAACGAAACGGGGCGCCAGTGGTCCAGGGACAACAACTCTTTGCCGGTCCGGGCGTCCCACACCTTCGCTGTGTGATCCCCGCTCGCCGTCGCCAACCAAGCCCCGTCCGCGCTCCAGGCTACGCCGTAAATGTTACTCTGGTGGCCGCTCAATGTCAGCAGTTCGGTACCCCGATCAGCATCCCACACCTTGGCTGTCTTGTCCCCGCTCCCCGTGGCTAGATGCCGGCCGTTCGGACTCCACGCCACGCTTTCAACCGGCTGCGAGTGCCCGCTCAGCGTCAACAATAGCTTGCCTGTGCCGGCGTCCCACACCTTCGCGTTACTGTCCCCATCTCCCGTTGCCAGCCGCCTCCCGTCCGGACTCCAGGTGACGCTTAAAAAGCCCTGTATCTCTCCACTCAAGGTCAACAGTTTCTTGCCTGCCGCGACGTCCCACACTTCCGCAACTCTTTGGTCAAGACTTACCGTCGCCAGGCGCTTCGCATCCGGGCTCCAAGCCATGCTTCGAGCACCGCGCTCGTCGCCGCTCAGCGTGAACAATAGCTTGCCCGTCTCGGCGTCCCACACCTTCGCTGTGGCGTCCCTATTCCCTGTTGCCAGCCGCTTCCCATCGGGTGCCCAGGCGAGACTCTCACCGCCCCCAAGGGTCAGTAATTTGTTGCCCGTCTGCAGGTCCCACACCTTTGCTGTGGCGTCCTCACTTCCGGTCGCCACCCGCTTCCCATCCGGGCTCCAGGCGACTCCGGTAAGAGGGCGATTGTGGCCGCTCAGGCTCATCCTGAGATGGGATGCCAGGATGGCATCGTGTAACCGCTGCTCCGCTGCGGGCAAGACAGAATGTCCCCACGGCCACGTGGCGGCGACTGCCGTAGCTGCGCTGAGCACGGCAAACTCCGGATCGCTTCCCTCGCTCAAGATAGAAGCTGATACTAATTCGCGAGCACGCCCCCTGTCTCTTTGCCACGCGGCGATCAAGGCGGCCATCAGGGAGGCGACGGTCAGCAGGGCCAGCAGAATGGCCGCCGACCAAGCTAACCGGCGCACTCTTCGATGCTCGCGAACGTCCGTGCCGATAAGCTCGTCCTTCGGACGGCCAGTGAGGGTGGCGGACAGTCCGGCGATTTCTTCGAGAAAGCGCGGATTTCGAGCGGACAACTGCTCATCGGACTTGAGCCACCGGAGATCCAGATAAAGAGGCTCTTCCGGCAGTTGATGCATCAGCGGCGGGGGAAGCAGATTCTCTTGTATCCAATGGAAATCGAGGGAGGCGTCTTCCGCTGCAAGCGGACTCGAGCCCGTAACAATGATGAGCAGCTTATCGGGGGCCCGGAACCGGAGCCAGTGTTCAACTTCGCGCTGGACCCATTCCGATCGACCCGATTCTACCGAAGCCAGGAGGAGAAAAAACTCGGACGCGTCCAGGGCCGCCCGAATGGAAGGCCACAACTTCGGCGTCATAGCGAGAGTGGTTTTGTCGCGAAAGAGGCGGATCGCACGGAGCTTGTACCAGGGTTTGGCAAAGGACTGCAAAGCAGACTGAATCGCCGGCGCCAGTTTGCCGTCAGCGGCATGACTATAAGAGACGAACGCCTTATAAGTCATTCTTGCCAATCCGTCCGCCAATCAGTTGTTTTTCGGCTTTCCTGCCCCACCAGTGGCCTGTTGCTCGTTGGAAGAAACCCAATTTGCACGCTCTTGAGAAACTAACCCTCAACTCATTCTGCCAGCTACCAGCCGGTTTCTCTGACTTTTCGGAAGGCCCAGCTTTAGCAAGCTATACGTACTTTTCATGCTTCGGAGTCTCACGCGTGGATCGGTACGAGATCCCGTTTGCCTGGAATTGGTTTACTTGCCGCAATCCTTCGATCGGGACAATAACGACGCCCAAGGCAGCGGCGAAAGCGCCGTCCCTACTGAGCGATCGAAAAGGCTGGGACAAGCACTCCAGCAATGACGGTGGCGACCACAAATGCCGCTTGCCCTAGCGTTTATCGTGGGCATTCTGGTTGCCCTACAAGCCCGTCTGATCCATTGAGCATTTCTATTGTTAGCGTATGACGGTCCGCTTGCTCTATGGGTACAGAGATTATAACCGATCTGCCGTTCGCATTGAGCTTGATTTAGCCCAACATCGTGGGGGCGTGAGCAAGTACGTGCTCTTCGTTCTTGTCGCTGGGGTTGTAGGAGCAGGCGCATGAACTACCGCGTCAAGGCTTACTGGTGTTTGACAGCGACGACGGCGTAGTGTTTAGTAATGACGATCCCCTTCAATGAACTCACCTCGCACCGGTAATTTTCATGTGGTTAATAGCCACGCGAACGGATTAGGAACGAAAAGTCACCATCCCGTCACTTGAATGCCACTTGCTTCTAAAACGGCCACACATTGGGGGCACCCCCTGAGTCCCCCGAAGTCTTAGTGCTGTATCGGAAGCGCGCCGACGGAATCAGTCTCCGGAGTGGCAGAGACGTTGCCCGGCGCGCTTTCGATACAGCGACTTGAACGGAGCCGCCCGTGTTTGCGGCGGACGCGGGCAAATTATGGGTTTTGAATGGAGTTGAGCGGACCCGCCGTGGGATAGAGAGATAAGTGGAATGGTTGTCTGCGGGCGCGAACGCGTGTGCTACCCGTCAATCCGAGATGGCATGGAGATAGTGTGATGGGATCGGGTGAGGAGGGATGGATTGCCCGCTTGTGACCAGGCACACGAGAGCGCGGGCGTGGCGGGCGGACGCGGTGTGGTGGTATCGGAATGGCGTATTTCATGACAGCCTCGGGAGAATGGGCGGTGGAGAACGCAGGCGCATTTCCGCCGCGCTGAGTCGCTCCAAGATGATCATGGGGCCGCCGCACCGGGGGCAGGCCCACGTGGAAGTCGTAGGCGGGCGGGTCGAGCCGACTGCTTCCTCCCGGGGTTGTGGTTCTGGTACGAGTGGTAAATCGGCCGGTCGCCCCAGGAATTGGAAGCAAAGGGGCAAGAGAGCCGCGCGCCGCCGGTGAGCCAGGAAGCCGAAGTGGCGGATGCGGACAAAGCCGGGGGGAAGCACGTGGAGCAGGAAGCGGCGCAAGAACTCCTCGACCGCCAGGGTCATCAGACGTTGCTGGTTGCCATGCGCGGAGTCTCTCCAACGGAAAGTAACTTGCCTACCCTCGAGGGAGACTAGGCGGTGATTGGAGATCGCCACGCGGTGGGTGTAGCGGCCGAGATAACGGAGAACATGTTCGGGACCACCGAAGGGCGGCTTGCAGTAGACCACCCAGTCCTGCCGGAAGAGGGGACGGAGGAAAGAAGCGAAAGCTTTCGTTCCCGCCAGAAGCTTGAGTTCCCCGTAGAAGGCGAGTTGGCCATCGGCGAAGGCCTGCCGGAGAGCGGCGACAAACTTGCCGCGGAAGACTCGCCCCAGCACCTTGACGGGGAGAAAGAAGCGATAGCGGGGGTGGATCCAGCGCCGGTGATCGGAGGAGAGGCCACCGGCGGGGACCACGCAATGGACATGGGGATGATGTTCCAACTTCTGATTCCAACTGTGGAGCACGTCGAAGAAGCCGATTTCGGCGCCCAGATGGCGGGGATCGCGCGCCACTTCGAGTAGCGTTTCCGCACAGGTCTGGAACAACAAACTGTAGATGACCTTCTTGTTCTGCAGGGCCAGAGGGGCGAGCCGCCGAGGAAGGGTGAAGACAACATGGACGTAGGGGGTGGGCAAAAGATCGCGGCGGCGCGCCTGTAGCCACTGGTCGCGAGCGTGCGCCTGACACTTGGGGCAGTGTCGATTTCGGCACGAGTTGAAGGAGTGGGCGCGATACCCGCAGCGGGCACACCGATCACGATGCCCGCCCAGGGCGGCGGTGCGGCAGCGCTCGATGGCCGCCAACACTTTCAGATGTTGGCCGCTGATCCAGCGACGACTCGCTTCGATGAATTGTTGTCCCGCCACCCGGATGAGATCGGCCACCTCCAGCGGCGGCCGATTCACTTATTTGTCTCCGGGCGGCTCGTCTTTCTTCACCGTGGCCGCCAGCGCCAAGGCGTCCAGCGGACTGGCGGTGGCGCTGAGATGGCGGTGGGAAAGGTGCAAGTAAACCGTGGTCTCTTTCAGATCGTGGTGACCGAGGAGCATCTGGATGGTGCGCAGGTCGGCCCCTGCTTCGAGCAGATGAGTGGCAAAACAATGCCTTAGCGTGTGCGGGTGTACACGTTTGTGGAGACCCGCGCGTAAGGCCGCCTGGTGGCAGGCGTGCCAGATCACCTTGGAAGTAATGGGACGCGGGGCCGTGTGCGCACGAGTGCCGGGAAAGAGCCAGGTCTTGGGCTTCAGTCCGCGCCAGTACTCGCGCAAGGCTTCCAGCAGGACGGGACTGAGCATGACGTCCCGATCTTTGCGGCCCTTGCCACCCTGGATGTGGACGACCATCCTTTGGCTATCGATGTCGCTAACCTTCAATCGAGTCAATTCGGCGCGGCGTGCTCCGGTATCCCGCAGTTGTCGCCGACTTAGGCCAACGTACCCTCTCGACCATCATTACCCGCGATTAACGGCGTAATGGCGAGTAATCCGTTGACGCCGGATAAGTCTACCCTTGGCGACGAGGCAGGGAGCGCCGGGATAAACCGGCATGTTGTAGGGGATGCAAGAGCCCTACAGGAAAGGAGAGAGCGAATCCATCCTGACCCTGAGTCTTGCGGGGATCGCCGTGAGGCGATCGTCGAAGCGTAGACAAGGGCATCGGTGGGCCAGGTGATTGAGCTTCGAAAAGTCGCGAGATCGGAGTGCCGACCCTATCCTGTCTCAGGGGAAGGCAACACGGCGGGCCGCGATAAATCGCGAGTGGCAAGCCGGCTCCGCGTAGTCTAAGAGCCTGCGCACGCTGAGAAACAACATGCACGAGAACCGGGAGACCTCCAGGGTGTCTCGGTCCCACTGGGATCGAGGCCGGTCCGCGAAGGCGACAAGCCAAACGGCGGACATGCACGTTCTGGAGGAGTCGGACCGCGCCGTACTACCTGTGAACCAGCCGAACAAAGAGGGGCAACCCCCTGCGGAGGTTGGGGAGGGAAGGGCGTGGACCAAGGAGAACATCGTTCGGTCCCACACGAGCCCGACACAGAGCGGGGAACGAGTGTCCCAGGGATTGGACGGTGTGCGGCAAGTAGCTAAGAAAAGGAAGCAGGAACAGTTTACCGCTCTGCTCCACCACATGAGCGTCGGGTTGCTTCGGGACAGCTTTCACGCCCTACAGCGGAAAGCGGCGCCCGGAGTGGATGGCGTGACGTGGCAGGAGTATGAGACCGGGCTGGAAGGTCGGCTTGCCGAACTGCACAGTCGGGTCCATCGGGGAGCGTACCAGGCACAGCCCTCACGGAGAGTCTACATTCCGAAGGCCGATGGGCGACAACGCCCGTTGGGCATCGCGGCTTTGGAGGACAAGATTGTTCAACAGGCCGTGGTGACCATTCTCAACCAGATTTACGAGGCGGACTTTCAGGGCTTTTCGTATGGGTTCCGGCCGGGGCGGGGTCCGCACCAAGCGCTGGATGCGCTGAGCGTGGCCCTTCTCCGCAGGAAGGTAAACTGGGTGCTCGACGCGGACATCCGTGGGTTTTATGACAACATGAACCACGAGTGGACGATGAAGTTCATCGAGCATCGCGTGGCCGATCGCCGGATTCTTCGCCTGATCCAGAAATGGTTGAAGGCGGGGGTATCCGAAGACGGCCAGTGGTCAGAAACTAAGGTGGGTACTCCGCAAGGGGCGGTGGTTTCTCCGCTGCTCTCGAACGTGTACCTGCACTATGTTTTCGACCTGTGGGTGGAAGCGTGGCGCAAGAAAGTGGCGCAAGGGGACGTTGTAGTCGTCCGCTACGCCGACGATCTTGTGGTGGGCTTCCAGAGCCGGGCGGAGGCCGAGCGGTTCCTGCAAGCATTTCAGGAGCGGCTGGCGAAGTTCGGTTTGGAACTCCATGCGGACAAGACACGGTTGATCGAGTTCGGGCGGTGCGCCGCCCGGGACCGGAAGCAACGTGGGGAGAGAAAGCCAGAGACGTTCACCTTCCTGGGCTTTACGCACTACTGCGGCAAGCTTTGGAAGACTGGTGGCTTCACCGTTCGGCGGAAAACAGCCAAGAAGCGGATGGTGGCGAAACTGCGCGCATTAAAGGCGGAGCTTCGTCGTCAGAGGCATCAACCGCTGGCGCTGGTCGGTGCATGGCTGCATAAGGCCGTCCTTGGTTACTACCAATACCACGCGATTCCGGGGAATCTTGATCGGCTGTACACCTTTGGGCATCGGTTGCGACGGATCTGGCGGACGATCTTAGTGCGTCGGAGCCAACGTGGGCGCATGTCCTGGGCCCGGCTAACGCCGCTTCTGAACCGCTGGATTCCCCCACCTCGTGTGCTGCACCCTTATCCTGAAGCACGCTTCGCCGCCAGTCATCCAAGGTAAGAGCCGTATGCGTTGAAGCGCTCGTACGGATCCGCGCGGGGGGCGATCAGCGATGGTCGTCCCTACCGCGACAGTTATTCCCTCGTACGCCGTTTCAGGACAACTATGCGCCCAGTATGGAAGCGGTATCAGGAGGAAGGTGTGGCGGGTTCGAAGGCCCGCCGCGCCGGGGGGCGGGGAGCGGGAAGAGTGCGGCGGGGCAGTCGGGGGGGCGCTTCGGACCGACGCTGGCGACAGTAGTGGGGCGTAATGTGCGCGAAGGGGTAAAGAAAAGAGGGCGGCTAAGAACTATGGAAGTGATATAGAGCCTTTGGGGAAAGAACTCAAATCACCGAGGAGGTACTCTGCACTCGCCGGTGAAGAAGCGGGCTAAGAGCTCATGGTTGGCGCTAGCCGCGTGTTCCTTTTTGAACAGAGAGCTGGTTTTTTTTGAACAGACAGCTTATGTCACGACCTGTCAAGCTTTCCCGAGAACCTGATTTCAACTAATTCCTAATCTGAAAGAAGGAGGCACCATGGCACAAACGAGAGATGCCAAAGGACGTTGGATGCAGAGTGTTCTGGCGGCAGACACTCTTACAGGGGATAAGGTCGTAAACCGTCAAAAAGAGGATCTCGGAACAATCGAACATTTGATGATCGACGTGGAGAAGGGCCGAGTTGCTTACGCAGTTCTTTCGTTTGGGGGGTTCCTGGGTGTGGGTGACAAATTGTTTGCCATCCCCTGGAATGCCCTTACGGTAGACACCGGTGAAAGACAGTTCATCCTGAACGTCGATAAACAACTGCTCGAGCACGCTCCCGGTTTCGACAAGGCTAACTGGCCGAACATGGCTGACCGCGCCTGGGGTACCGAAGTCGCCACCTATTATGGCACCAAGCCCTATTGGACCTAGAGTCTGGACGACGGCGCGGCAATCTGTATCGATAAGCACCAACGCCGCAGGTAGTCAAAGACCGACTCGGAATCGAGCCCGCAAAATAGACCCTGAGCAACGGTGTTGTTTTTACCGATCGCCGGTGGGGGGTCAGTTTGAATCCCCACCCCGGCGTTCGTAAATACTTGGAGCGTTGGCTACAGTATACTATTCGCTCAAGATCACGCTCAACAGGCCATTGTTAACCGTCAACCCACCGTTGCCCGCGTAATCGATAAAGCCCAGCGACCGAAATTTGTTCATGAAATGACTGACCCGTGACCGGGTGGTGCCGACCATTTGGGCCAGGTGTTCCTGATTGATTCCAGGATGGACAGTTTCTACTCGGCTTTCCTTGCCAAAATGCGCCAGCAACAAGAGAATTCGCGCCAGACGCTTCTCACTGGAGTTGAAAAGCTGGTCGACCAGATCCTCTTCAAAGCGGGTGTTACGGGTCAGCAGATGTGTGATGAACAATTCCGAGATTTCGTGCTGCTCGTGGAGTAGGCGAAGCATCAGCGACTTCTCGATCCGGTAAAGAGTGCAATCCGTCACCGCGCTCGCCGTGGAGATGCGCAACGGCTGCCCGGCCAAGCATCCCTCACCGAAAAACTCGTTGTCGCCCAAAACGCTGACGATCGCTTCCTTGCCTTGTTGGGAGGTCACCGCGAGCTTTACCTCCCCGTGTTGGAGATACCACACGGAATCCGCAAGGTCTCCCTGCACGAAAATTGTGCGGTTTGCGCCGTATTCCAGAACGGTTTTTCCGCGCGTGATTCCGGCCAGGAATGCTACCCAATCAACGACCTGGGTCTTAGCTTGTTGGGGCAGGTGGAGCGTGCCTTTGCCCTTCGCCCCGACAACCTTAGGCGGGCTCTTCTGTGGCGTCATAATACCCTCCTTCTGCGTGCTGAAAATGTCGCGGTTCGCGGCATATTCGGGAGCGGTATTCCCGGCCTTGATTCCCGAGATCGCAGCTGCCCAATCGGCAGGGTGGCTTTTCGTTGCCATAACACCACCCTCGGCTTGCTCAGGGCGCGTCCGCGACATCGGAAGGAATGAGGTTTTGGCGACGACCCGGTCTAACCTCGCGGGCCGCACACACTCCACGGCAGTTTCACGGTTGGAATGGGCTGTGGGCGCGTCCTGGCTTAAATACTTGTCACCGAGATACGGGATCTTTCCCGACGTATTGCTTCACTGCCGCTCTTTCGCGTAGCGTACCACCTTCCGCGTCGAGAGTCAACCAAAAAGCGGTCAAAATTGCTCGCACCTACTGTCGGCATGTACAGACGTTGGTATTAGTATCCGATTCGAAACTTCAACGCCTGGAGTGGCTGAATTCCAGATCCAGCGGGCACCACCCCATTCACTTTCCCAGACCACCCAACCTCCCTCCCACCGCAACTCGGCCAGCATTTCGAACTCGTCGCGGGTGTCGCCGCAATGGGCCGAGGGGCGGCACGACTCATCTTGGCCCTTCGCGACGAGTGCACTCGTGAGCATTGCTTTTGCCAGGAACCAATCTTCTTTATCCGATCCATCGGGACAGCCGTTGTCTTGCCACAATTGATGCGCAAGGGTGGCGATTTCGCTTTCCGTCGGAGCGACGGTTGCGGGCGTCTTGACCGATTCCCTTACCGTGCTCCCTTCAGGCATCATCATTTTTGCGGGGCTTGGCATGGTTCACCTCCTTACGAAGCCTTTACGTTGCGCGGCGTAGCGCGCGCTCAAGGCATTGCTGCATCCAGCCTCAAACTGGACCAATAGGGTGAACTATCGTTCGCCGAGCCGCAGCGTTTAATGCGTAATTCTGCGCCACGTGCTGTTGCTGGTCGAGAGTCTTCGCAACGAACGATTTCCAGGACAGCAAGGCGTCCTGGAGGCGAGCACGTTCGAAGGAGGACATGTAGAGACGCGCCACGTTGTTCCAGACCATTTCGCGGGCCAGCTTATAGGCGTTCTTACTGATGGCATCGCGGCGTGTCGAATCGCGCATCAAGCCCGAGACCTCTCGCGCGATGGCGCTGGAGTCTCCAAATGGCACCAGGATACCGCGATCTTCCGCCAGCAATTCCGCGGCGTGCCAGTAGGGAGTTGAGACGACGGCTTTACCCGCGCCAAACGCGCAGGCCAGCGCCCCCGAAGTGATCTGCGCCTCGTTGAGATACGGCGTAATGTAGAGGTCCGCCGCGCCTATGAACTCCTTCAACTCTTCGAGTTCTACGAAGCGGTTATAGAAAATAACGTTCTTCTCCACCTTGTTCTTCCTGGCCAGATTTTCCAGGCTCAGACGATAGGCCTCGCCGCGCTCCTGCAACTCGTGGGGATGCGTCGCACCCATGACGACATAAACAACGTCCGGGAATTCCACCAGAATCTGCGGGAGCG